>CAMVHB010000004.1 GCA_947167155.1 uncultured Lachnospiraceae bacterium | reverse complement strand
ATATGATAAAAGTGCCTGATTATGATGTTGATTCGTTCTTTGATGAGGAAAAAAGGAGAACGTCAGCCATGAGAGGAAGGAGGAAGATTATGAAAAAAATAATATGCGTCGCCGCGGTGGTCTGCTTTTGTGCCATTCTCTTTGCGGGAGCAAAGGCTTTCGCCGATAAAGCAAACGGTTCCTCATCAGTCGATCGGCTGGCGGAGATGATAAAAGCTGAAATTAACGGCAGCACTGACAGGGAAAATGCCGGAGAATTCTTTGTAACAACTATTTTGACAGATAAGCCCGGGACTGAAAGGATCAGCTTGGATGACATTGCTTTGGTGGGGAGATCGATACTTATAACAAAGGACGAGATCTCAGACGGCGAAAGATTCTATCTTGCGGGAGGAGATACTCAGAAAGAAGCCCATGAAAAAGCGGTTAAATATTATAAAGAATACGACGCTTTGTATGTCAGGGCTTTAAAAGCCGGCTTTGATGCTGATGATGAAGAGGTAAAAAGCTACGTTGAGTCGTTAAAATCAATGTCCAAGACGACGGCAAACAGCGAAGATGTCATGAAGATCATCAGCGCATACCCGTCCGAAGACGATTATTGGAAGTACATGCAAAAAGTGTACAGGAAGCAGCTCCCGGTTCAGAAGTATGTTGCTTCATTGGAGAAGAGTTTTTCTGAAAAAACGGGTATTGGCAGAGGTTCTATGGAATTTGCAGAAGCGTGGGAAAAAGAATTTGAGCGGATAAAGGCAGAGGCGGCAAAGGAAGAAAACTTTACCGACAAATTCACCAAAGCAGATCTGACGGGGTTTCTGGCAGCAGAAACATAAAGCGCAGGGCAAGACCGTTCTGATCGCGTCACATGATGTGACAAAAGACCCGTTCCTTTTTCTCGTTTAATCTAGTTAAGGTTACCAAAAACAAGAATTTATCAAAATCGGTAACGTTAACTGGATTTTTTCTATATTTTTTGATATCCTTGGATCAGCAAGGGCAATGCTGAAGTTTCAAATCAGCATGGTCTACTGTTCCTGAGGGAGGCAATAATGAAATTATTCAGACGGGAAAACTATTTGCGGAAGATCCGGGGATTTTACCATGAAGATGATATCATCAAGGTAATAACCGGAGTCCGAAGGTGCGGAAAGTCAAGCCTGATGCAGACGATAGCAGAAGAACTTTGTGAAGGGGGCGTCCCGGAGGATAATATCATTTATATTGACCTTGATAAGCGTGGATTTAAAAGCATCAGGACAGCGGATGAACTGGAAAAATGCATCGATGAAAGAGGAAGCGCAAAAGGGCTTAAATATCTTTTTGTTGATGAAATACAAAATGTAAAGGATTTTGAAACTGTGATCAACGGATATAGAACAGAAGGTGGTTGGTCAATATTCATCACAGGTTCAAACTCGTATTTACTCAGCGGCGAGCTGGTTACAAAGTTGACGGGCAGATATCTGGAATTTGAGATGTTTCCCTTAAGCTTCAGTGAATATGAGGCTATGAAGCGATTTTACGGCAAAACCATTGATGATAATCCTCATGTGGAACTCAACAGTTACATTTTGGAGAGTGGATTTCCGCGAACAGTCAATATTGATGATCCTGCTGATAAAAGAAAATATGTACAGGGCGTGATCAATGAAATATTCGAGAAAGATATTCGTAAAAGGGTAAAAATACGGAAGAAGGAAACGTTCGAAATCGTCAGGCATTATATCATCAATAATTTCGGAGCGGTTACAAGCATAAACAGTATATGTGAGACATTAAAGAAAAACGGATTAGGCATCGGAAAAGCGACCGTATCCAGATATATAAGAGCATTGGTGGATGCAAAGATATTATATGAATGCGATCGGTTTGATATGAAATCAAAGAGATCATTGAGCGGAGAAAAGAAGTATTACCTTTCGGATCCGGGCTTTTATTTTGCTGACAATACAGATAATCGGGTGAATTATGGACCGGTATTGGAGAATATTCTATATACCTATGCCCGCTCACATGACTGTGCAGTGAGCGTGGGAAGAATTGGAAAACTGGAGTGTGACTTTATTATCCGAAATCGTGATATGAATTACTCTTATGTTCAGGTGGCTTATACTATCGCATTGAGTCGGGAAACGGAAGATCGGGAATACAGACCGCTTGAAATGATAAAGGATAATTACCCCAAATATGTTATGACAACAGATTATTTTCTTCAGAAAAGAAACGGCATCATACATGCAAATATCATGGCTTTTATGGGTGAAGAGAATGATTTTTAGAAACTCCATCGCCCCAATATGTGTTCATGAGGTTCTAGAGGGTTTGTGATAGTATGCATTTGTATTGCACTGCTGAAAGGAGTTCGAAATGGAGTTTTTTGAAATATTTTTGTATTATTACGGACAAAACGCCTTGTTCGATTGTATATATCATAGAAGTTGAAAAGGAGTAACGATTTCTATGCGGACAAATGCGGAAATGACAGAAATATACAAGAGGAATCAGGCGATTCTTTATAAAATCTGTTATTTATACATGAAAAACTCACACGACGCGGAAGATATTCTCACAGAAACCTTTTGCAAATTGATCGACAGAGCTCCAGCCTTTGACAGCTTCGAACATGAAAAGGCATGGCTTATCAGAGTGGCGACAAATTTATGTAAAAATCAACTGAAATCATGGTGGAGGCGGCATGAAGACCTTGAAGACTACAAGGAATTGATCGGAACGGAGGATCAGGAAGATCAATATTCCGAGCTGCTAAACGCACTGATGTGCCTTCCCGACAAATACAAGACTGTGGTTGTCTTGTACTATTACGAGGGCTATAAGAGCGAAGAAATTTCCGGGATCATAGGAAAACCGGCATCTACAATCAGAAATTACCTCTGTGAAGCCAGGATCATTCTCAGAAAGTATATTGAGGGAAGCGAATATGGAGAATAACAATATAAAAAAAGCGCTGGATAAGATCACCCTGTCCGAAGAAAACAATCAAAGGGTGCTGGAAAGCATTCTGCGCCACAATGGGAAAAAGGGCAGATTCAACCGCGCAAAGCTGCTCCGGGTCGCGGTAATTGCGGCGGTTTTGGTTTTTTTCATCGGAGGTTCAACGGTGTACGCAGTAATGATTTCCAGAGGAGAGCTTATCTTCAGCGGAAGTAATCCAAAAGTTCCGGAAAAGAAAACTGATTTTTCCGTTGTCTTTGATGACTCATTAAAAATACCAATGAGCGAGATCAAGGGGGAAGTGAACGAATGCCGTGAGCAGATAAGGAAGCAGGTTGAGAATTATGATATGTTTTCATCTCAAAGCCCTCATACAGTTGATAAGCTTTTTTCGGATTACAAGGATGCCGTCAGCTACGTGGGGCTGGATAGAACCATTATTCCTGCACCGAATCATCTGACGGGAGAAACCATCGTAAGGATAGAGGGGAATGATGCCGGTGATCTTGAGTTGATATCAATCGAAAATGAATATTACAAGTCTGAATTGCTTACAGCAACTGCATATACATATATCTACACCGATCGTTATCCATTGGAAGTCAGCATTGGCGCTACAAGCTATTCTGACGGATTTGAGGGCGTGGACTTTTACGGAGAGAGCGTGTCTGTCGAGGGAAAAGAGTTCTGGGTAGTGAGCTCAACACCTTTCAGCGACGAGTGGCTTGGCAAAGTCGTTGTCTTCAAGCAGGATGGCATTATCTATCAATTGTTTGTAAGGTATAAGGAGGTGGAGACAGAAAAGGTAGAGAAGATCGTCTCAGAGTGGATGAATGCATTTTGATAGTGGACCCCTGCCCCCGTCCCGGGATTGACGAGCTTTAATATTTCTTTGTTATAATTCTTCGACATTATGCGCAGGCAACCCGACGCTCACTCGTGAGAAAACACATAGAAGTGCAGCCCTGAATATGATTAAGCTCCAACAACTCAGGTACGGCATCTTTTACACGTTGAATTAAATCATCGTATGATTCGGACTCAAGCGCAAGCCCCAGTTCATCGCATATTGCGATATATACAGATGCTTCGTTATCCCATTTTACGTTAATGATAATGTTCATAACGCCTCCTGCCACGATTCATTATACTTCATCAAAATATTGTCGGGCATATCATATGAAATTGCAAGTCGTTTTAAAGCACGGATTTTCTTAATATTTGTTTTTTATAGAGCAGACACTATATTAGCAATTACAAACTGCATACAAAGGAATATTCACCATCCACTCCTGCTCTTTATACTTTTGAAGAGAGAAGCGGATCGATTTTTCAGGATGATATTTTTCATGGAATGCCTTTAGACTCTGAGAATGTACAGTTACGGCTGCTTTTACTTCTATTGGTACCACATTCATTCCCTGTTGGATCATAAAATCCTGTTCAAATCTGGCAGAATCTGTTCCAAAGTAATATGGCGTATATTCCGTGCTGCTGATCAATTCCTGAAGTACATACTGTTCAGTAAGTGCCCCCTTAAACTCTACAAACAGATCATTTCCATCAAGCAATGATTTTGCGTCCAGCTCGCTCATAGCGCCCAATAAGCCAATATCGATCATAAAGATTTTATATGCAGAAAAATTCTTATACGCAGATAGTGGAACATGCGGTTCATTCACACGGTGCACTTTATATACAAGCCCACAATCCAAAAGCCACTCGATGGCCGCCTCAAATTCCTTGCTCCTGGCACCGTTCTTTATCTTTCCAAAGAAAAATTTTTTGTTTTCCTTGGCTAATTGCATCGGAATAGACTCCCACACCATGTTTACGCGGGGGATGTCTTTGGTTTCGATGTGCTTACTGAAATCACCTTTATATTGTGTGAGGATATCTTTTTGGATTCTCCTGGCAGCAAAATAATCACTTTCCATCCTGAACCGATCAACCGCCTCAGGCATACCGCCTACATAAAAATAATTTTTCAGATGATAAATATATCTGTCTGAAAATGCGTCGATTTGGGAATAATTTCCTGTAAGCAATGTTTCAGCCAGACTTTGTTCCCCTACTGCTTGTAAATATTCCCGGAAGTTTAATGGATAAAGATATAACAGATCCACCTTCCCTACAGGATACGAAATCCCCTCATGCAACGCAACTCCAAGTAATGAACCGGCTGCAACTATATGATACTGGCGGGCTTCTTCGCAAAAATACTTTAATGACTCAAATGCTTTCGGGGCATTTTGTATTTCATCAAAAATAATCAGTGTATCCGTATCGATAGTAAAGCCAACTTCAATGCTTAAATATGAAAAAATCCGTGCTGTATCAAAATCATTATCAAACACAGCTGCCATTCGTTTATTGTTATAAAATGAAATATATGCTACACGAGGAAAAAAACGCTTGCCAAATTCCTTCATAAGCCAGGTTTTTCCAACCTGTCTGGCCCCCATGATCACCAGAGGTTTTCTCTTCGGGTCATTCTTCCATTTTTCAAGGGCATTCATCGCTGATCTTTCCATAACTTACCTCCGTTCATACAAAGGATAACATTCTTTAACACCATGTCAAGCGCAATTCATACATTTATTCACACCATAACCCGACATGACTGACATTTTTTCACACCTTCAGGTTCGCTGAGTGTACTGGTCCCTGGGGACGGAGTCGAGGGATCATTGTATTTTTTTGTATTTCCACGGACAAGGTAAATGTCCCCTTGTCCGGTTTTCAGAAAAAATTGACACATCCAAGCCCCTCGACTTAAATAATGTTTATATTTAGATTAGTCGCAAAATGAGGGCCAGGTGGTATGTCATATATAGAACGAGCGATCTCGCAGGTTATCAAGCAAAGAGCTGCTGCAAGCAAGTGCCTTCTGCTTACCGGAGCCAGGCAGGTCGGCAAGTCTACTTTAGTAAATCATGTGTTTCCAGACTTTAATAAAGCAAATTTTGATGACAGAATGACAAGACTTCAGGCCAGGGAGGAACTCGGCCTGTTTTTTCTGAATAATCCAAGACCGCTTTTTATAGAAAGGAATGGTCCCCAGGGGTCCTAAAAATTCGCAGAAATTCTCAAAAAGAACTTGCCCTCTACTTACCCTTTGATCTAATCCAAAAGGTAAGTAGAGGGTAAGTTAATGAACCCAGGGGACGGAGTCGAGGGATCATTGTATTTTTTTGTATTTTCAAAATGGTCCCTTGACTCCGTCCCCTGGGACCATTTCCCCTGGGACCATTTCTGGGACCATTTATTTTCTTGACTTTATCGCATGCGCGCGATAAAATTACCTAAAATTATCGCGCGCGCACGACAAACAGAGGTGCAAAATGAATCACAACATATTGAAGCAGGTTATTTTAGAGCAGATTGACATAATACAAAGTGCAAAGATCGTTGAACGGGACTATGTTTTTGAGGATAATGTCAATTACATTCTGGTTGGACTCAGGAGGGCAGGAAAATCCACCCAATTATACAAAATTGCAAGAGAGCTGGTTGAACGGGGCTGTGATTGGTCGCAGATGATCTATATCAATTTTGAAGATGACAGGCTTCTTGGCTTCACAAAGGATGACTTTAATGACATTATTGAGACGGCGCATGAACTGTCGGACGCCAAGGAGATTTATTATTTTTTTGATGAGATCCAGATCATAGACGGGTGGGAGCACTTTGCCAGAAGAATGGCGGACCAAAAGAAGCATACTTATATTACCGGAAGCAATGCCAAAATGCTTAGCTCAGAGATGGAAAAAGTCCTTGGTGGAAGATATCTTTCAAAGATGATCATGCCTTTTTCACTTAGCGAAGCACTTGAGTACAGGAAGATCGCTCATGATGAAAAGGCTTTGCTTACAACTGCAAAGTCAGCAAAGATCCGGAAAGGATGTGAGGACTATATTGCAAGCGGCGGCTTTCCGGAAGCACAGCTCTTAAAAAACAAAAGAGATTATATCAAGAGTGTGTATGAGAAGGTTCTTTTGGGAGACATTATAGAGCGTGAAAAAGTGAATAATAAGATGGCACTCAGGTTGATGATGAAAAAAATAGCCGAAACCGTAATGCGTGAGATCTCCTTTAATACACTTGCAGGGAACGTAAAAGCCTCCGGGGTCAGGACATCAACAGATGCTATGATTGATTATTCATCTTATGCTGAAAATGCATATCTTATATTCAGAAACAGAAATTATGTCTCGAAGTTTGCGGAGAAAGAAAGTACCCCGCGTTTTTATTTTTATGATAACGGAATTCTTTCGTTGTTTCTTACAAACAAATCATCCGCGCTTCTGGAAAATGCAGTCGCAGTATATTTAAGACGTGGCTTTGGTGATGAGGTATATTATTTCAGATCAGCAAAAACAGGAGTTGATATTGACTTTTTTCTTCCGGAGGAAAAATGCGCAATACAGGTTGCATACAGCATAGAAACCGCGGGAGACAGAGAGATAAAGAGTCTTATTTCTTTAGCGAAAAAAACAGAAGGGATACAGCGCCTTATAATTGTAACAAGCGAGGAAGAGCGTATGATCACAGAAGACGGTGTGACAATTGAAGTGGTACCGGCTTTCAGATTTTTACTGGGATGCCCCGGAAAAAAGTTTTGCATCCGGTAAAGCAGGCAGTAAGATCCGAAATATCCTGATCGCATCAACCTTGTACAAGTATGGATTTATAGATGCATTTGGAACCGGTTTTGACAGGACTTTTACTTTATGCGCAAAAGCAGGAGTTGAATATAAATATCGGGAAGATGAATTTGGCTTTACATTTGTTTTTGCAAGAAACCTGCTTTCTACAGATGACAAGATAAATGACAGGATAACTGTTAAAGAAAATCCGCTTGATCATGAGATCATAGAAGCGGTCAAGGATAATAAATTTATTACGATTCCGGAACTTTCATTGCTGTCCGGAAAATCGGAGGCAACCATTCACAGGCATCTCGATGCGCTTTCCAAGTCAGGAAAGATCAGGCGTGTCGGATCGAGAAAGACGGGATATTGGGATTTGCTATGAAAAAAGACAGCTTTGTCCTCAGAGGAGGAATTGTTTATTCAAAAAATATCAATGAAATAGAGGCATATGACGGGGGCTATCTGGTCTGCGAGGACGGATCATGCAAGGGTGCCTTTCCGGTGCTTTTGGAGAAGTACAAAGACCTGCCTCTCATTGACTTCGGGGATATGCTCATCATGCCGGGAATGACTGATCTTCATGTTCACGCGCCACAGTATACCTTCCGCGGGATCGGTATGGATGAAGAGCTTTTGGCCTGGCTCAACAAATACACCTTCCCCGAGGAAGCAAAATACAAGGATATTGAATATGCAAAAAAGGCATATGATCATTTTTCAGAGGATCTGAGAAGGAGTTTTACGACAAGGGCGGTTGTTTATGGCACGATCCATAATGAGGCGACCATCGCGCTTATGGAGAAGCTTGAAAAGACCGGTATCATCTCTTTTGTCGGCAAGGTCAACATGGACAGGAACGGCAGTGCGGGCCTTCAGGAGAGCAGTGCGGCGGAGTCGCTCAAGGCTACTGAAGAATGGCTTGAAGCGATAGCGGGCAGATTCAAAAACACAAAACCGATCCTTACTCCGCGCTTTATCCCATCCTGCTCTGATGAGCTTATGAGAGGATTGGGTGAATTGGCAAAAGAAAAAGGCTTGAGGATACAGTCTCATCTTTCCGAAAACAAGGCTGAGTGCGCCTGGGTAAAGGAGCTTGTTCCATCCTCGTCCTGCTATGCCAACGCATACGAGCTCTTTGGTGCTATGGGTTCGAACGAATTTCCTTCGATCATGGCTCATTGTGTTTATTCCGGCGAAGAAGAGATCTCAATATTGAAAAAACACGGAGCCTTTGTTGCGCATTGCGCGGATTCCAACATGAATCTTTCATCGGGGATCGCTCCGGTGAGAAAGTTCCTTGATGCAGGAATAAATGTCGGTCTTGGGACCGATGTGGCAGCAGGCTCTTCAATGAACCTTCTCAAGGCTGTATTGATCACTATTCAGGCATCGAAAATGTATTACAGGCTTGTAGACAACAGCGCAAAGCCGCTTTCCTTCGAGGAAGCATTCTATCTAGCAACTATGGGCGGCGGAAAATATTTTGGAAAGGTTGGGACATTTCAGGAGGGATATGAATTTGATGCCGTGGTCATCGATGACAGTTTGATGAAGTCCATGCGCGATATGTCAGTCCGCGAGCGGATCGAGAGGATCTGTTACAACGACTCCGATGCTTTTATCGTTGAAAAATATGTAAGAGGAAAGAAAATATATACCCGGACAAGGTAATGGTCCCAAGGATACCGGATAAGGGGACGTTTCCCTTATCCGGTATTTCTTGACTTTATCGTATTTGCGCGATAAATGGTCCCTTGACTCCGTCCCCAGGGATCATTACCCAACCAGCTCTTTGATATAAGCTCCGATCTTTTCGTCCTTGCAGTTCTTGAAGAAGAGTTCGGAGAACTTCTCGCCCATGAACGCGCCCTTTACAAGCTCGGGATCGAGGTTTTTCAGTATTTCCACGAGATCCTGGTTGAGCGTCACCTTTCTCACTTCATCAAGGATCTTTTTGTTTCGCTGCTCGGGAACTACGCGCTCCTTCGGATAACCGCCGCCGAAGGGCTCGGAGAAGAGCTTTTCAAAGATATATTCAAGGTTCAGGTCGCCGCCCCAGCCAAAACCGAGGGCAAACGGGATCGCGATCGCGTTTCCGTCGTTGATCTGGGCGAAGGTATAAGCGTCAAGCGGAGTTGCAACATGGCCGCAGATCACATTGGGGAAGGAATTGAGAGCCAGCATAGCGCCCTCGCCGGTTCCGCAGCCCGTTACCACAAAGTCCGCGGCGCCGGAATTCAAAAGCGTTGCGGCCAGGATCCCGTTCTGTACATAGGTGAGGCTGGCCTTGTCCTCAGCTGAGTACATCCCGTAATTGTCCACCTCATAGCCCTTTTCGTCTGCCACCTTCTTCAAAGCCTTGAAGATGATCTCGTTTTTTGCCGCCTGGCTGTTTTCATTGATCAGTGCGATTCTCATTATTATCCTCCTTTTGTAAAATGTATTGCCCCCCTACTGTTGCTTCGCAACCCCTCGTCGGAGCCATTTAAAGATCATGCTTCGCATGATGGTTCCTCCTCAAGAACGTTTGTTGGCAACATTCACTGCATGTTCGATCAGACTGTAAGGCACGGCCCCTCTGCTCTGGAGCGCCACTCCGTCCGCATTACCGTTTGTCACAGTCTCCCTCATCATAACATATTCAGGGTCATTTGAGTCTTTTTTGCTGTATCTCACCGAAAGATAATGAAGCGCTATGGAAAGCAGCGTCTTTGCGGTAAGCGACTTCTCAGAAAGTGTCTTTAAGCTGTCGCGGACTGAATATCTGTGCTTTTTGTTAAGAAGCGCGTCGAGCGCCTCTTTTCCGTAAAGAAGTGCGAAATCCTCTCTTGAAAGCTCCCTTATATCTTTTTCAAAATAAGGCGCAAGTGCTTCCCTGTCGTTCTCCGTTGACTTTTTGCCTTCAACCTTGACCTTTCCCGAAAGCCTTATGTCTTCTGAGCTTGACCCGACAAGAACCGAATAATCCCCAAAGATCGTGGAAAAGCCCTTCTCCTCCTTGTCCCAGATTGTAAAGGCTCTGTCCGAAAGCCTGATACTGCAGTGCTTTTTCTCTCCGGCTTTTAAGAATACTTTTACAAAGCCGAAAAGCTCTCTCTTCGGGCGAAGGCAGCCCTCAGCGATAGAGGGGTTTTCCACATATATCTCCGCCACCTCAGCGCCGTCAAAAGAGCCCTTGTTTTCAATATCAAAGCTGATCTCAAACTCGCCGCCCTTGTATTCTTTCCGGCATTTCAGATTGCTGTAGGAAAATTCCGTATAGGAAAGCCCGTGCCCGAAGGGGAAGAGGACCTTTTTTTCAAAAGTCCCGTAATAGCGGTAGCCTGTAAATACGCCTTCCCTGTATTCAACTATGTCCTCATCCTTCCCGAAGTTGTTTACGCAGGGCACATCGGAAAGAGAGAGAGGGAAGGTCTCCGGGAGCTTTCCGGAAGGATTGACGCGCCCGGAAACAAGGGCTGCGACCGCCTCACCCACTGCCTCTCCGCCGAGATACATATGAAGCACCGCCTTGAAATGATCGATGAACGGCATTTCAAAGGGCGCTCCGGAGAAAGAGACGAAGATCATATTATCATTATTCTCGTGGAGCCTTTCTATCAGGATGCTCTGATTCCGCGGTATCGAAAGCGTCTTCCTGTCATAGCCCTCACCTTCGGAAAGATCCGTAAGGCCGCCGAAAAAGAGCACGATGTCTGCTTTCTTTGAAGCCTCGACAGCCCTTGACATCAGGTCTTCGTCGCTCGTGTCCGTATTCCTGTCATAGCCTCTTTCAAAGATAATGTCATACCCCTCATCTGAAAGTGCCTTGACAGCGCTTGTGACATTATCGGTATTGATGTGGGAACTGCCATTGCCCTGGTAGCGCATATTCTTTGCAAGATCGCCGATCACGGCAAGCTTCTTGCTCTTGTCAGTGAGCGGGAGGATCCCGTCGTTTTTGAGAAGGACGGCCGATCTTTCCGCAATAGAGCGGGCCACTTCGTGGTGGCGCTTCAAAAGCTCTTCTTTTTTCGGCAGCTTCAGTCTCATTTCCGTTGTTTCATGGGAAACGGGATCATATTTTTCCGCCATGGCAACAACACGCGCTGCGGATGTTCTTATAGCATCGAGCAGTATCTCCTTCTTTTCGGGCGAAAGGGAGGAAAGCGCCTTTTCAAGCTTAGCTTTGTGAATGCCGTAGCTGTCCGGCATCTCGAGATCCATCCCGGAAAGCACTGACTTCATAAGATTCGCGCAGGCGCCCCAGTCCGACATCACAAGACCGTCAAAGCCCCATTCCTCCCGGAGTATCTTTGTAAGAAGAACTCTGTTCTCGCAGGAGTATTTTCCGTTTATCTTGTTGTAGGAAGCCATTATCGTTGCGGGGTGGGCTTCCTTCACCACGATCTCAAAGGCTCTCAGATAGATCTCGCGAAGAGTCCGCTCATCTATGACAGAGCTTGATGTCATGCGGCGGGTCTCCTGGGAATTTCCGGCGAAGTGCTTTAAGGAGACGCCGACATTATTTTTCTGAAGAGCACTGACATAGGACGAGGCGAGAGTGCCGGCGAGGTAGGGATCCTCACTGAGGTACTCAAAATTCCTGCCGCAGAGAGGGCTTCTTTTCATATTGATCCCGGGACCCAGGACCACGGAAACCCCTTCATATACTGCTTCTTCGGAGATAGCCGCACCCTCCTCGGCGGCAGCGTCCACATCCCAGCTTGCGGCAAGGGCGCAGGCGCAGGGGAAGCATGTAGCTTTCCTGCTGTCATTGATGCTTGAAACAACGTCGCCGATGATCCGAAGACCGTTGGGACCGTCGGAAACGCGGGCACTTGGCACGCCTTTCCCTCCGAAAGCCTTTGTATGCCAGGCCCCCTGGCCTGTCAAAAGCTCCATACATTCATTATCTGTAAGCTTCATATTAACCTCCCATAAATTACGAGCGCATCGGCTCCGCAAAGCGGAGCAACTATGCTTCTCACATAATACTTATTTTTGGTCATTTATACAACCTCACAAAAAAATCGTGCATTCTCTACAAAAAAAACTTTAGCGCGGCTTTGGTTTGTGATAAAATTTCGTGTAAGCACTTACAATTGCCTTAAAAGGCGCATATGACCGGATTACTTGGAAAAGTTGATCATTCGCGGAAGGATGGGGTCAGACAATGAATTTTGACGAACCCTCTTATTTCACCGGCGCCATTCAGCCGGACTATTTCATTGCGAGCTGTGACAAGTCTTGCGTTGATTTTCTGAAAGACAGGCCGCACAGGTCTCTTCGTGATCTCACGACAAAGGAGAGCGGGGAGCTTTTAAAGGATGCCTTCAAAAGGATCAATTCCGGAGAAGAGTCTGTAGATGCCATTCTTGATGTGGAGTGCACGGATCAAGTCTTTCGTCCTTTTCATTTTCGGTTTCTGTCCTCGGACCAGGAGGATATGGTCCTCTTTACGGCAAGCAATATCTATCTTTCCGAGGAGAGATTCTTCCATATGCGGGATTCCTTCAGCGAGGTCATCGAGCTCATTGAAGGCATGGGGTATTATGTGTTCAAATACGCGAAGTCGACCCGCATATTTACCCTCCAGCAATACAAGGATCTGAAGCCCGTGGTTCTTTTTTCGGGAGAGCTTTCAGACTTTATCAGGGAGCTTTGCGACGGAAAGGTTCCCGAAGAGGATCGGGCAAAGGTCGGCGCCTTTCAGGAGCTTCTTGAAGGGCAGCTTGAGAACTGCGCCGCGCTGTTTCGCACTTCGTTTTTCTCAAAAGAAAACGCGATGCAGCTCATGCAGTTTTCCGGCATTACTCATACCGGAAATGACGGGCTGACCCGTACTGCGGGCTATGTGATGCAGCTCAAGGACAGCTCACGCACGGCAGTATTCCCTCTCCGGGATCCTGACATGGATCCCATGACAGGGCTTCTGAACAAGAACGGGATCAGAAGCCATGCCGAGAAGGCGCTTCTGGACATGAAGGACGGGGAGAATGTCTGGCTTACGATCTGTGACATCGATGATTTCAAGAATATCAACGACACCTATGGCCACGCCTTCGGAGACGATGTCATCAAGGCCGTTGCCCGCTGCATCAAGGCTGCTGTAGGGGATCACGGCAAGGTCGGACGTTTCGGAGGCGATGAATACTTTTTCTACACAAGGAATCTCGGCGAGATCGAGATGAGGAGCATATTCGCGGAGATCAAGCGGACAATAGAGTGGGAAGTCAGAAAGATAGAGTCCAAGTGCTTCGTCACGATATCCACAGGAACCGTTACCGCCCCCCTGAACGGAAGGACCTATGACGTTCTCTTTTCAAAGGCGGACAAGGGGCTGTATATCGCAAAGGGCAAGGGCAAGAACCGCTTCATCATCTACCGGGAGGAGATGCACGGAAACGTGGTCATTCCGAAGGGTGAATCAGAGATCAAGTTTGAAACGGGCTATTCCGGTCGCCTTGCCGCAGTAATGGCCGATATCAGCGACGAATTTCTTGATGATGGAGCCGCTGCCTTGAGTCCTTCCCTTGACAAGATCAAGGAGACGATAAGGCTTGACGCTATAAGGGTCTTCACGGGCAACGAACTTTCGTGCGTTTATTCCTCGGCCTCTGACGGGCTTGATAAGGTCAGCGGAGAGATGACGGAAAGCATCCTTTCGTCCCGCTCCTTCGACAAGAACGGCTTCCTGATGATAAACAGGGCCGCGGGGATCAGGGAAACGGATCCCGTTATCTTCGAATGGCTTACAGAAAGGAATGACAATTCCGCGATCTTCTATCTGGAAAAGGACGGGGGTGGCAAAGTCGACTTCCTCATCTCGTATGAATACCTTGTGAAGGAGAACAGCAGGCGCTGGGCAAGCTCCGACCCGAACTTCCTCCTCATGTACTCCCGCCTCATTTCAAAGATAATGAGAAAAAACGATCTTCTCGGGGAGAAGATATCTTGAGCCTTAAGCGTCTTAAAGCCGTATTCTTCGATCTTGACGGCACGATCATCGACACCGAAAAGATATACCAGAAGCACTGGGTGAAGACCATCAGGGACTTCGGCTTCCCTGATTTTCCCGACGACGGCGCACTCGAACTTCGATCGATCAATTCAGTAGATGGCAATGTCCTTATGAAAGGGCGTCTCGGTGAGAAATTCGACTATGATATCATTCACGAGCGGATGAAAAAAGCTGTTGTGGATGAGCTCACAAGGGACGGGATCCCTTTAAAGCCCGGCATTTCCGAGGCTGCCTCTTTTCTTTCTGATAATAATATCCCTGCTATAATTGTCACATCCACAAGAAAAGAAGACGCCCTCCTGATATTGGAGAGCGCCGGTATTGATAAATATTTTGATAATGTGATCTCAGCCCATGAGGTGCCACGCGGGAAGCCGCATCCCGATCCTTATCTTTTTGCGCTTGAGACGATTTCTTTAAAGCCTTCTGAGGCAGTTGCGGTTGAAGATTCACCTAACGGCGCCAGATCTGCTCTTGATGCCGGGCTTTCGACCATTATGATCCCGGATCTCACTCCGGCTCCAAAAGAGCTTGAAGAGCGGCTTTTTGCGGTGATATCGTCCCTTTCTGACCTTCCTGAAACCCTGTCAGTTTTGCTCTGATCCTCAAAGTTTCTCGGGCTCAGGGTAATCAACCCCGAAGGTTTCCACCGTGACCTTCTTCATGACCTGGTTCTTGTAGGGCCGGTCGTCATCAGCCGTAGTTTCCTCGGCTATCCGGTCCACAACATCCATCCCCTCGATCACCTTTCCAAAGGCAGCGTACTCCCCGTCAAGATGGGGAGCTTTTTTATGCATGATGAAAAACTGCGAGCCCGCAGAATCAGGTCTCATGCTGCGCGCCATTGAAAGGACGCCCGGATCGTGCTTTAAGTCGTTCTCAAAGCCGTTTGACGAAAACTCGCCCTTTATTGAATAGCCGGGACCGCCTGTGCCGTTTCCCTCGGGGTCGCCGCCCTGGATCATGAAGCCTCTGATGACGCGGTGAAATATGAGTCCGTCATAGAAGTGTTTGTTGATAAGTGATATGAAATTTCTCACGGACTGCGGTGCCTTGTCGGGAAATAGTTCCGCCTTTATCACTCCGCCGTCCTCCATCTCGATAGTAACTATTGGATTTTGTGCAGCCATATTTTTGCTCCTTTTTATTTCTGATCGATAATTGCGTCGCGAAGAGGCGATGCGATCTTTTCAAGCTCATCCTGATCCTGAATCTTTTTTTGATCCGGATCCATAAGAAATACTCCGCCCCATTCAAAGCCGTCTTTGTATTTCGGGCAGAGATGCATATGAAGATGGTGCCCCGTATCTCCGTACATGCCGTAATTCAGCTTGTCGGGATGACAGACGCTGTGGATCGCCTCAGCTACGCGATTTACGTCCTCAATAAACGCAACGCGTTCATCTTTTGTAAGTTCCCTCATCTCTGAAACATGATGCTTTGAAGCCACAATGCAGCGTCCGGGATGGGACTGCTCCTTGAAAAGATAAACATTCGAAGCGGGCAGCTCGCATATGAAATAGCCGAATTTTTCAACCAGCGCGCCCTTTGCGCAATAAGCGCAGTTTTCGTCAAAGCCGTTAGACATGATAAACCTCCTTTTATAGAAATCGCCGCGCTCTTTGAAAGAACGCGGCGGATCCTGATCTCTCTTTCTTTTTATGAGGCGGTCGTTCGTTTTAGTTCGTGATAGTAACCTCTGTCTGCTTGTCGAAGAAGTGAGCCTTCTCCATATCGAGGCAGAACTTGACTGTGTCGCCTGTACGTGCTGTTGTACGGGGGTTGACCCTTGCTGTGATCTCTGTGTTGTTGTAATCAAAGTAAAGGAATACTTCAGCACCGAGAAGCTCGTAAACATGGATCTTTGCTTCGATAACGTTCTCGGGATGAGCCTCGATAACCATCTGCTCGTCTGAGATGTTCTCGGGACGGATACCGAATACGACTGTCTTGTTTACATAGCCCTTTTCCTCAAGAGCTTTTGCCTTTGCGGGAGGAACAAGGAGCTTCACACCGCCGAGATCAGCGAGGACATCATCACCGTTCTTGATGATCTTCGCATCAAGGAAGTTCATCTCAGGAGATCCGATGAAGCCTGCGACGAAGCGGTTGATAGGATTTGCGTAGAGGTTCTGAGGAGAATCAACCTGCTGAACGATACCGTCCTTCATAACAACGATCCTGGTACCGAGCGTCATAGCCTCTGTCTGATCGTGTGTAACGTAGATCATCGTTGCACCGAGTCTGTCATGAAGCTTTGAGATCTCGATTCTCATCTGAACACGGAGCTTTGCATCGAGGTTTGAAAGAGGCTCGTCCATGAGGAAGACCTTGGGATTACGGACGATAGCACGTCCCATCGCAACTCTCTGCCTCTGACCACCGGAAAGAGCCTTGGGCTTTCTGTCGAGGAGCTTGTCAAGGTCGAGGATCTTCGCAGCCTCGCGGACCTTCTTGTCGATCTCGTCTTTCGGAAGCTTGCGGAGCTTCAGACCGAAAGCCATATTGTCATAAACCGTCATATGAGGATAAAGAGCGTAGTTCTGGAAAACCATCGCGATATCGCGGTCCTTCGGCTCTACTTCGTTTACGACCTTGCCGTCTATCGTGAGAGTTCCGGAGGAGATGTCCTCAAGACCCGCAATCATACGAAGGGTTGTGGACTTTCCGCAGCCTGAAGGGCCTACGAAGATAATGAACTCCTTGTCCTTTACGTCAAGGTTGAAATTCTTAACAGCCTCAAAGCCGTTGGGATAAACCTTGCACACATTGTCAAGCTTGATTCCTGCCATTTTTTTGCTCCTTTACATTTCAAGGGTCAACCCCCTGCCTTTTGTAACGAGCTTATTCTACAAAAAGAACCGGTAACAAACCACATTCACGCTGTACAAAAAATAATATTCTTCTTTCGTCATAATGACGGATGTGGTAGTATAGCTTCTGTTATGTGAACTTTACATTATGAAAGGCACGAAAATGGGTATCTACGAGGAACTGAAGGAGCGCGGACTTATCGCGCAGGTTACTGATGAGGATAATGTCAGACGGCTTGTCAATGAAGGCAAGGCGACTTTTTATATCGGCTTTGACCCCACTGCGGACTCGCTGCATGTGGGGCATTTCATGGCGCTCTGCCTTATGAAGAGGCTGCAGGAGGCCGGCAACAAGCCTATCGCCCTTGTCGGCGGCGGCACCGGCATGATAGGAGACCCTTCAGGCCGAAGCGATATGCGTTCGATGATGACAAACGAGATCATCGACCACAACTGCGAGTGCTTCAGAAAGCAGATGTCCCGCTTCATCAAATTCGGCGACGGTCCCTCCGATGCCATGATGGTAAACAATGCCGACTGGCTTCGGGACCTTAATTTCATGAACTTCATGCGGGAAGTCGGCGTGCATTTCAATGTAAATAATATGCTCCGCGCACGCGCCTACGAAAACCGCATGGAGCGCGAGGGCGGGCTTACCTTTTTCGAGATGAGCTACATGCTTCTCCAGGCCTATGACTTCTTTAAGCTCTATCAGGATTTCGGCTGCAACCTTGAGTTCGGCGGCGACGACCAGTGGTCGAACATGCTGGCGGGCACCGACCTTATCAGAAAGAAGCTTTCAAAGGATGATGCCTACGCCATGACCATTACCCTTCTTACGAAGGCTGACGGGACCAAGATGGGAAAGACCTCGGGCGGCGCGGTCTGGCTGGATGAAAACAAGACCACGCCCTATGATTTCTACCAGTATTGGCGAAATGTTGATGACGGAGATGTCATCAAATGCATCAAAATGCTTACCTTCCTGCCTCTTGAAGAGATCCGTCCCATGGAAGCGTGGGAGGGTGGCCAGCTCAACGAGGCAAAGGACATCCTTGCATTTGAGCTTACAAAGCTCGTTCACGGCGAGGCGGAGGCTGAAAAAGCACGCGAGGCTTCAAGGGCGCTCTTTTCAGGCGGTGCTTCTTCTGAAAACATCCCTTCCCTCAAGATAGAGGACAGCGATCTCGGTGAGGACGGGACGATCGGTCTTCTTGACCTTATTGTAAAGGCCGGCTTTGCCAATTCAAAGAACGAGGCGAGACAGTCCGTTACCCAAAACGGCGTGACAGTAAACGGTGAGGTGGTCTCTGACCCCAGAACACGCTATGAAAAAGAAACCTTTTCCGAAGAATTTATTCTCAGAAAAGGGAAGAAGAAATATATAAAGGTGGTAATCTGATGGTGATCGCAGGCTGGGAGGGCGATGTCCTCTATTGGTTCCAGAGCATTCACAGCGATATCCTTGACGGGGTGTTCAAGTTCTTCACGCTTCTCGGCGAAAAGGGGCTTTTCTGGATCGCGGTGATACTTCTCTTTCTTCTCTTCTCAAAGGATAAGAGGATAGGGATCACCGGAATTCTTGCTCTGGTACTTGATATTGTGATATGCAATCTTATATTGAAAAATCTCGTGGCAAGGGACAGACCGGCATGGATAGACACTTCTGTGCCGCTTCTCGTGGAAAGACCGGATGACTTCTCCTTCCCTTCGGGACATACTGCCTTTTCCTTTGCCGCCGCGGCAACCATAGTCCAGTACCGGCGCGGCCTTGGAGCCGGAGCACTTGTTCTTGCATCGCTTGTTGCTGTGTCGCGACTTTATCTTTTCGTCCACTTCCCCACGGACGTGATCGGCGGCTTCCTTGTTGGTATCACCTGTGCCCTTCTGTGCGGGATCATCGTGAAGCGTCTCTTTGAATACAAGGGCTGGAGCACCACTGACGGCTGGCACAGCTTCAGGCCCATAAGGGAAGAGGATACCTGATATTTATCATCATTCGGAGGTTACAAAATGGAAGTTGTAAAAGCCCTTCTCCTTCTTGTAGTGGGCTTCATACTCCTTGTCAAAGGGGCGGATTTCTTTGTCGAGGGCGCTGCCTCTCTTGCAAAAAAGCTGAGAGTCCCCGCGCTCATCATAGGAATGACCGTGGTTGCCATGGGAACAAGCCTTCCGGAGCTTGCGGTGTCTGTGACGGCTTCGTTCAACAACAGCAATTCCCTTGCGATCTCAAATGTCGTTGGCTCAAACATCTTCAATCTCATGGTGGTGCTTGGCGCCTCCGCGCTCTTCACACCCATACTTGTCGCGAAAGATACCTTAAAGAGGGATTTCCCATTTTCAATAATCTGCGCCCTGCTGCTTCTGGTCCTTGGTCTTTTCGGCTGGAACTTCGCAAACGGCGCGCTCTCCTGGGAGCTTGACAGGGTTGACGGCATTATTCTCCTTGCACTCTTTACGCTTTTCCTTGTGCTGATGGTGAGAAGCGCTCTGAAAGCGAGGCGAAAACCGGAAAAGACACAGGAGGAAAAAGAGACCGAAGAAAAAGAAGAGAATGATATCAAAGTCCGCCCGATCTGGCTCTGCCTCATATTTGTTGCCGGTGGGATAGTAGCTATCAAATTCGGCGGTGACTGGGTAGTTGAGGGTGCGGTCCGGATCGCGCGTATGGCCGGTCTTTCGGAAACATTGATCGGGCTTACGATAGTAGCCTTCGGAACCAGCCTTCCGGAGCTTGTGACCTCCATAGTCGCTGCCAGGAAGAACGAGCTTGATATGGCTGTCGGAAACGTTGTCGGCTCAAACATCTTCAACATCCTTCTCATTCTTGGCGCTGCGGCTGTGATCTCGCCCATCGGCTTCATTATGGAGAACATCATAGATATAGTGGTCCTTGTTCTGTTCTCGCTCCTTGTCTACCTCTTCTGCGGGAAGGACAAGAAGCTGTCGCGGAAAGAGGGCATCATGATGCTGGTATGCTACGGTGCGTACACGGCTTATATCATTGTTCGGGACCTTCACATACTTCCTGCGTGAGGAAATGCCGTTTTTGTGTACAAGAAAGCATTTTTGTAGTATAATAGCAATCCGTATCCGGCATTTGTCCGGAGTGGCGGGTTTTTATGAAGGAGGTTTTTGAAATGGCTGATAATATGGCAGACAAGCTCGATAAGCTCGGTGAGGCATTAAAGAACGGCGGAAAGGCCGTAGGAGATAAGATCAGCGGTGTTCTCGACATCGCAAAGCTGAATCTTGAGGTCAGGAAAAATGAAACTCTTCTTGAGCAGAAATTTATAGAGCTTGGAAAGAAATATTATGATGAGCACAAGGATGAGACTCCTGAGGAATTTACGGTGATCGACGCTGCAAAGAGGCAGATTGCCTCCTTAAAGCACCAGATATCAGAACTCAAGGGCGAGAAGGTCTGCAAAAAGTGCGGCACAATAAATTCCACGGACTCTGATTTCTGCAAAAAATGCGGAGAGTCCTTCAGCACTAACGACTGATCTCTTTGATAAGCATGGCTACGTAACCCGGGAACCGCAGGCGCTACGGTTTCCGGGATTTTGTTTCGTAAAGGAAAGTGATGGGTATGGCAGGAGACAAGGGAAAATATTATATTACAACGGCAATAGCCTACGCTTCGGGGAAGCCCCATATAGGAAACACCTACGAGATCATAATGGCTGACTCGATAGCCCGCTTCAAAAGGCAGCAGGGCTACGATGTCTTTTTTCAGACCGGAACAGATGAGCATGGTCAGAAAAACGAGAGCCGGGCTGCCGAGAAAGGCGTCACTCCCAAAGAGTTTGTGGACGGTACCGCAGCCGAGATCAAGAGGATATGGGACCTCATGAACATCTCCTATGACAAGTTCATAAGGACGACGGATGATTATCATGAAAAGGCGGTCCAGAAGATCTTCAAATACATGTATGACAAGGGTGACATCTACAAGGGAAAGTACGACGGACTTTACTGCAAGGAATGCGAGGCCTTTTATACCGAGTCGCAGCTCAATGAAGGGCGCTGCCCTGTCTGCGGAGGCGAGGTCCATCCCGAGGTTGAAGAAGCCTACTTCTTCAAGATGAGCAAGTACGCCGACCGCCTGATACAGTATATTAATGATCATCCGGAGTTTATTCAGCCCGTTTCGAGAAAGAACGAGATGATGAACAATTTCCTCCTGCCCGGGCTTCAGGATCTCTGTGTTTCAAGGTCGTCCGTGAAATGGGGGATACCGGTGGATTTTGACACAAACCAGACCGTTTATGTGTGGCTGGACGCTCTTTCAAACTATATCACAGGGCTTGGCTATGATGTTGACGGAAACCACGGCGAACTCTACAAAAAGTACTGGCCGGCCGACCTCCACCTTATCGGAAAGGACATAGTCCGCTTCCATACCATATACTGGCCTATATTCCTGATGTCTCTTGATATCCCGCTTCCTAAGCAGGTCTTCGGCCATCCCTGGCTCCTTCAGGGTGGAGAGAAGATGTCAAAATCAAAAGGCAATGTGATCTATGCCGACGATCTTGCCGATCTTTTTGGAGTAGATGCGGCACGTTACTTTGTTCTCCATGAGATGCCCTTTGAAAACGACGGGATCATCACCTGGAAGCTCCTTATCGAAAGGATCAATTCCGACCTTGCGAACATCCTCGGAAACCTTGTAAAGAGGACTGTTTCAATGACCAACAAATATTTTGACGGGATCGCTGAGAACAGGGAAAAGGAAGCTTATGAAAACGCTTCTCCTGAAGAACTTGAAAAATGGAAGGCGGCAGATTCCGACTTGAAGGCGATCGCCTGCGGCGCAAAGGAAAAGGTCGAGCGTGACATGGAGGCGCTTCGTGTCGCCGATTCGCTTACGGACATATTTGAGATATTCCGCCGCTGCAACAGATATATAGACGAGACGGAGCCCTGGGTGCTCGCAAAAGATGAGAGCAAGGCTGCAAGGCTTTCCACGGTGCTTTATAACCTTATCGAGGCGGCTTCAAAGGGCGCGATCCTTCTTTCTCCCTTCATGCCCGATACGGCTGATGCGATATTGAAGGAGTTTGGAAGCCCGAAATTGAACTATGACGATCTTTCAACCTTCGGAAATCTCTCTTCAGGTATACGCGTGAACGAAAATCCCGCCACATTATTTATGAGGCTTGACGAGAACGAGGTCATGAAGAAGGTCGCCGCTATTGAAGAGGCGCAGAGGGCTGCAGCCGCAAAGGATGAGTAAAAATAATGCAGATCTTTGAGACCCACGCCCATTACGACGACAGCTCCTTTGACAGCGACCGAAAAGAGATAATAGCCTCTCTTTCAGCTCATGGGATAAGCCCCGTGATCAATGTGGCTTCCACTATGGAGTCAAACGATAGTTGTCTTTCGCTTGCTCACGAAATTCCGGATTTTTATGCCGCTCTCGGCGTGCATCCGTCGGAGCTTACCGGGATATCGGAGAGCTTCTTTGATGAACTGAAGACAAAGCTTCATGACGAAAAGGTCGCGGCAATTGGCGAGATAGGGCTTGATTATCATTATCTTTCAGAGGAAGAGGACAAAGAGAAAGCAAAGGAGACTCAGAAATACTGGTTTTCCTATCAGCTTTCGATCGCGGGGGAATATGGTCTTCCTGTGATCTTTCACCTTCGGGACAGCGCCGAGGACTCGATGGAGATATTGAAAAAGGCAGCCGCTGATGGGATACGCGGCGTCCTTCACTGCTACAGCTATTCGCCGGAGCAGGCTCTTGAATACGAGAAGATGGGATATTATTTTGGGATAGGCGGAGTGGTGACCTTCAAGAATTCAAAAAAGCTGAAGGAGACCGTTGAAAAGGTGAGCTTGTCCCGGATACTGCTTGAGACGGACAGCCCGTATCTTTCGCCGGAGCCCTTCAGAGGAAGGCGAAATGACTCCGGAAACCTTCCCTATATAGTAAAAGAGATAGCAAGACTAAGGCATATCACGGAAGATGAAGTGATAGGGCGGACGCGGGAAAATGCGGGGACCCTTTTTTCAAGGGTGAAGACAGATTGAAGAGACTTACTCCAAAGAAAAAATTCGGCCAGAATTTCCTGTCCGACGAAGGATTACTTTCAGAAATAGCGGATTGCGCCGATATTACAAAGGGTGATGATATCCTTGAGATAGGTCCCGGGACAGGGAATCTTACAAAGATACTCGCATCGCGTGCAAAGTCCGTTACTGCGATAGAGATAGACAGGGATCTGATCCCCTTTGTGACAGTGGCCGCTGAGCCCTTTCAGAATACGCGCGTCATAAATGCGGATATCATGAAGGCGGATATTGAGTCGCTGCTTCCTGAGAATACCGGTTCAGTGAAGGTAGTTGCGAACATCCCCTATTACATCACGACGCCGCTCGTCACAAAGCTCCTCTCGTGCGGCATTTCCTTTGAAAGCCTTGTGCTCCTTGTCCAGAAGGAGGTAGCGGTTCGTATGGCAGCCCCACCTGGCTCAAAGGACTGCGGCGCGATCTCATATTTTGTCTCGTGGAAAGCACATCCTGCGATAATGCTCGAAGTTCCGCCAAAGGCCTTCTATCCGGTGCCGAAGGTGGAGAGCGCATTGATAAGGCTTGATATCCGAAAGGCCCCACTCTTCGATGTATCCGATGAGGAGTTGATGTTCTCCCTCATCCGGGCGGGCTTTGAACTTCGCAGAAAGACCCTTGTAAATGCGATAGCCGCAGACAGTGCGCTATCTTCACGATTTTCAAAGGACATGGTACTCCTTGCGCTTTCAGAGCTTTCAATAGACGCAAATATCCGCGCCGAGCGGCTTACTCTTTCAGATTTTGGCGCGCTTACGGATCTCATAAAGAGAAAAGAGAAAAAATGAATCTTGAAAAATACGGTGACAATATAATATCCCTTGTTGACGCAGTTACTGGCGGGCTGGGCAGTGACCAGAAGACCTTTATGTCTCAGTGCTCGACTCTTGAGAGCGTAGGGCTTTTGGAGGAAGATGATGCATTGGTCGGCTTCGCGAGGTTCAAACGCGGAGAGCAGTATTATATTTCAAACGAGATGGTGGATTTCTATACGGAGATGGTCGGCTGTCTCGAACCGTTTGAGAAGGCGGGAGAGTGGGAATATCTCGCCAGGGCGAACAATCTTCTCGGGATAGTATCAATGAACCGGGGGAATGCGCCTTTTGCTATGGATTATTATTCAAAGGCCCTGACATATTGCAGGCAGCATGGTCTGAAATCTCTTGAGATAATGATGAACCTCAATATCGGTTCTCTTTTTCTACAGGTGGATGAATTTGATGAGGCGATAGGGCGTTTCCAGAATTCCTATGATATGACGGAGGAAGTGGAGCTCAACCCGGATGAATATTATTCATATCTTTCGGCAGCGCTCCTTGGGCTTTCAAAGTCACTGCTGCGGCGCGGCGATATGCATGCGGCCCGTGACATGTTTGAAAGGCTTGAGGCGGGGTGCTCGGGAAGGCTTGAGATACATGATGAGCTTGCAGTGAACTGCTACGGAGCCATACTTTACAACAGTCTCGGGGATCGGGATCAGCGTGACAACTTTATCTCCCTTGTGGGCGCCACGGATCTGAATGAGCTCCCGGTAATGGATGTTTTTGATGATCTTTATGATTATCTTTCAATGCTTTCGGAGACAGCTCAGAATACTGAGTTTGACCGGATAGTGAAAGAACTTGACGCGATGGTCGTAAAGACCAATGTCAGAAATCTTGAACGCCGGCTCGTTCAGCTTCAGCTTCAGAATGCCAGAGCCAGGGGCAAGGGGGATGAGTATTCAGCGCTTTCCGAAAGGTTTTTTGAGCTTTATGAGACGACTGAGCGCGAAAACCGCCTGATGGTAAGGAATATGCTGCGTCTCAGAGGCTCCTTCAATGACCTTGCCAGGATCAACCGCGAGGTGGAGGAGGAGAACCGCCAGCTCCAGAAGAAGTCAGTGACTGACCCGCTGACACAGATGGAAAACCGAGCTGCTTTGAACGGCTATGCGGGCTTGTCCTTTGAAAGGGCCAGGAGAGCAGACAGCGGCTGGGCCATCGAGATCCTCGATATTGATTATTTCAAGGAATACAATGACAATTACGGTCATCAGGCAGGCGATGAGTGCATTACCTTTGTAGCGGGTCAGATCAAGGAGCTTTCAAAGAATCCCGGCGTATTTACGGCACGCTACGGCGGCGACGAATTCGTTGTGATCTATGAGGGATATTCAGACACTGAGGTCTTTGAGATGGCAAAGAGCCTGAAGGAAACTATCTTGAAGCGCGCTGTGGAGCACAAGTTCACGAAGAGCTATATGAAGATAGTCACTGTATCCCAGGGTATATTCTGGGGGAAGCCCACTGAAGGCACGACCGCCTGGAATTTTCTCCACGCCGCGGATGCGCTTCTCTACCGGGCAAAGAACAAGTCGCGTAACTCCATCATGCTCGGCCATGTCCTCGGGGATGATGATGAAAAGGCTTGGGAAGGCTGAAAAAACGGCTATATAAAACGGTCACTTCACAGGCTTCGCGAAATAATCAGCCTCCGCCCCATATTCCGCCCTGATCTTTTCCGTAAATCCATCATCTATCATGGCAACCATTATCGGCACGATCTTTGGATCGAACTGGGTACCGGAATTGTCCCGAAGCTCGTTCATTATCTTTTCCTTGTCGTATGACTTCCTGTAGCTTCTGTTGGAGCTCATGGCATCATAGGAATCCGCGACACATATTATCCTCGCGTTCAGCGGGATCTCTTCACCCTTAAGCCCCGAAGGATAGCCCTTTCCATCATATCTTTCATGATGATAATGCGCGCCGTCCTTGATCTCGGGGATCGTGGTGAAATTCGAAAGGATCTCGCTTCCGATCGTGGTATGAGTCTTGATGACATCGTATTCTTCATTCGTGAGTTTTCCGGGTTTTGTCAGTATTGCGTCCGGAATGCCGATCTTTCCTGAATCATGGAGGAGCGCTTCATAATAGAGATCCTGGACCTTGTCCTCGGAAAAGCCCATTCGCTTTGCTATCTCCTGGGAATACATAGCCACACGCACTGAGTGTCCTTTTGTATAAGGATCCTTTGCGTCTATGAAATCCGTGAAGGTCATGATCGACTGGCTTATGATGAGAAGATCGCGCTCCCGCTGCTTTTGGAGGCGACTGACACGGGCGAAGCTCACTATATATGCCGAAAGTGCGACAACCCAGATGAGAGCCAGAATAATGAGGATATAATAGATGGGAAGATCTTCAACCCTTATAGGTAGCCGTCCCTTGATGGTATAGGCGGTAAGCTCGAGATCCTGCTGTGAATAGAGCACGGCGCCGAAGGTGGCGGGCTCAAGATGTTTCATGAAATCGGCATTCTTGTCCGGCGTAAAATGGATGGTGTTTCCGTTGACCTCATAGGTGCCGTTCCAGAAGCTGTCTATCAGGAGGTTCTCGTTGAAGGTCATATCAAGGGTCCAGCCTTCAAGCATTCCGGTGCCTTCATTTATCATTGTAAAATCGTATTCCGCGCCGACGGGTGCAGCGGTATGATTCGTGAAATCAAGCCAGCGCTTTTCTTCGGGAACGGACATGGTAACATAAGGAACCCCCGAGCCCTCGCCCGGAGGAGTGGCGGTCTTTTTTGAGTCCCATGAAAAGGTCCGATCGGCCATCGAAACGCTGGCTACATAAAGGAACAGCGCGATAAAGGCTGCTATCAGGCCGATGGCCGTCAGCAAGAATACCGGAAATGTTTTTCCTTTAAAGAGTTTCAAGTTGCGCTTCCTCCATAGATTGATCGAAAAGAGTCAAAATAAAAAGTACCACATAATCATCCGTAAAAAAAGGTTTTTTTCCATAATCGTAAATGCTATAATCCAAAAGACTAGGTCTTTTTTGTTTTTTTGATTTTGAGGCGGTAGGAAAGTTGTCTGACAAGATAAAGTCTTTTATGTCTCAAAAACTGAAGAGCGCTATCGGCATTGTGATCATCCTTGTACTTGGTTTAGCTATTCTGATCGCGGTGAATACGGCAACCGGGCTTAACTTCACTACAGTAGGGAGACTCCAGGAATACTCCGACGGATGGATAGATCAAAACGGCAGGGGAGTGAACCTTTCGGCGTTCTACAATATCAAGAGCAGCAGCGCTGACGGGACGATAGTGGCTTACAATGTACTTCCGGAGATCAATACCGGCGACTGCCTCAATATGAACGGCCGCTTTATCAATTTTTCCGTGAAGATAGACGGCAAAGAGGTATACAACTTTGAATCAAAGAACCGGTTTTCCGGCTCCGTCTTTGATACATATTATCATCACATCCCCTTAAGCCCCGATATGTCGGGAAAGGAAATAAGGCTCCTTGCCAGAAACACAGGCGGGACCAGCCGCATGAACTTTTCCGGTCTTATGATCGGACCCTCTCATCTTCACATTCAGTACATCATGACGAAGAGCGGGGTTGCTTTTCTTCTGGCCATATTCCTGATAATGGTCGGGATCATAGGGCTTATCAACGAGATTTCCCAGAAATATCTGAAATACCGCTATTCGAGGAATTCACTCTTTCTTTCGGGCATCGCAGGCGGCTACTGGCTGATGATAGAATCAAATATACCGATCCTCATGCTCCCTGATTCCACGGAGCTTCTTCTGGTGACGAAATATCTGGCTCTTTTGATCTTTCCGCTTCCGGCCTTCTGCCTCGTCGCCTCCATCCTGCCGCACAAGACGAAGTCCTGGACGATAACCCTTGCCGTCATGGATGTCATAAGCGTCGTCGGAACTCTTGCGCTTACCACCGGTGGAACCCTCGAATGGAACGAGTGCCTGTTCTTCTTCTATATCATGGCGCTCTATGTGATCATCGTCGGCATCGAACTGTTTATAGCGTCGCTGCGGGATGCAGCCACGGAGCATGTAAAAGCGGACATCGACTGGTGGATGTTCGCGGGTGTGGTGGTTGTTACGGCGACTGTTGTCTTTGACGCCTTCTTCTTCATCAGTGACAACGGCTCCACAAAGGACGCTCCTACAACGCTCTTTGGCGCGATCATAGCACTTATCTTCTCGATCATAGATTCAGAGCTTGAGGCGAGAAAGCATCTCGCAGATACGGGTTATCTGATGAACGAGCGTGATAAGGCCTATACGGATCAGCTGACCGGAATACTGAACAGAACCGCCTACGAGCGTGATTCTGACATACTTCGCGACAATTTCAGCAAGGATACTCTGAGCGGGAATGCTTATCTCGATTCCCACTTCGACCTTCTCATTGCTTACTTTGATATCAACAATTTCAAGCATGTAAATGATACCCTGGGTCATGATGTTGGCGACAAGGTCATCCAGGCTGCCGCAACGCTCATACACAAGGCGTTCAGCAAGTACGGAAATGTTTACAGGGTCGGCGGTGACGAGTTCTGCGCCACTATGACGGGTGACGATCTTGACAGGTGCTATGGAAAGGCACTTCACGATCTTCGTATGGAGGAAGAGGACTGGAACAGGGATACGAAACTGAATATTACACTGAGCATTGCTTCAGGCGCTGCAAAGCTTTCCGATACCGAGTCGGGGACGATCCACGAGGTACTGAAGAACGCCGACAATGATATGTACATCCACAAGGCGGAGATGAAGAAGAATGATCCGAACCAGATCAGAGGAGCCTAGTGTGGCGTAGCTAAGACTGATTTTCTCTCAGGTTTTTAAAGAAACCGGAAAGAAGGGTGCTGCACTCATCTTCCATGACGGAATATGTCACGGAGCACTGATGATTGAACCCCTTTTCGTTCAGGAGATTTATTACAGATCCGGCACAGCCGGATTTTTTGTTTCTGGAGGCTATGACAACGCGGGGGATACGCGCCTGAACTATTGCTCCGGCGCACATAGGGCAGGGCTCAAGGGTAATATACATGGTGCAGTCCTCAAGCCGCCAGTCGTTTTGATTTTTACATGCCTTTTTGATCGCGATGATCTCGGCATGGGAGAGTACCGAGTGGTCGTTGTTCCTTTTGTTGTAGCCCCGGGCAATTATTTTATTATCTTTCACGATAATGCAGCCTATGGGAACCTCGCTGATCAAAAGAGCCTTTTTTGCCTGCTTCATGGCTTCCTTCATGAAGAAAAGGTCGGTTTTTTCCTGTTCTTCTATTTCTTTTTGCTCGCGGGAGAGGCGAAGAGTCTTTCGTTTTTCAGCGCGAAGAGCTGCTTTTGTCATGGATAAGGTCCTTCTATCATTTCACAATTTGGACACAATTTGATTGATTTTTCTTCACAATGAGGTGATAAATTATCATTGTCGAACCGGAGAGTACCACCGATCCTCCCTCCTCCCTTTAACCATCGGTTCTCCGGTATCGAAAAAGAGCATTCATATGTTTCTTCACAAGGACAGTCTTCGGAGAGATCCGAAGGCTGTTCCTTTTTGTGATTTGGGAGCTGTAGCAGAATTAAATGTACATAAGAGTCAGATCAGTTTTGTCAGAAGCACGTGGTCATACCAGACATCATCGAGGCAGAGCTTGTCGTGAAGATAGCCCTCCTTTATGAAGCCAAGCCCCTGAAGGAGCTTAAGCGACGCTTCATTGTCCGGCATCACATAGGCTTCAACCCTGTGAAGATGGTGGACTTCCTTTACATATCGCAGCATGAAGCGAATGGCTTCGCTCATATAGCCGCATCGCCTGAAGCGGGCGTCCATCTTGTAACCGATCTCTGTTGAGGAATAGAAGGCGTGCTTGATATCGCGGCAGCTCACAGTGCCGATGATCTCCATAGGATTGTCTTTGAGAAAGAGGAAGAAGCGCACCTCCTTCATTTCCGCGAATTCCTTTTCTTCAAATTCCAGGCATTGCTCATGGAAGGAGATGGTCCTTGTCTCGACCATCGGGAGAGGCTCATATTTTGCGAACTCCTCAAGATTCCTGTCGTAGAAGGACAATACGAGGGGCGCGTCCTTTTTCGAGCAAATGCGAAGCATCAGTCGGTCAGTATAAAACACTCTCTCGCTCATGGAGATGGCTGAGGGCTTTTTTGATTTTTTAAGGTCCTTAAGTGATCTCATTATTATTTATAATCCTCGAAGTGAGACTTCCGTTTCCGGAAGATACGACTTCATTATCTTTTCATATTCATGCATTTTTGCCGGAGAGGGGGATGAAAAGGCACAGCCCTCCGGTACTCCCGGACTTTCCAAAAAGCCTTGAATGAAATACCTTTTCGCACCTTTGATCATAGAGGCGATCTTCGGAAGATCTTCGTCTTTAAAAAGCTCTGAAACTATTGTGGTACGAAATTCATAATCGATGCTGCAGTTAAGGAGGATGGAGACAGATTCCATCACCTTTTTTGTAAGCGAAGCTGCTGCGCTGCCCGAAAGCCCGCAGGCAGCAGGATAATTATCCTGTGACTGCTTTATATCCATTGCAACATAATCAAGGAGCTTCATGCCGAGAAGTTTCTTTAATAATGCGGGATTTGTCCCGTTTGTGTCAAGTTTTATCAAAAGATCAAGGGCCCTTACCTTTTCGATGAAGGGTATAAGGTCCTTCTGAAGAGTCGGCTCGCCGCCTGTGATCACAAGGCCCTCGAGCATGCCGCGTCGCTTTTTGAGGTGGGAAAGAACCTCCTCCTCTGAGAAGGCATCGGTTTTTTCGGGATCAGGAGCAAAGGCAAGCTCTGAATTCTGACAATACGGGCAGCGAAGATTGCAGCCCCCTGTGAATATGATAGACGCAAGCTTTCCAGGAAAGTCTAGCAGCGTGGTTTTCTGGAATCCAAGTATCAGCATAGGCTATATGATAACACAAAACTAAACCTTATGGACTAAATGCCGATAAAAAATATGTAGGCTTAGGGATAAAGCCTTATCTTCGAAACGGATTTCGAGTGAAGCATTGAAAAGGACGGTATTTTATGCATCTTAACGAGATCCGCTATGAGCAGCTGAAGAATGACGCGATGGCGTCGGGCGCTTTCAAAAGGGCGTCTGAAAGAGGCGAAAACATCACGCTTGACACATCAAATGACGCGACATTTCAGCTTTCACAGTCCCTGCAGGGAAAGGGACTTCTTTCCTCGCGGGATTCTTTTTATGGGAAAAAGGACCTTCTTTCCGAGGCGATCGAGGATGCAGACAATGCTGCCGTCGCAAGCGAAAGCGACATCTCGATGAAAAATCAGATGATGGCAAAGGCGGCGAAGGACCTCAATGAAGAAGCCTATTCCGAGAGCAAAGAGGAGGGTTTTGACCTTTCCACAGAGGACCCCTACGAGCTCGTGACTGTCGCTGACAAGATCAAGATCAATCTTGCAAAGGGCGGAGTCGATGTTTCAAAGATGGGAGACATCTCGGAGGCGGCGATCGAGGACCATCCCGAGGTCAAGGCAGCCCTTTCAAAATATTCAGAGATAATGGACAAGGGCGGTATCACAAAGGAGAGCGCCCTTTTCATGGTAAAGAACTCTCTTTCACCCACGATAGACAATGTCTACCGCGCTTCCTTCGGAGCCGCTGAAAATGCGGCCTCTTCAGACAGCATGAAGGCGGCCGATGCTCTTGAGGCTTCAGGACAGCTTTCCCCGGTCTTTGAAAAAGCATATCTTTCGCCGGATGATCTTGGAAAAGACGTAATATCCGACTTCATAGAAAACGACATTCCCGTAACGCCCGAAAATATGAATGCCTATACTATCCTTACCAAAGGGATAATGAAGGAAAACGGGGATGAGATACTTGCTGCCGTAACAGATGCGATAGAGGAAGGAAAGGCTCCGGGAGAAGCCTATGTGATAAGCGGGCTTTCTTTGAATGATGCCTCCGCCGATGCAGCGCGTGCAGTAAATGAAGCGGCGCCCGAGGATGCCGAAAACGTGGTGCGCCGCGGCAGAACGCTTTCAATACTTACACTTTCCGCAGAGTTCTCATACAGGGAGGACTCCGGTTCGCAGTCACTTTCCTTCAGGATGGAGATGAGGGCAAGGGCATCGTTTTTGAACGGAAATCCTGCAGCGCTTGAAAGCCTGAAGTCAGAGCGCTCTTCCTTAACTGATGAAGCTGCTTTGTCCTTTGATATCGACTCGGCGAAAAAGACTCTTGCCGAGGCAAGCCTTCTCATGACCGGCGTTTCCGCCCGCTCGATAATGAGGCACGGCCTTGATATAGATACAGCCCCGCTTTCCGACGTCCTTGAGCTCCTCAAGGCAGAGAGCGAAAGCCCCGTAAATTCCGAGAACTTTGAGAAGACAAACGCTGCGGTTTCAGAAATAAAGGGCACTCCGATAGAGTTCCTGGGCACCTACAAGAGCTTTTCAATGATGTCACAGTCCCTTTCCACGGTGAGGGACGATTCCGTGAGCTTCAAGCTTTCTTATGAAAGAGCGCAGGACGCCTACGAGACCTTCGGGACCGAGGTACGCCGTGATCTTGGTGACAGCATCAAAAAAGCTTTTTCAAATGTCTCTGACATCCTTTCTTCACTTGATATGGAGGATAACGAGGACAATCAATCCGCAGTGCGTGTTCTTGGTTACAATTCAATAGAGATAAACAAAGATAATATAATGTCCGCAAAGGCCTCCCTTCTTGAGGTTCGTCAAACCTTAAGCCTCCTTCGCCCGGGAACCGTGGCTTCGATGATACGGAATGGTCAAAATCCTCTTGAAATGAGCCTTTCAGAGCTCAAGGAGACGGCTCAGAAGATCAATAACGAAAACAAAACTCCGGAGGAAGGCTTTGGGAAATTCCTCTACAAAGCCGAGAGGACCGGAGCACTTTCAGAAGACGAACTTTCCGCCTACAAAGGCATAGCCCGGCTCATCTATTCAGTCGAGAAGACCGACGGTGCCGTGATAGGGCAGCTCATGCTCGAGGGTGCGGACATCAATCTCAAGAATATGCTGACAGGTCTTCGCTCGCGGCGCCATCGGGGTATGGATTATACCGTGGATGATGATTTCGGTGGGGTTAATGCAAAGGACTTGGGTTCTCTTTCGATCTCACAGCAGATAGAGAAGGCTTTCCAGGCAGGAAAGATGGTTGAGAGCGCTGATTATCTAAATCCTGCGACCTTCCACGCGGCGGCGTCGGATACGGATTATCTTTCATATACACCGGAGGAATTTGCAGACCGGCTTCAGAGAGAGGACGGGAGGCTGTCTTCTGAAGGCGGCTACAATGCTGAGGATGAGCGGCTTGAGAGCGAATATGACAGAGAAAGCCTTGAAGAGATAAAGAGGGCTGTTTCCTCGGAGAAAGAGGTATATAAGGCCCTTGAACGCCTTGATATCCCGGAATCTCCGGTCTATCTTTCAGCGATGCAGGGGCTCATGAGCGACAGGAACCGGATGTATCGCACTCTTTTTGGGAAGAGACCGTCGCAGGAAAGGAATGTATTTAGCGAAACAAATGAGAAGGCAGAAGAAAAAGACCTTTCCGACGTGATGGAGGATCTGATGAGGGCCTTTGGCGAGGCGGCCAAGACTCCGAAGGAGATGGCAGAGGCCCAGAGGAAGCTGGCAGACACGGCAGAGCACGCCATGGACGATATGCTTATCGAGCAGGAGGTTTCATCAGTCGATGTCCGAGGGATGAAGCAGATATCAAAGCAGCTTCAGATCCTCTCAGATATGGCGCAGAAGCGCGAGACATATGAAATTCCTATCCTTGTTGCGGATGAGAACGGCACAATGATGCTGAAGATCGTTCGTGGCGAGGAGGAGAAGGGGGCTGTCGATCTTTCAATGGTCTTTGACAATATGGGCTCGATCACTGCGACGCTGAAATATCAGGACGGACATATAAAGGGCGCATTTGAAAGCGACTCATCTAAGACCGACGCGATACTTAAGAGTGCGCAGGAAGCTCTTAATGAAGCAATAGCAAGGGAGGCGGGCGCACAGTCGGAGCTTTCCGTCTCACTGAAGACAAGGGTCAATACAAATGCCGTATTTACGGACTCTCCCTCGGCGGGAGAGGAAGCGGACTTTGGCTTTTTGCAGACACCATCACTCTCTGACGATGAGGGGATTTCCACCCGACGCCTTTACGGTATAGCAAGGGCGATAATCTCAGTGCTTTCAAGAGCAAGGGACTAAGGTTTGGCTGTCACTTGGCCGATATATTATCTGTAACGGCACGGATGCCGGGTCATATTATCTTTCTATAATAATTCCAGGACGCATGGACGCGTAACAGGATTTTTAAAGAGCAAAATCAGTTTGCTTTGGGGGTACGCGCCATGAAGATCAACCACAATATTTCCGCAGTCGTTTCAAACAAGCACCTTCTTCGGACCGAGGACAATCTCAGGGCCTCTATGGAGAGGCTTTCAAGCGGCCTCAAGGTCAATCACGCCAAGGACAACCCTTCCGGCTTTGCGATCTCAAACAAGATGCAGTCCCAGATCAACGGGCTTGACCGCGCCTCTCAGAATTCTCTCGATGGCACATCAGTGATGGAGATCGCAGACGGCGCTCTGGGCGAGATCCATGATATGCTCCAGAGAATGCGTGAGCTTTCGGTGCAGGCTGCAAATGATACGAACACTGTTTCGGACAGAAGGTCCATCCAGACAGAGTTAGATCAGATCAAGTCCGAGATATCGCGTATTTCAGAAACAACGGAATTCAATACAAAGTCGCTCCTTAACGGCTCCCTGAATACGCAGGTCTATCCGAACAGGGAAGCTGACTATGTGGAGAGGATACAGGTTTCCGACAATGTGGAGGTTGGAAAATATTCGTTTTCAATCGCAAAAACCGCAACACCGAAAGCTGAGACTTCCGGTGCCGGAGCAAGGGCGGATATGCCGCTGAGCGGTCTGCCGAGTGCAACTGACACCACAACCAAATATGATTTCAATGGTATCCTGAAGATAAACGGAGTGTCCTGCACTCTCACAAAAGAAATGACGAAAGCCGAGGCTTATGAAGCGATCAGAAATACCGCTGAGATAGCCGGTGCGAATCTTGAGGCTGGTGGTGTAAACGGAGACTATATCACCAGCCAGATGTACGGGAGCGGCGCCAGGCTTGAGGTCGTCACCATAAATCTTGACGGGGGAGAAGACAATTTTTTGGGCTTTTCCGATTGTGACGGCCATGGAACTGAGGACGGACATCAGGTTCATATAGGCATAGGAAGGGATCCGGTAGTGACGATCGATACAGCAGATCCCTCCGCATTCAAGGATCATCCGAACGCCACGGTCACCTATTCCGGAAATGACAGCGGAAGCATTGTGACGATTACCGATACAAATGATTTCAAGATCAGCTTTCTTCTTAAGGACGGTGGAGAGGTCAGTGACAAAGTCACCCTTGATGTAACAGACAAGGGTCCCATGGATCTTCAGATCGGCGCGAACGAGAATCAGATACTTTCCGTAAAGATACCTCCCACAGACGCAAAGTCCCTCTATATCGACGACCTCAATGTTGTGGAGGTCGGCGGGGCTGACCGCGCTATTGCGAGCATTGATTCCGCCATTACAAGGGTTTCGGAGATCCGTTCAAAGATAGGTGCTTATTCAAACCGGCTGGAGTATGCGAGAACGTCTCTTGATGCGACTTCCGAAAATGTCACCAGCGCCCTTTCGAGGATCAAGGACACAGATATGGCAAAGGAAATGACGGAATATACAAAGGACAACGTGATTGCCCAGGCCGGAACCAGTGCGCTTTCCCAGGCGAATGAGCTGCCTCAGATGGCACTGCAGCTGCTGCAGTAAAGATTTTGGATGGTTTGTAAGGCAGGGATCAGATGACAGATGAGAAGAAAAAAGAATATGTAGCTCGTATAGGCTCAGCCAATCCCAGTGAGATCGTGGTCATCCTCTATGATATGCTGCGTGACGATCTTAACGAAGCAGCATCGGGTGTCGCTTTTGATGAAGCTATACATCACGCGGAGCTTGTTATAAGCCATCTTCGCGACTCCCTTGATTTTTCAAGGGAGTGCTATGAAACATCATCAAACCTTCTTTCCCTCTATGACTATGTCGGACGGCTTCTTTCAAATGCAAGGATAAAGGGCGAAAACAGCAATGATCGTTTTAGACTTATAGACGAGTCTCTTTCTGTCATAGATCCTCTTTCTGAGGCCTTTCTGGAAGTGGCTTCAAAGGACAAAAGGCCTTCTGCCATGGAAAACGCCGAGAAGACAGTTGCCGGGATGACCTACGGCAGGGCGGGGCTTTCCGAGGAAACCGAGAACTATGACAGGAACAGAGGCTTTCTAGCCTGAACAAGGTCACTTACAGTACGTAAAGCGTGCCTTTTTACAGCTTTTTGGCATAGTTAAAATAAATAATAAAAAAACATAAAAAAAATACGACGAAAACGATACGGCAGTTGAAATTTTCCATCCCTTCCCTGAGCGCTGCCGTTTCGGAATCGGTATTCATTTATTTTTGGCGAAAATGTCCGGATTTTTTCCGGGCATTTTTGTTAGTGCTTCACAAAAAACAAATTTTGGGACTATAAACTATTCCGGTGCACCGAAATAAAGTCTTTGGGGAGATTTTTTGAAAATAATCTGCGTATAATCCGACTCACCTCGAAAAAATTTTTTTTCAGGGAAATCGAAAAGAGGACATTTCATGCAGCAGTTTATTCTCATCCCGGCGACAATAGCCGCCGCTGCCTGCATCAGCGACCTTCAGGATCACAAGATCAAAAATCCCCTCATCCTAACAGGTTATGCAGCAGGCTTCTGGTACGTAATATTCAGACAGGGTGTCTTTGGGATCCCGCTTTTCTTCGGTCGAGCCCTCCTTCCGATAGCCCTTTTCTATATACTCTTTGTCATCGGCGTTCTCGGCGCCGGAGATATCAAACTGTTTTCAGTATTATCAACATTCCTGACCCTCAAAGAAACAGGTATTCTAATCATTTTTTCCTTTGTGCTTGGCGCGATAGCGGCGCTTTGCAAGATGCTTTTCACACATGAGTTTACGGCACGTATCGCGTACCTTTCGGGTTACACTTCCCTTTGTTTGGGCGAAAAAAAACTCCTTCCCTATCAAAGGATCGGGAAAAATTCGGTCATCCATTTTTCCCTGCCAATCTTAATCTCATTTATCATAACGGAGGTCATATCATGAAAAAAACATCTCTTTTCATAGCGGATCGTGATGAGGCATACCTTGCCGCGGTCACAAATTATCTTCTCAGATCCAGGAAGAACCTGTCTGTCTCTGCCTGTTCAGACAGCGCCCATCTTCCGGCAGCTCAATCCTTTGACATCCTTCTTACATCTTTGGATATGGCAAAAGATGCTTTGGAAAGTGTGAGCGCGAAACGGACAGTATATCTCCTTTCTTCAGGGGATACGGCTCCCGAGGGCGCGGAGGCGGTCTATCGCTTCCAGCCCATGGATATCTTCGTGGAAAGGCTCCTTCAGATAGATACTTCACAGGTTTCATCTGCAGGTCCCAGGCTCCTCGGGGTCGTTTCCCCCATACATCATGAGCTGTCACTTCCCTTCTCCCTCGCACTTGCAAAGATCTGCTCGGAGGAGGAGAGGACATTATTCATAGACCTTACCGAGGCATCGATAATGCCGGAGCTCTTCAGCGACAGGGCATCATTTGAGGACAGGGAGGACATGAGTGCAGATGATGAGGACATGATAATGACTTATGAAAAAGGGCCGGATCTTCTCGATGTCATCTACGACATTGAAAGTACGGGCTTAAAGCGCCTGAGTGAGCGTTTCATAAAAAAATGCGACGGCTTCTCCTATCTTCCGAGTGCCGGGGATCCGGAGCTCCTTTCCGAGGTCACAAGACCTCAATGGCTTCATTTCATGGACGCCGTCAGTCACTCCGGCTTTGACTGTGTCGTGATACTTTCAGACAGGCTCCCGGGGCATTTCGTTGAGTGGAAGGGAAGAAGGGGCGAGATCATTCTGCTCTCCAAAGAAGGGGATTATTACAGGAAGAGCGTCCGGCGATATGAAGATTATCTTTCGGAAAAGCTCCCTGAGGTAAGAAAAAAGATAATATCCCTGCCGATGTCTGCCGCGAACCTGTCTGACGGTACGTGGTATCTGGAAAGCCTGATAGAAGGGAATCTCGGGAGATTCGTTCGTGAAAAGGTGGCAAATGCGGGATGAAATACTCTGAAGCCTCAGACCTTGTGAGGCAGGGCGTCCTCTCAAGGATCGACATGGAGAGAAATATCTCTGACGAGGAGCTATATGATGTGATAAGGACGGAGCTGAAGAGCGGCACTGCGGAAAAGCTTTCCGTCTCCGACAGGTTGTCGCTTGAGCATGATGTTTTCAATTCCCTGAGAAAGCTTGATATCCTTCAGGACCTGATCGAGGACGACAGTATCACGGAGATCATGATAAACGGTGCGAAGGACATCTTCATTGAACGCTCCGGAAGACTTGAGAGGCTTGACAGGCAGTTTTCTTCTGAGTCAAAGCTCAATGACATAATCCAGTTCATAGTCGCATCAAACAATCAGATGGTAAACGAGAGCTCGCCCATAGTGGATACCAGACTCCCCGACGGCTCCCGCGTCTCAATAGTCCTTCCCCCGGTTTCCGTAGACCGCCCTACAGTCACCATAAGGCGCTTTCCAAAAGATCCCTGGACAATGGAAAGGCTTGTCGGAAACAATTCGCTTTCTGAAGAGGCTGCAGGCTTTCTTGAGCGTATGGTGCGCTCCAAATGCAATATCTTCATAAGCGGCGGGACCGGGAGCGGCAAGACCACGATGCTGAATGCGCTTACAGACTTCATTCCCCGGGATGAGAGGGTCATCACGATAGAGGATTCAGCGGAGCTTAGAGTGATGGGGATCGAGAACCTCGTGACCCTTGAAGCAAGGGCTGCGACACTTGAGGGGAAGCTTCAAGTGTCTATCAGAGACCTTGTAAAGGCATCTCTTCGAATGAGACCGGATAGGATAATCGTGGGCGAGTGCAGGGGCGGCGAGGCGCTTGAGGTGCTTCAGGCGATGAATACAGGACATGACGGGTCGCTTTCGACAGGTCATGCGAATTCCGCAAGGGATATGATAGCGCGGCTCGAGACCATGGTCCTTATGGGCATGGATCTTCCGGTCGAAGCCATCAGACGGCAGATTGCAGGAGGGGTGGACTTCTTCGTTCATGTGGGGCGTAGACGGGACAGGAGTCGGAAATTACTTTCGATAGACGAGGTATGCGGGATAGAGAATGGGGAGGTAGTGCTTTCCACAGTTCTTTCACTTTCTGAGGAAAAAGGAGGAGTGGTTTGGAAAAAGAAAAATCCGGTAAGCTGCACGGAAAAATTCCTGTCGTATTCCTGACAGATCTCGGGATAACGCTTTGGATGTCTTATTTCGTCTTCAATTCCGTTTTCGGTCTCATTGCATTTGTTCCCGTTCATATCATCCACAGGCGCTTTCATGAAAAAAAGGAAAAGGAAAAGGCGCTGGACGACTTCTATCTTCGCTATCGTGAGTTCCTTTCGGGGCTTTCCGCGGGACTTCGGGCCGGACACTCGCTTGAAAACTCAATGAAGGACGCGCGAGAGGCCCTCATTATGCTCTACGGAAAAAGGGATGGCTTCGTGCATGAAATATCAAAGCTCCTTCGCCAGGTTTCAATGAATGTACCGGTGGAGGAGGCCTTCAGAGACTTTTCGAAGAGGCATCCCTTTGAGGAGGTTCTTGATATGGCGGAGGTGCTCACGATCGGAAAGCGCATGGGCGGGAACTATACGGAAAACATCAGCAGGGCAGCGGAAAAGATCAGGCAGTCTTTGCTCCTCAAGTCGGAGATCAAGGCGAAGTCCGCGGAAAAACGGCTTGAGCTTACCATGATGCTCATCCTGCCGCCCGGAATACTGACCTATATCAGGCTCTGCTCGAGCGAATTTGTTGAGGCTCTTTATCAGACGGCTATAGGCTTTGCTGCCGTGCTCTCAGCCATTGCGATCTATCTTTTCGCGGCCTGGTGGGGCAGCAGGATCATAAGGATTGAGGTATGAAAACTCTTAAGAAATACAAAAAGATAATAATCGTGATCGAGGTCATAGCATTATTCATGATCCTCTATGACTTCATAATAGACTCGGGTTCGGTGACCGAGCTTTCACGCCCTGAAAAGGGCGAGGGAAAGGTCATTGAAGAGCTTGATTTTTCCGGAGGGGAAAGAAACGGCTCACTTGAGGTGCCGATAAGCGAGAGAAAGCTTTCTTCTGACGAGGAGGAAGAGGAGATCGCGCTTGCAAAGCAGGAGATCGACGAGACGTTAATGGGGAAGAACGAGAGCATTGACGAAGTATATCTGCCACTGGACACAAGATCCTCCTATGCGTCGTCGAAGGTGCAGGCCTTCTGGACCTTTGAGCCCATGGTCGTGGACGCAGAGGGAAACATTGACTTCAAAGACGAGGACGAGCTTTTGATAGAGGCAAGAGCCGATCTTGTCTGCGGAGAGACACAGGACCGCTATATAAGCTATGTCAGGGCAGTAAGGCCCGGGAATGAGACGAAGAATGGCTTTCTCTTTAACCTGAAGAGTGCCCTTAATAAAGCTGATTCCGAAGGCGGGGATACCTTGATGCTTCCTTCTTCTGTTCTGGACAGCCCGGTAAGCTTTAAGAGAAAGCCGGATTTTCGGGGTCTTGCCTTTGCGTTCATTGGAATAGCGCTTATCCCTGTACTCATACTCTTTGACAGGAAAAAGGATGAAAAGAAGAAAAAAGCTTATAATGACGCGCTTTCAAAGGATTATCCCATTATAGCGTCAAAGCTCTCGCTTCTTGTAGGGGCAGGGATAAGGCCACGCGAGGCTTTCAAGAGGATGTCAACCTCCTATGAGGAGAACCGCCGGCGGGGAGCACCAAGGGCAGAGGGCTTTGAAGAGATAGAAAGGGCCTGCCGCGATATGGAAAAGGGCGTCGGAGAGGGAGATGCTTATCTTTCGATCGCGGAGAGGACCGGACACAAGGATTACAGGAGGCTGACCCTTCTTCTTACCGAGAATATGAGGAAGGGCGACCGATTCCTGTCGGCGGAGCTTTCAAGAGAGGAGGCTGATGCATTCGAAGAGAGGAAAAACCGCGCCATAAGGCTTGGAGAGGAAGCGTCAACGAAGCTGGTCTTTCCGATGATCCTGCTTCTTGGATCAGTGATGATAATGCTTCTTGTCCCGGCATTTCTGGGGACGGGAATCTGAGAAATGGATCTTGAAAGACCTTTGAACGGATGAACTCGCCACGCAATGCGTACACAACCCGGGAGAACCCGGCGGAACTGTAAATCATTATTTTTGAGAGGGGGTTTGCATGAAGATAAAGGAATTCATAAAGGATGAAGAGGGTATCGGGGTCGTTGAGGTCATACTGATCCTGGTGGTACTGATAGGACTGGTGCTTATTTTCAAGAAGCAGATCACGTCGCTTGTAAGCTCGATCTTCAACAAGGTCACGACCCAGAGTGACCAGGTGTGATACATGAAGAGACCTTCCGGAAGCATAACCGTATTTCTTTCCTTTGTTCTGACAATGGTGCTGGGGCTCTTCTTTACCATGAGTGAGGTACTGAGGTTCTTCTGCCTGAAGAAGCAGACTGACAGAGCTTCTCTGATCTCGGTTGAAAGCTGCTTTGGGGACTTTTGCAGGCCTCTTTGGGAGGAATACGGGCTTCTCGGGGTCGACCTGTCCTATGGGAAAAATGAGTTTGATAAAGAGACCTTTGAAAAGCGTTTTTACCGCTATCTTGATGAAAACGGAAACGCAGAAGGGACACACTTTTTTCAGGCCTATCCAAAGAAGGCAGGGCTGATCGACTATGCAGTGCTTACAGACAATGATTTTTCGGGACTTGTCAGGGAGGCCGCAAAAAGCGTTGAGAACAATATCGGAAGCGACATGCTTACGATGCTTACGGAACTTACCGGCAAGGTGAAGGGCGCGGAGGAAGGAGGCGACGCGCTTTCTGAACTTGTGGAAAGCGGCGGGGATGTGCTTAACGGAAATTCTCCTCCGGCTTCTTTCAGTACCGTTCCTGGAAGTGATCCGGACGAGGCAACAAAGGAAAAGCTGAGAGACTGTGAAAACCCGCTGACAGGCATATCTCCGGCAGGTATCGGCGGGATATTGAAAACAGTCCTTCCGGCGGAGGATCAGGTATCAGAAGAAAAGTTTGCGATACCAAGGAATGAAAGGGCTTCAAGACGCGCCCTTGAAAGCGGGACAATGTCGGGCGATCCGCCAAAGGCTCATGAGACGCTGCTTTACAACTACTGGCTTTCGAAGACCTTCAGGAGTTACACAAAAGAAGCCCGTGAGAACAGCCTTTCTTACGAGATGGAGTATCTGATATGCGGCAAAGAATCTGATGTGGAAAATCTGAAGAGCACTGTCTGGCGTCTCCTCCTCATTCGAGAGGGACTCAACATGGCAGCTATCTGCACGGACAGTGCAAGGGTCGGAGAGGTGGAGACTCTGGCTCTCATAGTATCAAGCCTTCTGCTCGCGCCTGAGTTCAAAGACGCGGTCAAGTATGCGGTATTGGGAATCTGGTCTTATGTGGAATCCGTTCTTGATCTTCGAACGCTTATGGAAGGGGGAAAGGTACCTTTCTTAAAAAGCCCGGATGACTGGAACTCCGACCTTTGGACTCTGGTGAGCGATATCTATTCCGGCAGGAAGGCAAAGGAGGGCTCGGGTTTCAGGGTCGACTACAACGGTTATCTTCTTGCATTTGCTGCCATGACACCCGTGAAGATGAGCGCGGGCAGGGCCTGTGACCTTATGGAGGAGCATTTGAGAAGGTCTGAGGATTACAGGAATATAAGGATGGACAGGCTGCTCTACAGAGGGGACTTAGTGGCTGAATATCAGGCAAAACCATTGTTTCTGTCCTTTGTCCCCCTTTTTACGGGCGAGTGGAAGGTCTATGACTTTTCCTACAAAAGAAGGCTTTCTTATGTAGACGGGGAGGAGCTGTTGAGTGATTCAAAAGGACCGCCGCAAGAGGCGGGATAATGCCGGTTTTAAGAAAACTCTGATAAAACGGTGTTTCTTGAAAAAGAAGATTGTCTGAGATTGAAAGATCAGTGACTTTATGAAAACTGCCGGAAAGGAGGGGAGCAGAAGGGTGTCTCTTGCTGGATCAGGTCAGAAGACATGGTGTGTGAAGAAAAAACATATGGCTGTTTCTAAAATCAAATCCGGATGTAATCCTGAAAATTCAAAAAGAGCAGAGCGTTTGGCAGAAGCAAAAACTGCCGCATCAGCGGATCTGCAGCGGGAGAGAAGTCGGAGGCAGCCAGTCTCAAGGCCGGTCGAATCCTTTATACGGCGGAAGGTAAACGGCTTTTTCAGAAAGGGGCGCCCTTCTGCTTCCCTAAAGGCAAATGCGAGCTATACAGTGGAGGCCGCTTTTGTGCTTCCCATGTTTCTGCTGGCCGGGATCGCGGTGATATTTTTTTTCAGGGTGATCCAGGTTGAGTGGGGAGTGCAGACTGCCATATCGGATGTGGCGCGTTCCGCTGCGATATCCGGGGATATTTTTTCGGAAATGAAGACAGGGGCGATCCAGGCTCTGTGCGCCGCAGAGATCGCAGGGAAAGGGGTTCCGTACAAATTCGTACTCGGGGGGCCTGTCGGGATCAATCTCTCAGGTACAACGGTTGATGACAAAGAGGTCTCTATAAAGGCCTCATATGTCATGAAGGTCCCGACGACTCTCTTTGGCTGGAAGCATTGGCATATTTCCCAGCGTGTCCTTGCAAGGCGCTGGGTGGGGGACGACCCCGGGGACGCTGACGAAGCTGACAAATATGTCTATGTAACGGAGTCAGGGAGCGTATACCATACCAATCTTTCCTGCGCATATCTCAATCCATCGATAAGGGGCGTTTTTGACGAGCAGCTTTCGGACGAGAGAAATGTGAACGGAGCTATATATTATCCATGTCCCTCGTGCAGGAAAAAAGGCTTTTCGGGCATATGGTATGTGACGGATTACGGGACGAATTATCATACAACGCTGCGCTGTCCGGGACTCAAGCGGACGATAAATCGGATGAAGCTTCAGGATGCCATAGACAAGGGTTATCCTCTCTGCAGCAAATGTGAAAAGAATGGAGGAAAGGATGGAGATCATTAATGCGGCAGTTTTCTTTTTCCTGCTTGTTATACTTTCAATCGAGGACATCAGGGAGAAGAAGATCAATATAATCCCGCCTCTTTTGTTCTGCGCCTATATTTTTACAGTGCATATATTTTTCCCAACGATGGAAATATCGGAAATGCTTTTTGGTGTTCTGGTTGGGGGAATAATGATGGGAGTTTCTTTTTTGACCAAAGGCAGGATAGGCATGGGAGACGCTGTAATATATGCGTGTATGGCAGGCCCTTTTTTTGGGGGAATAAAGTCTCTTGCCGTGCTTTTTACCGCATCACTTTTATCCGCGGTGTTTTCAATATTTTATATCATAAGGCAGAAGAGGAAAAAGAGGGCTCTTTGCACCGGGTCTGATATCAGTGAAAGTGAAGCAGGGATCAAAGGAAAAGAGCTTCCCTTCGTTCCGTTCACGCTTCTTTCGGCAGCAGTTGAATATTTTGGGGGACTTCTGACATGAAGTTAAGGGATAAAAACAAAACAGAGAAGGCGACAGACTTTCTGTATCTCAAGGCGAGCTACACGGTAGAAGGGTCCTTCATCATATCATTCTGCATCATTATACTGATGGGCCTCATGATGCTTTCCTACAGGGTATTTTATGATACGGAAAAATATATAAAGGACAAGGATATTCTTAAGTACGACGCTGTGAAGACCTTTCGTATCGCCGCCGGGGGGAAGGATATGATCGAGAAGCTGAAGGAGCAGGGGAAGAAATGAAGATAAGCTACGAGAGAAATCTTAAGGAAAGTCTGATGACGGTTGAGGGAAAACCTGTGATGAAGCCCTATGAGGAGGAAATGCTCAGGGAAAATGATATACCTTCGCTGCTCTCCTTCTATACTTCAACCATGAACGGGGAAGTGAGGTTTTGCTATGACATCACGGGAAAGAGCTCACTGCGGGACTTTCTTGAAGAGGAGGGGCTTTCTGTCCCTGTAGTTTCCGGGGTTATAAGAAAACTCAAAAAAGCCTTCGACCAGACTGACAGGTACCTGATCTCTCCTGAAAATATCAGGCTGAGCCCGGATACCGTCTTTGTTGAAAGGTTCTCGGGGGATTTTCGGCTGTTTCTTTCTTATATGCCCTTTGAGGATGACGGGGGCGACTTCGGGCTTTCAGCTGTCATGAGGTTTCTTACGGAAAAGCCGGTGAGGGGGGATATGCGTCTAACCGAGCTCATATACAGCCTTTATGATGCAAGCCTCAGAGAGAAGGATTCCTTCGATCCGATCCTATCGGTGATCTCAAAATATGAGGACAAGGAAAGCGCTGAAGGAAATGCTCCTGCACGGGAAAAGGAAAGAGACTTCTTTTTGGCGGAAGAACGTTCAAAAGAGCCGGAGTGTCCAAAAGAGCAGGAGCGTACCGGGATGCAAGGACATCTCAAAGATAAGGAACGTCCCAAAGAGAGAAGGAGCTCTCCGGAGCCCGAAAGGGCAGGATATCGGGGCAGACCGGATTATGAATATGAAGACGGGGATGAGTATGAGGACGAAGACGAGGATCCCTGCCCCGGCGGGGAGGATGAAAGCCTACTCACAAGGTTCTTTGCCTCATTCAAAGGTCTTTTCTCAAAAAAAGCGAAGGAGGGAGGGGAGAAGCTGAAGGGTCATTTCAAGTCGCTTTTTCCTTCCGAAAGGGACACACCTCAAGCCTTGGATTTCCTCTATGAGGAGACAGACAGTATTGAAAAGCCGACGGTTCTTATGAGCGGAGCGGCAGCAGGAGGTCCGCTTCTCCTCTCCTATGAAGGGTGCGGGAGAGGGCGGGATTATCCTCTTTCCAAGGAGGTATTTAGGATAGGCTCAGAAAAAGGCAATGACGCAGTCATTGATTCTCCCGTCGTTTCAAGGCATCACGCGAAGATAGTGAAGCAGGGGGAGGATTATTTCATCGAGGACCTGAATTCAAAGAACGGAACGTTTGTGAACGGAAAAATGCTCTCCTACAGGGAAAGCGTCAGATTGAAAAGGATGGACAAGATAATATTTGCTGACGAAGTCTTTCGGATAGTGTAAACTTGTCCACATGGATATGAATGAAAGACCGTCGCAATCCGGCGTCAAAAAATTTCTGAAGGAATGTCCCGTCACTATAGCGCTTGCAGTGGCAAATGTTCTGGTCTGGATAGTGCTCGCCCTTTTAGGTGATACAGAGAGCAGCCGCTTCATGTTCGAGCATGGTGCTATGTGGCCGGAGAGCATCCTTTCGGGCGAATACTACAGATTGTTCACCGCAACCTTTCTTCATTTCGGTCCCGTTCATCTTTTGAACAATATGCTGATGCTCGTTGTCTTAGGGCATGAGGTCGAGATCCCCGTCGGGCATGTCAGATTTTTGATATGCTATCTTCTGTCGGGATTATCGGGAAGTCTGCTTTCCTTTTTTCATATGCTGCGGGTCGGGGAATATGCGCTTGCCTGCGGTGCCAGCGGGGCCATATTCGGAATTATGGGGATGATGCTCGTGGTGATAGTGGTTCACAAGGGCAGGTACGAACGCTATACCGTAAGAAGGCTTCTTGTGATGATAGCGCTTTCCCTGTATTTCGGATTTACAAGCGGTTCTGTCGATAACGCAGGACATGTGGGAGGACTGGTTGGAGGCTTTGTTCTTTGCTTTTTGATTTACGGAATACCCTTTATCATACGAAAGTGCTATACTGAAAAACTGTCCGGGAGTCATGACAGGCGCATCCCCGGTGAGTGAGTAAGGAAGAGGGATTTTTTAATGAAGATCAATATTTATTACGGAGGCAGGGGCGAGCTGGTCGATCCGACCATAGCGGTTCTTGACAGGATGACGGATGTTCTGAAATCGTTGAATGTCAATGTGGATGTTACAAGATACGATATCCATGAGCAAAAGAGCCAGATACCGACACTGCCTCAGACCATCGAGGGCTGCGACGGCATTATCCTCGCAACTACGGTGGAATGGCTCGGGATCGGGGGCTATATGATGGAGTTTCTTGATTCCCTGTGGCTTTACGGGAACCGGGATCTGATCTCGGCCATATATATGCAGCCGGTGGTGCTCTCGACAACCACGGGAGAGCGGGAAGCAATGCTGACGCTGGAGAACGCATGGGAGACCCTTGGAGGGCCGCTTTGTGAAGGACTTTGCGGTTATGTCGCTGATGCGGCAGAGTTTTCTGCAAACCGGGATTTTGAAAAGATAATAGAAAAAAAGGCGGAAAACCTTTACAGGACGCTGTCTCAGAAACCGAAGGCCCTTCCGTCCAGCAAGCAGGCGGTATCCCAGAGTGTTCAGAGGACACAGAGGATAATCCTCACCCCTCAGGAGTCAGAGCAGCTGTCGCAGTACGTGACAGACGACAGATATGTGAAGAAGCAGAAGGAGGACATCATCGAGCTTTCCTCCATGTACCGGAACCTTCTCGGCGGGGCGGGAGGCACGTCTGAAGAGACTGAAAACGAGCTTATCAGGGCCTTTGTGGGGGCTTATGTTCCTCAGACAGACGAGTGGCTAAGCTTTGTTTTTGAGATCACGGATGAGGAAAGATCGATGCTGGTCGCTGCAAAGGGACAGGAGGTTGAGTGCCGCTTCCTTTCAAAGAGTGAGGCTGCGGATGCTTATGACAGTGAAACAGAACAGTATGACCTGTATCTTCGGATCACCTTGAATGTCCTCACAAACATCACATACGGCCGGGAGACCTTTCAGAGGGCCTTTTCCACAGGTGAGATGACCGCCAGGGGGCGTTTTGAGATGATAAGGATGCTGGATCGATGTTTCCCTTTCAAAGAGGATTGATCGAAACAAGGAGGTAATAGATGAAAGACGATAATTGCATATTCTGCAAGCTTGCAAACGGGGACATCCCCACAAATTCAATATATGAGGATGATGATTTCAGGATCATCCTCGACGCGTCCCCGGCTTCAAGGGGCCACGCCCTCATCATACCAAAAGAGCACTACAGGAATATCTATGAGCTGCCCGACGAGCTTTGTTCAAAGACTCTCACTCTTGCGAAAAAGGCAGCGACCCATATGACTGATATGCTTTCCTGCGATGGCTTCAATATCGTTCAGAACAACAATGAGGTTGCAGGTCAGACCGTATTCCATTTCCATATGCATCTCATCCCCAGATATGCCGGCGAGGCGCCTATGCTCGCGTGGAGACCGCATGAAGCTGATGCGGCTGCGCAGAAGGCTCTCTGCGAGGAGCTACGTATGTGAGTGGCGCCTTTGTCAGGTGGCATTTGCCAGCTTCTCGATCAGATCCGCGATCTTTGTGATCGCCCCGTTTCCGGACGCGTTTTCCTTCATCTTAGCTATATACGCGTCGCGTGCGCCATATACCTCAAAAACCTTGTCGACTACGTCAGATGCTGTGCAGTTGTCCTGATCGAGGACGGCAGAAAAGCCCTGTTTTTCAAAGGACTCGGCATTCTTGATCTGGTCGCCCCGGCTTGCTGAAAGGGGCAGCGGTATCAGTACATTTGGCTTTGCGAGAGCAGCTATCTCGCAGATAGCGTTTGCTCCGGCTCTTGAGATCAATATATCGGCTGCGGCGAAGAGGTCCGGCAGCTCATCGCTTATATATTCAAACTGCTTGTAACCATCATATTTTCCGACAAGTCCTTCATCGAGATTCCCCTTTCCCGTGAGGTGGATGATATCGAACTTTTCAATGAGGCGGGGAAGACCTTCCCGAACAAAGCCATTCACTGCCACGCTTCCAAGAGAGCCGCATATTATCATGAGGACGGGCTTTTTTCCCGAAAGGTGCGCAAATGAAAGCCCCTTTTCACGGGAGCCCTCAAAAAGCTGCTGCCTGATGGGGGTTCCGGTGTGTATGGCCTTGCCGCTCGGCAGAAGCTCAACCGTTTCGGGGAAATTGCAGCAGAAGGCGTCTGCCTTTTTGCCCGCGATCCTGTTGGCAAGCCCCGGGGTCATATCCGATTCGTGAATGACGCAGGGGATCTTTAAGGCTTCTCCGGCAAGCATTACCGGAACGCTGACATAGCCGCCCTTGGAGAAGATGATATCGGGTGCCTCTTTTTTGAGTATCTTCCTTGCTTCCCTGCAGCCCTTAAGCACCCTGAAGGGATCAGAGAGATTTTTTAATGAGCGGTAGCGCCTCAGCTTTCCGGAGGAGACTCCAAAATAGGGGATACCCTCGGCCTCTATCAGCTTCTTTTCGATCCCATCTTTTGAGCCTATGTATTTGATCTCAAAGCCCCGGCGCCTGAGCTCCGGAATGAGCGCGATATTCGGGGTGACATGTCCTGCGGTCCCGCCGCCGGTCAGTATTATTTTCTTCATAAACGGTTCTCAAACCTCCTTGTTAAACAGTACCTGTTTTGATACTATCACATTGCTACAAGCGAATCAAAAGCAAAGGGCTTGAATAAGAAAATAATGTTTTGGGAAAGGAAGTCGGAAAATGGCTGAATGGAAAAATCTTGATGAACTTGATTCTTTTAAGGAGCTTTTGAAACTCAGGGATGAGGTTGTTCTGAAGGAAGTGATGGCAGGAGATAATGGCGCAAAGCGAGTGAAGGAATATGCAGTCGAAATGGGAGGAGGCCTTTGCTTCAATTACGCATCCCGCGTCTGCGATGAAAAGATACTCGATGCACTTCAGGCGCTCTCAGATGAGGCCGGCCTGATCGAAAAATACCGGCTTCTTCTCGACGGCGAGATGATAAATACCGGAGAAAAGAGGCTCGTGCTCCACCAGCTCACCCGCGGTCAGCTTGGGAAGGTTGTTGAAAAGGACGGAGCGGACAAGAGGGAATTCTACAAGACGCAGCAGGAGCGTATCGCAGAGTTTGCAAAGAAAGTCCACAGCGGAGAGATAGCAAATGAAAAGGGCGAGAAGTTCACAACCGTCGTACAGATAGGTATCGGCGGCTCGGATCTCGGACCCCGTGCAATGTATCTCGCGCTTGAAAACTGGGCAAAGAAGAACAACTGCTTCAAAATGGAGGCGAGATTCATAAGCAATGTAGATCCCGACGACGCTTCGGCTGTCCTTGACGGCATCGATGTCGTACATTCCCTCTTCATCCTTGTTTCAAAATCAGGAACGACGCTTGAAACCCTCACGAATCAGACCTTTGTAATGGATGCGTTGAAAAAAGCCGGTCTTGACGGCTCCCGCCATATGATAGCGGTTACCAGCGAGACTTCTCCCATAGCTCATTCATCTGATTATCTTGACGCCTTCTTCATGGATGATTACATCGGCGGGCGTTATTCTTCTACCTCAGCAGTTGGCGGAGCCGTGCTCTCCCTGGCTTTCGGTCCCGAGGTCTTCGCAGAATTTCTTGAAGGAGCCCATGAGGAGGATGAAAAGGCCCTTTCAAGCGACATCAGGAAGAATGCGGATCTTCTCGACGCTCTGCTTGGCGTTTTTGAGAGAAATGTGCTTGATATGTCATCAACAGCAGTTCTTCCTTATTCACAGGCGCTTTCCCGTTTCCCCGCTCATCTTCAGCAGCTGGACATGGAATCAAACGGCAAGTCCGTGAATCGTTTCGGTGAGCCGGTGAATTACAAGACAGGCCCTGTCATCTTCGGAGAGCCCGGAACAAATGGACAGCACTCCTTCTATCAGCTCCTTCATCAGGGAACTGACATCATACCCCTTCAGTTCGTGGGCTTCCTCGACAGCCAGATGGAAAACGATGTAGTTATAGAGGGCTCCACAAGCCAAAAGAAGCTGGCGGCGAATGTAACAGCGCAGATCATGGCTTTTGCCTGCGGCAAGGATGATGATGACAGGAACAAGTATTTCGAAGGAAACCGTCCTTCATCTCTCATCATAGGAAAGAAGCTCGAGCCAAAGGCTCTCGGAGCCCTCCTTGCCCACTTTGAAAACAAGGTGATGTTCCAGGGCTTCACCTGGAACCTGAACTCCTTCGACCAGGAAGGCGTGCAGCTTGGAAAGAAGCTCGCAAAGAAGGTCCTTGCCCATGAAACCGATGGCGCATTAAAAGCATACGCCGACCTCTTCGAGATCTGAAGTGACGCCTGATCCCAAAATCAGTTGCCGCACATCGCTTTGGAACGAGTCCTAAGGAGCAGGTATGCGTAGTCATTTGACAAGTAGTTGTTAAGGTGCTATAGTATCTCCGCAATATTTTTGCAACAATTGTAAAAGTTTTTTAATCAGACTTTCACAATTGTGGAAAATATACGGAGATACTTATTATGATGAGATTGAATTTCAGTAAGAGAAGGGTTATCCAGGCTGCTGCGGCAATAGCCTGCACGTCGGCACTCTGTGCATCGGCAGTTGCCGGACACACGACTTATACTTACTCTACAGCTCGATCGATGGCCAGGGTGGCGGAAGTAGGTCCCTATGCATCGGCAGGAGCTACCAGTCTTATGAGTACACTTGAAAATACTGCTTATCAGGAAGCGCTTACCCTGTCGGAGCCGCATGTCAGTCTTACGGCGGAAAGCGCTGAGCCTGCTGTAGCCGTAGAGACAGTAGCTTCTTTGGAAGTGACTTCCGAAGATGCCGCAGCTCCCGAAGTTGCTGAGGCTCCGGCGGCTGAGGCCGCAGCAGAAAATGTTGCTGAAGCACCGAAGGACGAGTGGGCAGCCAGAGTATGTGCGAATGTCGAAAGCGAGCTGAACGTCAGAGCGGGGGCTTCAGTTGATTCGGAAGTAGTAGGCTATCTTCGACGCGGTGATGTTGGTGAGGTCGTTGAAAGAGCTGATGGCTGGACAAAGATAATATCCGGAAATGTCACGGGATACGTCAGGGATGACCTTCTTTTGAGAGGTCAGGAAGCCTTTAATTTCGTATCAGCGATCCATCCTTTAAGTGCAACGTCAAATATCGACGGACTTCGTGTCAGGGCAGATGCTACTGTGGATTCTGATATAGTTACAGCTTTGAACAGCGGAGAATCCGCGACGGTCGATCTTTCATATGATACCCAGGGCGGCTGGACAAAGGTTACAAAGGGAAAGCTTACCGGCTATGTCAAGAACGAGTATGTGACCATAGGACAGCCACTTTCCGCAGGGCTTACAGTTGAAGAGTACGCGCAGATCAAGGCTGCTGAAAGAGCTGCTGAAAAGGCAGCTGAGGAAGCGAAGAAGAAGGCTGCGGCTGCGAAGTCGTCTTCCCAGGTTAGTTCTTCAAGTTCCACTTACAGGAAAAATGAATCGGTCTCCGCTTCTGCGAGTGACCTTGATCTTCTCGCGGCACTTATTTACTGCGAGGCCGGGTCGGAATCCTACGAGGGACAGGTTGCTGTCGGCGCTACCGTCATCAACAGGATGAAGAGCGGGATATATTCAAATACAATAAGGGGCGCGATCTATGACCCTTGGGCTTATTCTCCCACCTGGACCGGCGTTCTTGACCGGGCTATCGCAAACGGGCATTTCTGCTATGAGGCAGCACAGGACGCGATAAACGGTGTCGATCCCACCGGCGGCGCAATGAGTTTCAAGCTCGCAAGCAGCGGTCATTCCGGAGTGGTGATCGGAAGAGTGGTCTTTTTTTAGAAATAATGATGTGAAAACAAAGCGGGGGGGTGGCATGAAGTGCCACCTCCCGCTTTGTTTTTACGTGGTTTGTCTATTCCCTGCAAATAGTGTATAATACACTCCGATTTTGACTTTCCGACCGGGTCGGATGGAGGAAGGACGCACTATCAATTCATGAACACACAGGAATACAGGGGAAAAGCTGCGGGTTATCTCCGGATGCCGCTCTTTATGATAATAGTCTATGCGGCGGCGGCAGTTTTTCTTTTTCTATACAGCGAGAAGGCCGGCTTTGTCTCGATCCTCATAGTCATCGCCTATGCCCTCACCGTTATCAGTCTCTACAAACTTTCCGTAAAGCGGCTCGCGGAAGAGATGATGACTCTCGCGACCGACTACAACTCGATGCAGAAGCAGTTTCTTGAACATCTGCAGATGCCCTATATCGTTATGGACGCGGAAGGGCGCATCCTCTGGCAGAACGATCTTTTCACAGAGCTTATGAGTGAATCGGAAAAGGTCTATTCAAAGCCTGTTTCGTCTTATTTTCCGGAGATTACGAGAGAATGGCTCTTAAAGAACGAGAATCCGGATTTTTCACTCCGGCTTGAGAAGGATGGCAGAATTTATCTCGGCGTGTTCGAGCGCGCTACCATGGGAAAGGATCAGAACCTCATTACACTCATTCTCTTTGACAGAACGGAGGATGAGAGGCTCAAGCAGGAAAACTTCGATATGCGCCTTTGCTGCGCTCTCCTTTATATAGACAATTACGAGGAGACCATGGAGACCGTCGAGACCGTCAAGCAGTCGCTCCTTACGGCGGTCATTGACCGCAAGATCACCCGTTATTTTCAGGAAGCGGATGCCATCATCAGGAAGATAGAAAAGGACAAGTATTTCATTATCTTCCAGAACAAGTATTTAAAAAAGCTTGAAGATAATAAGTTTTCCATCCTCGAGGACATGAAGCAGACCAAGATGGGGAATGATGTCGAGCTTACGGTATCTATCGGTATAGGCTTAAACGGCGGATCCTATCAGAAGAATGCTGAATTTGCCCGGAGCGCCATTGATATCGCTCTTGCGCGAGGCGGCTCGCAGGCGGTAGTGAAGGACAGCGGAAGTCTTTCATATTTCGGTGTCAGGGCAAAGGAGATCGAGAAGAATACCCGCGTAAAGGCAAGGGTGAAGGCCGAGGCCATCAGGGAGATAATGACGGCAAAGGACAAGGTCCTGGTGATGGGACATCAGATCTCCGATGTCGACGCCGTGGGTGCCGGCATCGGTGTGTTCTGCGCCGCAAGGGAGCTTTCAAAGGAATGCCATATCGTATTAGATACGATCACTACCTCGCTTCATCCCATAGTTGATATGTTTACCACGGAAAACGGCTACCCCGCGGATATGTTCATAAAGTCGGATGAAGCAAAGGAGAGGCTTACCGACAATACTCTCGTTGTTGTCGTCGATACCAACAGACCTTCCTATACCGAGTGCCCCGAGCTGCTTTCAAACAACAGAAATGTAATAGTCATAGACCATCACCGCCAGGGCGATGAGAGAATGGAGAATACGGTATTGTCATATATCGAGCCTTATTCCTCAAGCGCCTGCGAGATGATAGCAGAGATCCTTCAGTATATCTCTGATGAGATCAAGCTTGCGCCCCGGGAGGCGGACAGCATTTACGCCGGGATCCTTATTGACACGAACAACTTCCTTGCAAAGACAGGTGTCCGTACCTTTGAAGCCGCGGCTTATCTCAGGAGAAAGGGAGCTGATGTCGTCAGGGTGCGGAAGATGCTTCGGGAAAACATGGACGCTTACAAGGCGCGCGCCGAGATCGTCCGGAATGCGACGGTCTACAGGAACGCCTTCGCTATCTCCGTCTGTCCGGCAGGCGGCCTCGAAAGCCCTACGATTGTCGGTGCACAGGCGTCGAATGAGCTTTTGAACATAGTAGGCATCAAGGCCTCCTTCGTACTTACTGATTTTGACGGAAAGATCTATGTAAGCTCCCGTTCCATCGACGAGATCGATGTCCAGAACATCATGGAACGGCTGGGTGGCGGCGGTCATCTGAACGTAGCCGGAGCTCAGATAGCGGATGCCAGCGTTACGGAGGTCATTGAGAGGATAGAAAACGTCATAGACGATATGATAGGCGAAGGTCTGATCAAGCTCTGAAAGGAGAGACACAAAATGAAAGTAATACTTCTTGAGGATGTACGCCCCCATGGCAAAAGGGGCGAGGTAATAGAGGTTCCGGACGGCTTCGCGCGAAACGTCCTGATAAAGAAAAAGCAGGCAGTTGAAGCAACGCCTGCGAACTTGAACAGCCTTAAACTCAAAAAGCAGCATGATATCGCGCTTGCAGCGGAAAGAAAGGAAGATGCGCTTGAGCTTCAGAAAAAGATTGAAGCCCTTTCCGTTTCCGTTTCCATGAAGACCGGAGAGAACGGCAAGACCTTTGGTTCCGTCTCCTCAAAGGAGATCGCAGAATCCCTGAAGGCGCAGCACGGTCTCGTAGTTGACAGGAAAAAACTCGTCCTGGATGAAAATCTGAAGGCGCTTGGCGAATATACCGTGAAGATCAAGCTCCATCCTGAGGTCACCGCGGATCTCAAGGTCATCGTTTCCGAAGAAAAATAATATGGCTGACATCGTAAATGAAAATGTGGTCTCAAGGCAGATGCCCTGTGACCGTGTTGCGGAGGACGCTGTTGTAGCTTCCATGATAGTGGAGCGGAGCGCCTGTGAGACAGCCCTTGAAATGCTTTCAAAGGAGGAATTTTACTTTGAGCAGGACAGGGCTCTTTTTGAAGCGGCTGCGGAGCTTTATGGAAAGGGGATGGAGATAGACCCCGTCACAATGCAGTCTGTCCTTATGACAAAAAATCTCCCGGAGGCCTATGCCGATATCAGCTTCATCAACAATCTTATTGCAGAGCTTCCCACCACGCTCCGGATCAAGGAATACTGTACGATAGTGAAGTCGAAGGCCCTCCTTCGCTCGATCATCAAAATGAACCAGAAGCTTGAGACCGACTGCTACAGACAGGAGCTCTCGGTTGACGAGATCATAGAAGAGACCGAGAAGGAGCTGACAAAGCTGATCCGCCTGAGGGGCATCTCTGACGAGGTGCCGATCCAGCAGATAGTCACCGAGGTTCTTGACAGGATCCAGGCGGCTTCCGAGATCAGCGGCAGTGTCACAGGCGTACCCACCGGCTTCATAGACCTTGATTACATGACGGCCGGGCTTCAGAAATCAAATCTAATACTTTTGGCTGCCCGTCCTTCCATGGGAAAAACGGCTCTGGCGCTCAATATAGCTGAGAATGTTGCATTGCGCGACAACAGTTCTGTAGTGATCTTTTCTCTCGAGATGTCACGTGAAGAGTTAGTGACCAGAATGCTTTCATCAGAGACCGGGATCAAGTCTGAATATTTAAGAAACGGCAATCTCAAAGACTCTGACTGGGACGCAATAATGCAGGGCGCCGGGGTCATATCCCGCTCCGCCCTCATCATAGAGAATACTCCGGCTGTCTCCGTATCGGAGCTTCGCTCAAAATGCAGGAAATACAAAGCAGAGAAGGATCTGAAGCTTGTGATCATAGATTATCTCCAGCTGATGACGGTTGGAAGGAATGTAGAATCGCGCCAGAATGAAATATCCGAGATATCAAGATCCCTGAAAGCGATAGCCCGCGAGCTTGATGTGCCTATAGTAGCCCTCTCCCAGCTTAATCGCGGTGTAGAGGCAAGGGAGGACAAGCGTCCAATGCTTTCGGATCTACGTGACTCCGGGGCTATCGAGCAGGACGCGGATGTCGTGATGTTCATCTACAGGGATGATTATTATAATAAAGATTCGCCGGATAAGGGCGTTTCAGAGATAATAATAGCCAAGCAAAGAAATGGTCCCGTCGGAACCGTGAAGCTCACATGGCATCCGCAGTATACAAGATTCCAGAACTACACGAAGGTGGATAACAGCGCACCAAAGCCTTCGGAAGAATAAAAAGACCCCGCCGGTTCTCCGGCGGGGTCTTTAATGACTGTTTGATTCAGCCCTGGGAAATAGCGCCTGTAGGGCAAACGCCTGCGCAGGTTCCGCAGTCAATGCACTTTCCTGCATCGATGTTGTACTGTGAATCTCCCTGGGAGATAGCGCCGACAGGGCACTCAGGTTCGCAGGTTCCGCAGCTTACGCATGAATCACTGATAACATATGCCATAATAACACCTCTTCTTTCCATATCCGTTACAGTTACGACCGGATACGTTTCCTGCCGGTCACTGAATTGAATATACTATTTGCAATTTTTTTTTACAAGAATCTTTTCGTACAATCTAGTACAAAATGGGGTGCAAAGCGTTAAATACACTACTTTTTGTTAGTATATTGAAACAAAACATCGACGGGTATATACTTACAAAGTATTGGTGAATAGTTCTTGAAAGGAATAAAAATATGGATATGACAGCTGAAAAGACAGAGAGCGGCAAGGAGTTATTTGTTTCAAAGGAAACGCTGATCGGAGAGCTGCTTCAGATAGACAGCGGAGTCGGCTATATTCTCATGGGGATAGGGATGCATTGCTTCGGCTGCCCCGCCTCCCAGATGGAGACTATCGAGGAAGCCGCTATGGTACACGGTGTTGACCCTGATGCCCTTTGCGACGAGATCAATGATTACATAGCAACCCACAGAAAGACCGCCGAGACAGCGGAAGCGTAAGCATTTGCATGTGAAAAAGAAGAGCGGCAGCCTGAAAACGGCCGCCGCTTTTTACATCCCAATTTTTTCTTTCATCCGATAAATTTCGTTTCCGGATTGACAAAGAACTGTTATTCCGCTCGTTCAGGCGTTTCTGCTTCTTGTCAGGACAGCAGGGATTCTCTTTTTCCTTGTTGTGATAATATTAGGACCCAAACGAGCGAAAGAAAAATATCACTCTATAAACAAACCCTCCTTTATTCAAACGGGACTTTTGTTTTCCCCCAAAAAAGCGGAAATGCCTTCTATGTCTTCATTTGAGATACAGAACGGATCCCTGATATAAGGAATCCTTCGGAGCCTGATCGAAAATTCCTTCCTGAAGCGGTCAATGTCAGGTGAAGCCGCGCAAAAGGAAGAGATCCCGCTCTCCAGCAGCCACGGTCTTTCGTTTATGATGATGCGCATCAGCTCACGAAATTCCTGATATCTCCACGGACTCACGCTCCCGGTGATGAAGAGCCGTTTCCCTGCAATATCCCGCGCTGTTTCGAGGGCTGTGTTCCCGGTGATAAGCCCGAGATCCAGGATAATAGCCTCATAATCAAGCGCTTTGATAAAGCTAAGGTCGCTTTTCTTCGCGTCGGGAAAATAGTCCGCTCCAAGATATGAAAAGCCGCATACAGGTCCGGAAATTATGGCGTTTTGCCCTTCGTCACCTGCCATTGAGAGAAGTCCTTTGATAGCTCCGTGTCCGGACAATTCAACCAGAGCCGATCGCAGCATCTTCACTGAGGACAGGAAGCTCTGGATCGACACGGCAAGGTGTGTCGCACCGAGACCGCGTCCCGCCGAGGCCACGGCATAGATATCCGAAGGCCGTCTTTTGTAGCTTCTCTCCTTCTCCTTTTTTCTTCTGCAAAACATCATGAAAGAAGTTCCCTTTGAAGCTCTTTAAAAAACCTTTCCTTTTCTTCCGTCATTACAAACGGATCATCATAAGGGGGAAAGCCCCAAACCTTCTGACCTATTGCCTTTGAGACAGCTATCCCGAGTGCTCTTTTCCGGGGGTTTAAGATGACAGCAGTCCTGCTTCCGAGGAACGAGTCGTTTGGGAGCTCGATCTCCCGCCATGGACAGGAGCCAAGGACATAGATGATGACATCCGAGTCGAAGGCTGCGCTTTGATCAGTCCCGCAGTCTGTTATCCTTATTCCCGGAGGGCTCTTTATCTGCTCTGCGGCAGGACCTCTGTCCATGATCGCCGTAAAGTCTGCGTGTTTTAAGAGACTGTTGCCCTCTTGGGACAGTGCTTTCAGGTTTTGGGTCAGATACCTTGTCACAGGGGTCTTTGATCTGTTTTCGTAATAAGCCCTTTGCCCGGTGTGGTTTAAGTACACGGTCAGGGCGATAGCGATGTGAGTTGCGCCGGATGTGTGTGCAGCCCCTATGACTGCTGCATTTTCAAAGAGAAGACCTCCGTTTTTTCTTCTGCCGTGACCATCCTGCCACATTTTTTTGAACTGCTCCGCCGATTCCGGGCGTTTCCCGGGATCGGGGTTCGATGCCCTTTCAAGCAGAGCCGCTATCTTCGGCGGCATCGGGCTTTTGGAGTGCCGGTACAGCTCCCTTGCAACCATCGCAAGACTGTAAATGTCACTCTCTATGCCTGCCCTGTTTTTGCTCAGGCATTCCGGAGCTGTGTAGCCGTAGGTCCCGTAAATAACGAAATCTGGATTGTTGCCGGATTTTGGCATTCTACGGGCTGAGCCGTAGTCGATGAGGCATAACCTTTCGCCTTTCATGATGAGGTGTTCCGGTTTCAGGTCAAGATACAATATTGGTCCGCCGGGGGCTGTATGCATAATGCTCAGGATGTCCGCAGTCTTTTCTATTATGGAAAAGACCTCCTGCCCCGAAAGGTTGTGCTCCGAGATGAAGCTTTCGAGCGATACGCCGGGGATATACTCTTCTATGAGACAGACGGAATTGCCGTCTTCTGCTGCATCATACAATGCCGGTATTCCCTGGCCGCCAAGCTCTGACAGTATCCTTGCCTCGTTTGAGATCTGCCCCCTCGTCTCATCAGCCGCCACAGCTATTTTCATAACCCTGACAGCACCGAGGGTTTTGTGCCTGACACGATAGACCTTTGTTTTCTCACTGTCCTTCAGTGTATCAACGTACTCATAGGTGTCAGAAAAGAATTGCAGTAAAATGATTTTTTCTCCTTCCGTTTTTGTTTCATCCGGAAGGTCTGTCTCTTTATGGCGCTGTTTATATCACTTCATGAAACCGCCTGTCAATGCATATTTGGTTTATTTAATAAAGGTTTTATAATTACCCAATTTTATTTATAAATATTTTATAAATCCGCCGTCAGACGATTTCTTCTTTTTTCCCGGCATACATAATGCTATAATATACTCTGAATAACTATAAGAGAAGAAAGGAGTTGGCGCTATGCGGATTGAAAAAATAAACGAAAACCAGATACGCTGCTTCCTTACGAAAGAAGATCTTGAAGCTCGAAACCTCAAGCTTTCGGAGCTTGCTTACGGCAGCGACAAGGCAAAGGAGCTCTTCAGGGAGCTTATGCGCTGGGCTTTTTATAAATTCAATTTTGACGCTGAAAACATCCCTCTGATGATAGAGGCGGTGCCGCTTTCAGCGGATTCAATACTTCTTATCGTATCAAAGGTTGCATATCCTGATGAATTTGACTCAAGGTTTTCTGAGTTTACGGAAGGAAATGGCGGCTTTGACTGGGAGGATGATGACGAATATGAGGATCCCTCTTCCCTCTTTTCGCCCTATCAGGGCATGCCCCGTTTCCCGTCAGTTTCCGACAAGATAGAAAGCGCGCATGACGTTCTTCGTCAGTACCAGGAGAATGCGGCTGCGCTTGCGGCGGCGGAAGCAGCGGTGGATGCTCTTGCTCAGGGCGCAATAAAGGCTGCCGGCAAGGAACGCAGCCTGAGTGATCCTTCTTCAGCCCCTGTTTCTCCGCTTCTTAAAGGTGAGCTCGAGAACGGAGCAGTCCTTCCTCCCGCAGTGGAATCGGAAGAGATACTTCCCGGTGCGCCGGTTCCGGCAAAAAGTACCGGAGAGGAAGAGGCTCTTACTTCCGGGACGGAAGAAGGTTCGGATGCAGAGAAGACGGACGCATCAGACAGTTCAGAGAAGTCCGTCTCAAAGAAGAGCGATAAGGCTGCACCCGTTTCAAAGCAGAATCTGACCGCCATGACGCCACAGGCTTTTGCAGCTGCGCTTTCAGGTGCACTGAACGCAGTGAGGCGCGGAGGGAGCAGCGGAAATTATGCAAGGATGTTCCGTTTTGACTCTATAGATGATGTCATGGTTGCGGCACGATTCGTAGCGCCCTTCTACAAGGGAGTGAACTATCTCTACAAGGACGCGGACAACCGATATCATCTGATAGTTACAATGGCAAATGAGGATCCGGTCGTATACAACAAAGCAGTGAACATGCTTACGGAATTCGGGACGCGTGAGATCTTAAGTCATGAGACTACTTCCTTCATGGATGAGCACGACAATATTGTGCTGAAGGAGAATGCGCTTCAGACGCTGGCTGATCTTTAAAGGCAGCTTCAATATCAAAAGAGAAAGAGATAATAAATGGATAAAGGCGGATTTGACGAGACAGAACAAAAGATACTGGCAGAACTGATGGGCGATACGAGTGGTACGCAAAGCTCTGCCGGACAGGGTGGACCGGACGGGAGAACAAAAATGCAGGAGCCTGTGGCTGAGGTGAAGCGCATCTTTGAAGAGGCACAGGAATCTTTGACCGATGTGCAGGGAGCCGTGATGCAGCCTGTGCAGGAACCGCAGGGAGCCGTGATGCAGCCCGTGCAGGAACCGCAGGGGACTGTGATGAAGGCGGCGCAGAATACGCCCGGTGAGCCTGAGTACATGAGCATAAGATCAAGCAAGATCGCCAAAGAAAGCGGCGAGGAAAAGACCTTTGACAGAAGCCCGGACACATCCGGCGGAGGCGGCAGCGTCCCTCCGCGCAAGACCTCGAAAAGGGGCAGCGGGAGCAAAGGTGAAAAGGGCTTTCCCGCCTTCTTTAATGCGCACAAAAGAGGTCTTATCCTTATCATTCTCGTTCTTGCAGGTGTGATAGCGCTTACGATAGGCGTTCTTTACTGGCGTTATTCTCCCACAAAGGAACACATGGATCTTTCGAAATTCTTTGTCCTTTCGGATGAGAAGGATGCTGCGGTGATCGTGGACGGGGAATATGATCCAGAGAAAAAGGGCGCTGTCGTTGAAGGCAGGATCGACGGGAACAAAAACGCCTATCTTGAATTGAATTTCCTGAAGACCAACTTTGACCGCGGTTACACCTATGACGAGAACAATGGCATACTGCGCTATGCCACGGACAGGGAGCTGATTACCGCAAATCTTGATTCTTCGTCCTATACTGTTGGAAAGAGCTCAAAGGACCTCGGAAAGACTGTTCTTGTGAAGGACGGCTATGATGTGTTCCTCTCGCTTGATTTCATCAGGCTTTTTACTGATATCGACTATGTGACTTATCCTTCTCCGAACCGTATAGCAATAATGACTGCCGGAACGAAGGTGCAGAATGCTTCCCTTACGCGCGATACTGCAGTCAGGAAGAACGGCGGCGTGAAAAGCCTCATCCTTGAGGATGCTGAAAAGGGTGAGGGCGTGAAGGTTCTCGAAAACTTTGGAAAGTGGTCGAAAGTCTTAACGGACAAGGGCGTCCTTGGTTATGTTGAGAACAAGTGTCTTTCCGAAGTGGCAGAGTCGGTAAATGCAAAGCGTCTGCCGGAGCCGGTTTACAACCACATTACCTCTGACAAAAAGATATGTCTCTTATGGCATCAGGTCAATACCCAGGTCCAGAACAGCAGCATCTCAAATATCCTCGAAAGGGCAAAGGGCGTGAATGTCATGGCTCCCACCTGGTACGTGGTAAAAGACAACGACGGGAACCTTGAGAGCTACGTCTCCACCGCCTATGTGAAGGCCTGCCACAACGCGGGCGTAAAGGTCTGGGCGACTGTGAACAATATCGACATAAAGACGGACGGCGCACTTCTTTTAAACACTGTTTCCTCCCGCGACACTCTCGTAAACAACCTCATCGCTGCGGCCATAAGCAACGACCTTGACGGCATCAATGTCGATTTTGAAGGGCTGCCGGCAAAGGCCGCCGACGGTTACCGCCAGTTCATCAGGGAGCTTTCCCTGAAGTGCGAGGCAAATGAGATAGTGCTTTCGGTTGATAATTATGTTCCTTCACCTTCAAACGCCTTCTACGACAGGGCGAATCAGGCCGACTACGCCGACTATGTAGTGATAATGGGCTACGACGAGCACTGGGGCGGGAGCAAGGATCCGGGGAGCGTTGCCTCTCTTCCCTTCGTGAAAAAGGGAATTGAGGATACGAAAAAAGACGTTCCGGCCGATAGGATCATCCTCGGAATGCCTTTCTATACAAGAGTCTGGCAGATCAACAACAATGGCGAGGCCGTGACATCAAACGTGCTTTCAATGGACAATACCGACGCGTGGATAGAGGAGAACAAGGTCGTTCCTATCTGGGACGAGAGCCTCGGCCAGAATGTCGGCGAATACAAAAAGGACAATCTCATCTACCGCTGCTGGCTCGAGGACGAGCAGTCACTGATCCTGAAGCTCCAGCTCATGCAGGAAAACCGCCTTGCCGGCGGAGCTTTCTGGAAGAACGGTCAGGACAAGCTGTCGGTCTGGGATATCATCATTACCTATATGCGATGAAAACGAGGATAGTAAAGCTTTTGGGAGACGAGGCCCTTCAAACCGAAGAGGGCGCCTCTGTCATCGAAGAAGCAGGAGAAATAATAAGGCGCGGCGGCCTTGTCGCCTTTCCGACCGAGACTGTCTATGGTCTCGGTGCAGATGCTGTGAATAAAGCGGCTGCAAAGAAAATATATGAAGCGAAGGGACGTCCCTCCGACAACCCGCTTATTGTACACATTGCGTACATAAGCCAGCTTGCAGAGATCACAGGGAAAATAAGCCCGGAAATGAAGGCTCTCTCTGACGCCTTCTGGCCCGGTCCCCTTACGATGATAGTGAATCAGCGTGAGGGTGGACCATTGATACCAAGGGAGACCACAGGCGGGCTTTCGACCGTGGCTGTGCGCTTCCCATCCCACCCCATTGCAAACGCACTCATCAGAGGATCCGGCAGGATGATAGCCGCCCCCTCCGCAAACCTGAGTGGCAGACCTTCTCCGACTACGGGCGGGCACGTGATAGAAGACCTTGACGGCAGGGTGGATATGATAATCGACTCGGGCTCCGTTGACATAGGCCTTGAGTCCACGATAATCGATCTCACCGGTGATGTACCGATGGTGCTGCGCCCGGGCTATATCACGAGAGGTGAGCTTTCAAAAGTGCTCGGGGAGGTGGAACTCGACCCCGCAGTGGCCGGCGTTGAGAGCAGCGCGCCGCCGAAGGCTCCGGGAATGCGATACAGGCATTATGCTCCGAAGGCGCATCTAACGATAGTTGAGAAAAAGAGCGATTCCACTGTGTCCCTTCCCAACAGGATGATAAACGAGGCGCTCACTGCTGCGGCGAAAGGCTTAAAGACTGCCATTATCTGCGCGGATGAGAATGCGCACCTTTATGAGGGGCTTGAAGATGTGAAGGTTTACGACATCGGACGTTTTTCGGATGATGATGAGATAGCTTCAAATCTTTTCTCAGTGCTCCGTCAGTGTGATGAAGATATGATGGAGCGGATCTTTTCCGAGAGCTTTGATACCCCGCATCTTGGAGGAGCCATCATGAACAGGCTCCTTAAGGCGGCAGGACACGATATTCTGGAGATTTAGCATTATTTCATGAACAGAGTAACGAGGATAATATTTGCGGATTCTGACGGTCTGTCGCGGGCGCCAATGGCTGCGGCATTATTTTCCATGATCTATGACAAAAAGGATGTGGAGGTCTTTTCGAGAGGCATCCATGTCGCCTTTGAAGAGCCGTTGAATCAGAAGGCCGACGCCGTGATGATCGGAAACGGTATTGAGACAACGGGCATAAAGGCGAGGGCACTCAGGAATTACGAGATCACGGACCGGACCATTATCTTTACGATGGAGGCCCGGGAGCGGGCTGATATACTTACTGCCTTTGAGAGTGCGAGGGGCGAGAATGTAAGGGTGCTTTCGGACTATGTGGGGGATCAGCTCGAGATAATGGACCCCTACGGCGGAACGATACAAAGCTACGGGCTTTGCTTTGAGCTCATAAAGACGA
>CAMVHB010000003.1 GCA_947167155.1 uncultured Lachnospiraceae bacterium | reverse complement strand
TTTTGGTGATTTTTTTATAGAAGAACAGTTTGCACAAAAAGCTGTTCTTCTTTTTTTTTGTAGGTATGTATTACAATAATTAATACCAAGCAGCTATAAGAAGGAGGAATAATCGATGTCTATAGTACGGTATACGAACAAAAAAACAGGTCAAGTGGCGTTGTACGAGTCCACCTCTTATTACGATCCCGAGACCAAGCAATCAAGACCTAGGCGAAAATATTTAGGGATAGAAGATCCTGAAACAGGAAAGCTGATACCCTCGTTCAGAACAAACTGAAAGGATTCTTGCAAAGCTCAGCGGAAAGGATCTGTGGTAGGCATCCGCCGTCAGCGCATTTGTTGACGCACTTTGATTTATACGTTAATATGTGTCCATTCGTAAGAACGTTCATGCCTGAGTTTCCGGCGTAATTGATATTGGAGGAAAACTTGAAGAAAGATCTGAAATTTGAACTGATGGCATCCATGATGTGCGCGGATTACAGCAGATTGGGAGAGGAAGTAAAAGCTCTCGATGAGGGCGGGATCGATTCCTTCCACATCGACATCATGGATGGGCGCTATGTGGGAAATTTTGCCATGTCCTTAAACGACCTGAAGTGCATTCGTTCGCTTACAAAGAAGCCGCTGGATGTACATCTGATGGTGGAGCATCCCATCAATACAGTGGATCTCTTCATCAATTCACTGCATCCGGGCGATACGATCTATATCCACCCTGAGGCGGAGTACCATCCCTCAACCACCCTTCAGAAGATCATCAATGCAGGCATGATACCGGCGATCGCGCTGAATCCGGGAACCAGCGTGGAGACTGTCTTTGAGATGCTTCAGATCGTGGACAAGGTGCTGGTGATGTCGGTAAATCCCGGAAACGCCGGACAGATGTACCTTCCGTATGTTGGGGCAAAATACGACAGGCTGCTTGAGGTCAAGAAGAACATGCATTTCGACATCTACTGGGACGGCGCCTGCAGCGCAGACAAGATCAGGACCTTCGCGCCCAGAGGCGTGAAAGGTTTTGTGCTTGGTACGACGCTTCTGTTTGGGCAAAAACGCCCCTACAGGGAGACGATAGAAATGATCCGGGAGATGAGGATCTGATGAATATTGCGCTTTTGCTGTCCGGCGGAATCGGGACGAGGATCAGCTCTGAAGTTCCAAAGCAATATATATGCGTTCGCGGAAGGATGATAATAAGCTATACCCTGCAGAGGCTCATCGAACATGAGATGATAGATGCACTGCAGGTTGTGGCTGAGAAAACATGGTGGGAAAAGATCAGGTCGCTCCTTCCCGATCCATCGAAACTCAGAGGCTTTTCAATGCCCGGCGAGAACCGGCAGCTTTCCATTTTAAACGGACTCCGTGACATTGATGAATATGCAAAAGCTTCTGATATCGTATTTATCCATGATGCAGTACGCCCCTTTCTGTCAGATGAACTGATCGCAGTTACGATCGGAGCCGTATCCGGTCATGACGGGGCGCTTCCGGTGCTTCCGTTAAAGGATACTGTGTATTACAGTGAGGACGGGAACACCGTAAGCCGCACATTGGAAAGGTCAAAGATACTCGCAGGACAAGCGCCGGAGGCTTTTCTCTTTGGAAGATATCTCAAGGCAAATGAGGCTCTTTCGAAGGAGGAGCTTCTTTCTGTTTCCGGTTCTTCGGAACCCGCACTGATGGCGGGGCTTGATATCGTTACAGTTCCGGGGGATGAGAAGAATTTCAAGATAACGACAGATGAAGATCTGAAGCGCTTTGAGGAAACTATATGATGAAAGCCTGGGTTCTGAAAGAGATCGGAAATATCAGCCTTACAGATATAGAGGTGCCGGCACCGGCACCGGATGAGGTGCTTGTCAGAGTACGCTCGGCCGGGATCTGCGGCTCCGACATTCCAAGGATCTATGAGACCGGGGCGCACAGGATGCCCCTTGTTCCGGGACATGAATTTTCCGGTGTGGTGGAAGGCATTGGTGAGAATGCATCTCCTTTCTGGTCCGGCAAAAGGGTAGCTGTATTTCCAAAGATCGCATGCAAAAAGTGTCCTCAGTGCAGGAGCGGACATCCTGAGATGTGTCAGGACTATGATTATATCGGCTCACGCAGGGACGGCGCCTTTGAAGAATATGTAACTGTTCCTTCAGAAAATCTTATCCTTCTTCCGGACAGCGTGAGCTTTGAAGAGGCAGCAATGCTTGAGCCTCTGGCCGTCGCGGCAAATGCCGTTCGAACCGGATGCCTCCGATCAGATGCGTCTCCCGCATTGGACAGACCTGTTGCGGTATGCGGTCTCGGGACCATCGGAATGATGGTCGTCATGCTCCTTTCAGAGGCGGGCTTTGAAAATATTTACGTGATCGGAAACAAAGAGTCTCAGAAAAAGAGAGCATTGGCTCTCGGAATTCCTGAGAAGAATTATTGTGACAGCCGAAATGAAAATGTACCAAAATGGCTGAGGGAAAGCTCAGATGGCGGGATTCTCACTTATTTTGAATGTGTCGGAAAGAATGAGTGCATAGTCAACGGGATTGAAGCGTCTTTGCCCGGAGGATCTCTGATACTGGTGGGAAACCCTTATTCTCACATGTCTTTTGAAAGAGATACCTGGTGGAAGATACTGCGAAGGCAGATGACCGTATATGGTATATGGAATTCGTCGTTTCGGCAAAAGATGAATGAAGAAGAAAAGATCGACGATTGGAATTTTGTTCTCGAAAGGATAAAGGACGAAAAGCTCAGACCGGCTGAACTGATATCACACAGGCTCGTTCCGGCTGAGTTTGAAAAAGGGCTTCATATCATGCGTGATAAGTCAGAGGATTACTGCAAGGTCATTATCGCGATGAATGGGAAAGGATGGTTCTGATAAATAATATCCCTATTATTTTTGCTTGCATAATCTTTCGCTGAAGAATAGAATATGGAAGATTCAACGGGGAGCTTGTGAAGGCAGGCTGAGAACGGGAGCTACAGCCCGGACCCATAACCTGATTTGGATAATGCCAACGTAGGGATATATTGAACCTGACTGTTTTGATGAAATGGTTGGAAGCAGGTATGTCCGGGTGGCATATCTGCTTTTTTTTCTGGAAAGGAGTCGGAAAATGCTTGGGAACTGTCTTGAAAATGTCAGAAAAAATGTACCACTGGTCCACAATATCACGAATTATGTGACCGTGAATGATGTGGCAAATGTGATCCTGGCCTGCGGAGGAAGTCCGATCATGTCGGATGAACCGGAGGATGTGGAAGACATCACGACGATCTGCGGAGGACTGAATATCAATATCGGAACCCTCAACAAGAGGAGTATTGAGGGGATGCACAGGGCAGGTAAAAAAGCCGGTGAACTTCATCATGTTATTTTGCTTGATCCTGTTGGTGCAGGCGCATCGGCTCTTCGGACGGATACGGCCAATGACCTTATGAAGGAAATACACTTCACCGCGATCCGCGGCAATATCTCAGAGATCAAGACACTGGCGCTTGGCAGCGGGACTACAAAGGGAGTCGACGCTGATGTTGCAGATGCTGTAACAGAGGATAATCTTGACAATGCGATCAGGTTTGTAAAAAACTTCGCGTCACAGACCGGAACAATAGTCGCGATAACCGGGGCGATCGATCTCGTGTCTGATGACAAAAGATGCTTTGTGATCCGAAACGGCCGTCCTGAAATGGGGAAGATCACCGGGACCGGTTGTCAGCTTTCCGGCATGATGACTGCATTTCTTGTGGCAAATCCCGATGCGCTTCTTGAAGCTGCCGCGGCAGCAGTCTGTACTATGGGACTTTCCGGCGAGATCGGCTGGAGTCATATGCAAAAGGGGGATGGAAATTCCACCTACAGGAACAGGATCATAGATGCGGTCTTCAATATGACCGGAGAGATGCTCGATCGGGGCGCAAAATATGAGATCCGGTAAGGAGCCAAAAAATGGGATACGATAAAGAACGGTTGGAAAAAGAACTGTTACTCTACGCGGTGACAGACAGGCACTGGCTTGGAGAAAGGACACTTTTTGAGGTTGTTCGTGAAAGCCTCGATGGCGGTGTCACCTTTCTTCAGCTTCGGGAAAAGGAACTTGACGAAGAGCATTTTTACGAGGAGGCGCTGGAACTCAAGGAACTGGCACGAAAATACAAGGTCCCCTTCGTGATCAATGACAATGTTGATATCGCGATAAAAATGGACGCGGACGGTGTCCATGTCGGACAGGATGATATGGCTGCAAGAGATGTCAGGGCTCTGATAGGACCAGACAAGATCCTTGGTGTATCGGCACAGACTGTGGAGCAGGCTCTCGCTGCCGAGGAGCAGGGGGCGGATTATCTTGGGGTTGGCGCTGTCTTTGCCACAGGCTCAAAGGCAGACGCGGTTGAGGTTTCCCACGGGACCTTGAAAGCGATCTGTGAGGCCGTATCAATTCCTGTCATTGCAATAGGCGGGATCACAGAGGAAAATGTGGCAAAGCTCAGTGGCACCGGGATCTGCGGAGTCGCTGTGATAAGCGCGATCTATGCAAAAGAAGATATCAAAGGGGCTGCGAAAGATCTTCGGAAGGCAACACTTGAGATGCTCGGCGAAAAGGCTTGAGTCTTTCAGGCTCATCGGAGGAATAGTATGAGATTTCTGAAAGACATCAAGGGTGTGATCTTCGACATCGACGGGGTATTGCTTGATTCCATGAGGATATGGAAGGACCTGGGTGAGCGGTATTTGAAAAGTCGTGGAAAGGAACCCAAGGAGGGACTTTCAGATATCCTGTTTTCAATGAGTATGGAGGAGGGCGCTGCTTATCTTCGGGATCATTATCTTTCGGATGAGACAAGTGAGACAATCGGAGAAGGCCTTCAGGGTATGCTCCGGGATTTCTATTACTATGAGGTCAGGACAAAAGAAGGAGCAGAGGAGCTGCTAGAGACCTTTGAAGGAAAGGGTATCCGGATGACGGCAGCTACATCAAGCCCGAGAACTCATGTAGAGAAGGCACTGGAGCGAAACGGACTTCTTTCTCATATCGAAAAGATCTTCACGAGCGCGGAAGTCGGATCGAGCAAGCATTCTCCTGAAATCTATGATGCGGCAGCAGGCTTCATGGGACTTCGAAGGGAGGAGGTCTGTGTGATCGAGGATTCTCTCTATGCACTTCGGACCGCGGCGGATGCCGGGTATTTCACGGTAGGAGTCAGGGATGAAGAAGGAGAGAGTGACCAGAAGGGACTTGAAGAGGCAGCGGACATCTATATCGGAGATCTTTCAGAGTTAATGAATAAAATCGAATAAGGATGAGCGGCAGACCGGGGGCACCACTTTCTGTCGCTATACAAAAAGTGAATGCTTTACGGAAAGGAGCAGAGAATGAGAAAAGCATTGACTATCGCCGGATCGGATTCCAGCGGAGGCGCCGGTATTCAGGCAGACATCAAAACGATGACCATGAATGGGGTCTATGCGATGAGCGCGATCACCGCCCTCACCGCACAGAACACCACCGGCGTAACAGGTATCATGGAGGTAACTCCGGTATTTTTGCAGCAACAGCTTGACGCGGTATTTGAGGATATTTTTCCTGATGCGGTAAAGATCGGGATGGTCGCATCCAAAGACCTTATAAATATCATCGCCGATCGCCTGATTTATTACAAAGCAAAAAACATCGTCGTAGACCCTGTGATGGTGGCGACCAGCGGAGCAAAGCTTATAGAAGATGAGGCGATCGATGTACTGAAAGACAGACTGCTTCCGCTTGCCACCGTGATCACACCGAACATTCCAGAGGCAGAGATACTTACCGATATTACGATAAAGGACGAGGCTGACATGGAAAAAGCGGCTCAGATCCTTTTTGAGCGCTACGGCTGTGCCGCCCTCGTAAAGGGAGGACACCGGGTCAACGACGCGAATGATGTACTTTTTGAAGGCGAAGAAAAAAAACCGATATGGTTCAAAGGGCAGCGGATCGACAATCCCAATACCCATGGTACCGGCTGTACACTTTCAAGCGCTATCGCGTCAAATCTTGCGAAGGGATATGACCTTTCCGAATCAGTGAAGCGCGCCAAAAATTATTTATCAGAAGCGCTCGCGGCGATGCTCGATCTTGGCAGGGGATCGGGACCGCTTATGCATAATTTCTCATTGGCAGGAAAGGAGTGAGAGTATCATGAATGACAAACCGAAATTTGACGGATATGCCGCGCAGTACGACGAGTGGTTCATGAAAAATGAGCATCTTTTTTCGAGTGAACTTTCTTTGTTTAAAAAGGCACTCGGAGACATCACCGGAAAGAAGCTGCTTTCTGTGGGCTGCGGAAGCGGACTTTTTGAAAGCTATATCGACAGCAGCAATATCGAGGGGATCGAGCCTTCAGTTGATATGGGAGAGATCGCAGAAAAGCGCGGCGTGAATGTGATCTTCCACGGAACGATCGAAGAAGCAAAATTGCCGGAGGATTCTTACGATATCGTCTATTTCAACGGGAGCAGTAGCTACATGGAAGAACTGAAACCTGTTTATGACAAGAGCCTTCGCGCACTAAAGGACGGTGGCAGGCTGATCCTTCTCGATGTTCCGAAGGAGAGCGCGTTCGGTTTCATGTATCTTCTCGGCAAAGCTCTTCAGACTTATGACCACGAATTTTTGAAAGGCGTCATGCCCAATCTTCCTTATCCTCTTCCTCTGGCTTCTTCCGGGGCCTGGCATTCAACGGAGGAAAAGATCGATATTCTGAAGGAGCTTGGCGTAAAGGATTTTCGCTTTTATCAGACCCTTATCAAAAATCCCATGTATACGAATGAGGAGCCGGAGGAAGTGACAGAAGGCTACAAGAGCGGCGGATATGTGGCGATCATCGCGGAAAAATAATGGATATGAAGCTGTCAGAGATATTATTTAAAAGCGCAGAGCCTCTTTGGCTTGAGGCGGCAGACAAGCCCTTTGTCGTTTTGATGGCAAAGGGAACGCTTGATAATGAGCGCTTTCGAACCTACATGATGCAGGATTATCTCTATCTTTTGGATTACATAAAGATTTTGACAAAGACTTTTGAAATGGCTGAGGATCCTGCTCTGAAGGCCTTTTTGCGGGATCTCATAGATGCGACCAAAAGTGAGACCATGAGCGTTCATGTTCCGAATATGAGAAAGCTTGGCATATCCGACGAGGACATTTCTTCGTGCGAGTTAGAAGATGTGATAAGTGAATACGTGGACTTCATGAGGCAGCAGCTTGAGGAGAAAGGGCTGATAGCCGGCCTTACCGCGCTGCTTCAGTGTTCCTGGGTCTATGCCTATATTGCCAATATCGAAACAGAACGTTTTTTTGATGCCATCGCCGCATCACCCTATCGAAGCTGGTTTGAAGCATATATATCTGAAGAGTATACAAAGTCGAACCGGAAGTGGATCGACGTCCTTGACAAAGAGGCAGAAGCGGCAGACCATGACAAAACAAAAGAGTTGTGCCGGATCTTTCAGAAGTGCGCGGAGTTTGAGAACTGCCTCTGGGATGCTTTTTGAAGATATTGTATCTAAAGAATCGGTTCTTTCTGCATGGCGTTATAGAGCAGGTATACGACATTTTCAAGGAGTTACATTATGAACCGGTTATAGGTTAGTCCTATAACCGGTTCTTATTTTTATGAATTATGCAAAAGCAACTCATAGTGCTATCCTTTGCATCATCACAAACGGAACAAAGAAAGGAGACGCACTATGAGCGCTCATCAGTACAAATTTGAAACACTTCAGCTTCATGTAGGGCAGGAGACAGCGGATCCCGTTACAGATTCGAGGGCCGTACCCATCTATCAGACCACATCCTATGTATTCCACAGTGCGCAGCACGCGGCGGACAGATTCAATCTCAGGGATGCCGGGAATATCTACGGAAGACTTACGAATTCCACCCAGGGAGTTCTGGAGGACAGAGTGGCAGCGCTTGAAGGCGGAGTTGCGGGACTTGCGGTCTCGGCAGGAGCTGCAGCGGTTACATACTCGCTCATAGCACTCGCAAGATCAGGGCAGAACATTGTCGCCCAGAAGACCATATACGGCGGAAGCTACAATCTTCTCGATCAGACGCTTCCAAATTACGGGATCAAGACGAAGTTCGTTGACATCCACAATCTTGACGAAGTGAAGGCAGCCGTTGATCCTGACACCAGGGCGATCTTCATCGAGACACTCGGAAATCCCGGCTCTGACATTCCGGATATTGAGGCGCTTTCAAAGATAGCTCATGAAAACGGCCTTCCGCTCGTGATCGACAATACCTTCGGGACACCTTATCTCATCCGTCCCGTGGAGCTTGGAGCGGACATCATCATCCACTCCGCGACCAAATTCATCGGCGGTCATGGATCGACACTCGGCGGCATTATCGTTGACAGCGGAAAGTTCGACTGGAAGGCTTCGGGAAAGTTCCCTCAGTTTACTGACCCCAATCCCAGCTACCACGGAGTATCCTTTGTGGATGCGGTTGGTCCTGCCGCCTTTGTTACATATATCAGAGCGATCCTCCTTCGTGACACGGGCTCCTGCATCGCTCCGATAAGCGCGTGGATACTGCTTCAGGGACTTGAGACATTATCTCTTCGTCTTGACAGACATGCGGAAAATACAAAGAAGGTCGTGGAGTTTTTGTCAAAGCATCCGCAGGTAGAATCGATCAGTCACCCCTCGCTTCCCGATCATCCCCAGCATGACCTTTACGAGAAATATTTCCCGAAGGGCGGAGCATCGATCTTTACCTTTGACATCAAGGGCGGAAAGGAAGCGGCTTACAAATTCATAGACAATCTGAAGCTCTTCTCACTCCTTGCGAACGTCGCTGATGTGAAGAGTCTTGTGATCCATCCCTATGACACCACGCACGCTGAGATGACTCCCGAGCAGCTTGCAGAAGCCGGCATCACGGAAAGCACTATCAGACTTTCCATTGGAACCGAGCACATAGATGATATATTATGGGATCTTGGACAGGCGTTTGACGCTGCAAAATAATATTATTTTTGGAAGGAGACAATGATCATGTCAGACATTAAAGAATCAGTACTCGAACTCGTAGGAAATACACCGCTTCTTCACGCAGCGAGGTATCAGAAGGCAGCAGGCGCGCAGGATGCCTCTCTTCTTGTGAAGCTTGAATATTTCAACCCCGCAGGCTCCGTCAAGGATCGTATCGCATACGCTATGATCAAGGACGCCGAAGACAAGGGTATTTTGAAGGAAGGTTCGACCATCATAGAGCCTACCAGCGGAAATACAGGTATCGGGCTTGCGGCTATCGCTGCGGCAAAGGGCTACAAGGCCATCTTCACCCTTCCCGAGACCATGAGCGTTGAGAGACGCAAGATGCTTGCCGCATACGGTGCGCAGCTCGTTCTTACAGAAGGCTCAAAGGGAATGAAGGGCGCCATAGCAAAGGCTGAGGAACTGAAGGAAAGCATCGAGGGCGCAGTGATCCTCGGGCAGTTCATAAACCCCGCGAATCCAAAGGCTCATTATGAGACAACCGGACCGGAGATATGGAAGCAGACTGACGGGAAGGTGGATATCTTTGTTGCCGGCGTCGGCACAGGCGGGACCGTGAGCGGCGTTGGAAAATATCTGAAGGAGCAGAGCAGCAGCGTAAAGATAGTCGCCGTAGAGCCTGCCGCATCCCCGGTGATCTCCGGCGGAGCACCCGGACCTCACAAGATCCAGGGGATCGGCCCCGGCTTCATACCTGACACCTTTGACAGCGCAGTTCCTGATGAGGTCATTACCGTCTCAAACGAGGACGCGTTCGCAGAGTCCGCAAAGTTTGCCGTGAACGAAGGCGTATTTGTCGGAATATCCGCAGGAGCTGCACTGAAGGCAGCATCCGATCTTGCGAAGAAGCCCGAAAACAAAGGAAAGACCATAGTCGCGCTTCTTCCCGACTCCGGCGACCGTTATCTTTCAACAGACCTTGTGAAGTCAGAATGACATAGCCATTATCACACCTCTCTATAAAAAGGGGATGCCGTAAAGTGGTATCCCCTTTTTTGTGCGTGATTGTGCTATAATGACGCTTGTTTTTTGTCTGACCGGACAAGGGAAACGTCCCCTTGTCCTCAAATTAGAATGGAGTACAAAATGAAATCAAAAGTCAAATACATCACAGCAGCGGCTGTCCTCCTTGCGATATGCATTGTGAGCCAGCTCTTCAAGAACTTAAGCGTCTTTATCACAGGCCCGATAATCAATGCCTGCCTCATCATCGCGGTATTGACCTGCGGCTATTTCTGGGGGCTTGTTCTTTCTATTCTTACTCCGGTAACGGCCTTCCTGATCACCGGAGCGCCCATAATGAAGGCGGTTCCGGCGCTCATGCCCCTCATAATGGCAGGAAACGCAGTCCTTGTCACAGTGGTATGGCTTTTTGTGAGGAAGAAGAAAAAGTATCTGAATGTAGTTCTCGGAGGCGTGATAGGGAGCCTTCTGAAGGCGGGCTTTATGACTCTTACGATATCTTATGGACTTCTCACAGTGGTGACGCTTCCCGAAAAGCTTCAGGCGATGCTCCCCGTGCTTCAGTCAACCTATTCCGTGACGCAGCTCATCACGGCTCTGATCGGTACCGCGTACGCATGTATCATCTGGCTCGCACTGAGAAGAGTGTATGAAAGAGATTAAAAGAGAGATAGAACTCTACCCCCGTATCGTCTTTGACTTTGCGGGGAGCGGAAAGGCTTACTTTATGCTGAGGCTTTCCGATGGTGAAAAGAGAGGCAGAGCGTTCAAGGTGGACTCTCTTTCAAATCTTCCGCGTTACTTTGATCAAAGAAAAGTGCAGGAAGGAGGCGGCATTTCCCTTTCTCTTGAAAGAGAGCTTCTGACAGAGCAGTCAAGGGTTTATCTTGAATTCCTTTCGGAGAGCCGCGGACACTTTGAAAAGGATGTCTTTGAAAGGCTTTTTGATCTGACAGGGGATTCCCCCGTTGTCGCTCATCCTTTCAAAGGGAAGGATACAGAATACCGTTTCACCGACCAGCCGGTCTTTTTGAAGGTCACACCAAAGCTTTTTTACAAGGATGAGACTATATCAGACGGCTTCGGATCAAGCTTCAGCTACAGGCAGACGGTATGGGGCTACAACCTCAAGTGTGACGGCGTGGTGCCGGGAGTCGCCGACTTTTTCATATTCAGAAATGAAAAGATTTACAGATTGAAAAAGAGCGATTTTTCTGACCTTACTGACTGGACCTTCAAGGATAATATCACTGAGTACTGGAAGAGTGACCTCGACAGGAGGGACAGGTCACTACAGTATTTCATCCTTGACGACCCGCTGAAAAAGAATAATGCCGCGGATTTTGGCTTGAAAGAGATAGAGATCAAGGCTGACCTTGATGATGAAGACAAGGTCTCGATAGAGGGAAGATGTGATTACGGCGACAGGTCTTATTCCCTATATGAAACCAATGACCTTAAGCACCGCGATTTTGAAAAGGAGCAGGCTGTCCGCGACATTATTGATAAATTCTCAACAGGCTACGTCAGAGAAAAGGACAGGCAGCTGATCGAAGGCGAGAAAGAAATCTATCACTTTTTAAAAAAGGGGCTCGTGAAACTCCAGGAAGAAGCTGCTGTCTATCTTTCAGACAGGATCGCTCATCTTCGCCCTTCACCCGGAACCTTTTCGATCTCAAGGAACGGCAGGGATCTCACATTATCCTTGAAAGGCGGGGATATAACGCCTGAAGAGCTTTCAGAGATCCTTTCAAAATATGATCCGAAGAAAAAATTTGTGAAGCTGAAAAGCGGAAGGATGATCGAATATACCGAGGAGATCGAGAGCATCGGGGAGCTTTTTTCCGAGCTTGACCTGTCTCCAAAAGATCTTTCCGGGGAAGGTGTCACGGTCCCGCATTACAGAGCCGCGGGACTCTCGGAGTGGCTCAAGGATAATAATAAATTTCCGGAGAGCTATGATAGCGGCTTTTCAGCCATTGTGGATTCGCTTCGGAAAATGAAGGAGGATAATGAGCGAAAGCTCCTCCTTGATGATGTCCTCAAGGATTTCCAGAAAAGAGGAGTGAACTGGCTCCTCGGCCTCAGGGAAAACGGACTCTTCGGGCTCCTTTCGGATGATATGGGGCTTGGAAAGACACTTCAGGTGATAGCCTTTCTCGCAGAGCTTTATGAGAATGGAGAGACCGGGAATACGATCATTATCTGTCCGGCATCGCTCCTCTATCAATGGCAGAACGAATTTTTGAATTTTGCCGGAAATCTTTCACCACTCATTATTGACGGAAACCGTGAGGAAAGAAAAGAGGAACTCAGCGGGCTGTTTTCAAGAAGCATTATTATTACATCCTACCAGCTCCTCCTCAGAGACATCGAGTTCTACAAGGAAAAGCAATTTTCAAATATCATCATCGATGAGGCGCAGAGCATCAAAAATCCCTTCGCGAAGGTCACAAAGGCTGTAAAGGAGTTGAATGGCGATTTTCGCCTCGCGCTTACAGGAACTCCCGTTGAGAACAATCTTACCGAGCTTTGGTCTATATTTGATTTCCTGATGCCGGGCTTTCTTTACAGCAGAAAAAAATTTGAAAGCGCACTGGCGATCCCCGTTGAAAAGAAAAAGGATGAGGTGGCGCTGAAGAGGCTTCGGCTTATGACTTCTCCCTTTATCCTGCGAAGGAGGAAGGATGAGGTCATGCTCTCCCTTCCGAAAAAGACAGAGAAAAAATTTGTTGTCGATATGACAGAGGAGCAGCGAAAAGTCTATGATTCAAGGATAGCCGTGATCAAGGGGCTTGTGGATTCTGACCCCGCGGCAAGGAGGACCGAGAAGATAGCGATCCTCGCCGAGATCACAAAGGCAAGGGAGGCCTGCTGTGATCCGGCACTCCTGTTCTTGAACTATGATGGCGGAAGCGGAAAGCTTGAAGCCTGTATAGAACTTATAAAGAGGGCTATCGAAGGCGGACATAGAGTACTTCTTTTTTCCCAATTTACAGGGATGCTTGATATAATAGGGAACAGACTCGCGGATGAGAAGATTTCCTTTTTCAGGATAGACGGCTCTGTCTCAAAGAAAAAGAGAAGCGAGCTGGTGACTGATTTTCAAAGCGGCTCGATCCCTGTCTTTCTCATATCATTGAAGGCAGGCGGCGAGGGGCTGAACCTTACAGCCGCGGACATCGTCATACATTATGACCCCTGGTGGAACGAGGCTGCAAAGGAGCAGGCATCGGACCGGGCTTACCGTATCGGACAGGAGCGCCCGGTCACTGTTTATCAGCTGATCACAAGGGATACCATAGAGGAAAATGTCGCTTCGATGCAGAAACAGAAGGCGGCGCTTTCCGTGGCGGCGCTCGAAGGAACAGGCGAAATGCCTTCAGGGGACGATCTTGACAGCCTCCTTGATATCATAAATGAAGATGAGAGGCTTCGTGAAATGCTTGCGGAATGCCGCCGTGATCTTGATCTCCTCGGAGTTAAGTATCACAAGGCGACGATCACTACAAACAGATTCCATGACAGGTTCAAAAACGCTCTCGGTGTGCATACGGGAAGACGCAGCAAAGGTGACTACGAGAGCGTGATAGAGATAGGGCAGGACATAATGGGCTCAAGCCGTGAAGCGCTCCGCGATGTTGTGATGCATGAACTCCTCCATGACTGCGTTGGATGCGAAGACTGCGGGCATCAGGGGAGATGGAGAGAGCTTATGAAGCTTGTGAACAGTTCGTTTCATGGGAAATACCACGTACATGTCACAGAGGATGAGAGCAGGTTCAGTGCGTGAAAATATTTTGGTTTTTTGTTTTGAGAGGCGGTGTATGAGATGAGAAAATGGGAAGGGTACTTACACGGGGTTGATCTTGGAGGCTGGCTGTCGCAGTGCGACCATACTGCGGAGACTTATGAAAACTTCATTAAGGAGAGCGACTTTGAACTGATCAGGTCCTGGGGGCTTGACCATGTGAGGATACCCGTCGATTACGAGGTGGTCGAGGATCATACGGAATATATCGACAGGGCTATCGGCTGGTGCGAAAAATACGGTCTCAATATGATCCTCGATCTTCACAAGACACGCGGCTTTTCCTTTGATATCGGAGAGGGGGAGGAAGGCTTTTTCACATCGGAAAAATATCAGGAGTGCTTTTACGCGCTTTGGGAAAAGCTTGCAAAGCTTTACGGCAATATAGGCGAGAGAGTTGCTTTTGAACTATTAAATGAGGTCACCGACAAGTCCTACTGTGAGTCATGGAATGAGATCTCGATCGAGTGCGTTAAGAGGATAAGAAAGATAGCGCCATCCGTGAAGATCGTGATCGGCGGCTACCACAACAACAGCATTGAAGCCGTGAAGGATCTTGCAATGCCTTATGATGAGAACATCATCTATACCTTCCATTGCTATGAGCCCCTCATCTTCACACACCAGGGGGCGTACTGGGCGCCGGGGATGGATACCTCTTTCCGCATGCCGCTTGATACCACCTACGGTGAGATGGAGGAGCTTTCAAAAAAATATCTTTCACAGATCACGGTGGGCTTTTCGGGCTTTGACAAAGAAGATAAGCTTTCGGCAAAATATTTTGAGGAGCATTTCGCTGAAGTCGTGAAGATCAGCGAAGAAAGAAACGTGCCCATATACTGCGGCGAGTACGGAGTCATAAATCTAGCGACAGCGCAGGATACTCTGAAGTGGTACAGCTACATCAGTGCTGCCTTCAACAAATTCGGCATCGGCAGGGCGGCATGGAATTTCAGGGAAAAGGACTTCGGCTTTGTGGATGAGCACATGAAGGATGTGCTGCCCGAGATCATCAAATATCTGTAAAGGAGACCGATATGCTTGAAACAGGACTTTCATATGAACTTACTGAAGAGGTTACAAAAGAAAAGCTCGCCTCCACCAAAGGAAGCGGCGGACTGGATGTTTACGCTACGCCTGAGATGATCACTCTGATGGAAAAGGCATCGCTGCTTGCGGTTGCAGATCACCTTCCTGAAGGCGATACCACAGTCGGGACAGCTGTGAATATCAAACATACATCACCCACACTACCGGGGAGCCGAGTAAGGGTAGTTGCGACTCTCACAGAGATCGACAGGAGAAGACTTTCGTTTGATGTGAAGGCTTTTGATGAAGCCGGCGAGATAGGAAGCGGAACCCACGAGAGGTTCATAGTCAATGCAGACAGATTCCTTGAAAAGGCAAGAAACAAGAAGGCTTAACTTTTTTTTGGAGGCGATATGAGAAAGACATTGGCGCTTGTCAGCAATCTTATCATCATTATCCTTGAGGTGATATCCTTTGCAATCCTGATAACGAGAAACGGCGGGATCACGGTCGGAGTGCTTGTCTATTACACAAGGCTTTCAAACCTTCTGGCTTTGATCGCCGGGATATTCGTTGTGATCTTTATCTTTCGAAACAAAGAAGGGGAGCTTCCGAAGTGGCTTTCGCTGCTTCGTTTCATCACGACGATCATGCTCTTCGTGACCTTCCTTATCTCACTCTTCGTGCTCACCCCGGCAGTGGGAAGCTTTTATAAGATGATGATCGAAAACCAGCTCAAGTTCCATCATCTTCTCTGCCCGCTTTTGTCGATCGTCTCCTTCATCTTTTTTGAAAAGGGAGAAAGGCTTTCCGTAAAAGACAATTTCCTTGCAACGATGCCGACGCTCATCTACGGGATAATAATGCTGATATTGAACGGGACCCGCGTTGTTGACGGACCCTATCCCTTCCTTCGAGTCTACAACCAGCCTGTTTGGGCTACGGTACTCTGGATCGCCGGGATATACCTTGGAACCTTCCTGCTCGGGCTGATACTTCGGCTGCTTCGGAAAGCAGTCAATAGATAGAAAAAGAGTGGGACCTCATGCCCCCTCTTTTTTGTTTATCACAAGTCTCACTGCCGGTATCAAAATGCCGCCTAAAATGTTTCCTGCGGTATTTATAAGAATGAAGACGAGAGCTTTTGCATCCCAGGCATTTGCCATCGTAAGATAAAACATATTCGCGACGCAGTGCTCAAAGCCGCAGAGTACGAAGACCGTCACTCCGAAGAAGAGGGCGAGGTATTTTCCAAGCTCGTGCTTTGAACTTCGATAGCCCTCGACTGCGATATATATCATGATATTGCAGAAGATCCCGAGGATGAAAACGCTAAGGGGACTCTGCGAGAGCTTTGCGGACGCCATGGTTACAGCCTTTTCATTGATCCCGGATATCCTCGTCTGGAGCACGAGAAATGCCGTGATGACTGCTCCGGCGAGATTTCCAAGCCATATCACGATGAGGTCTACGATATATCCCGCCTTGTTTTCAAATACGTAGCAGACTTTTCCTGTAAAGAGATGGAAGCCGAAGACGCAGACGGTGAAAAGCCCTGCCGTGAAAAAGATGGCTCCCGCCACCTTGTTTTCAAGCGTGAGATTTGCAATTCCGCCGATCGCAATGGCCATTCCGGCAAGGATGGACGAAAGAAATATCTTGAATTTTTCCATTATCATTATCCTCCAAAAAATACTTCAAGAGCGAAAAGCATTCTAACACATATAGACTCACTTTTGGTAAAAGGTGGAAGCCTTTTTTTTGCTATGGTATAATGACTTAGTATAGCTGTCGCAAAATAACTCGGCTGAGGCGCCGAATGCTTGCCCGAGAGTGCGCGCCTGAAAACGCAGGCGTAGCGGGCTACGCCGAGGCTTTCAGGTGCGTGCTATCGGGTAAGCAGGCAAGCATTCAGTCGAGGTATTTAAGAACAGCTATACTAGGGCCCGGGGGCTTTTCCCGGCATTTATTTCAATAAGGAGGCGGGTTATGAAAACGATCGAAAAAGAGGGGAAGACGATTTATCAGTGTGATGTCTGCGGGAGCGAGTATGAAAGCGAAGCTGATGCACAGGACTGCGAGGCTCGCTGCTATGAGCAGCTGGCATCAGCGGGGCGCACAAGGACGGCGGAGGAGAGCTCCCAGATCGATCTTGACGGTAATGGCATTATCTCCTGAGGCTATAGTTTGGAGCTCTTTTTGAAATGAGCAATAAAGGCGACATATTTGAATACGCGTCCTTTGTATCTCCCGAGGAAGAGGATCAGGGCGAGAGCAATTTCCCGGGATATATAGGACCTCCTGCAGGCTATCTTCGCAGGAGGTTTTTTATGGAGCCCGGAAAGAAATGCATTCTTTATGTCGGGGTGCACGGGGTAGCAAAGCTCTATATCAATGGCGCATCAGTGACGGATGATATTCTTTTTCCCGGTCCCTTTGATTATTTCAAAGGACTGCCCGTGGGCGCCTTTGATGTTACGAGTCTTCTGAAAAAAGGTGAGAATGAATTTGCTGCAGTACTCGGAAGCGGCTGGTACAGAAGCTATTCGATATCCGAAAAGAAGAGAAACGTTTACGGAAATGATCTTTCGCTGATCGCTGCACTCTACAATGACGGTGTTTGCGTCATGCATTCGGACAACAACTTTCAGGCTTCAAATGCAGGTCCCATAAGGGAGAACGATCTCACGCTCGGGGAAAATTTTGATGCGAACTTCGGAAGGATAGTTTTCTCGCGATCTGCCAGAGAACTGGATATCAAAAAGCCTGAAGATACTCATCCCAGGACTCTTGTTTCATCTCATATCAAGGCCCATGATATCGTCACCGCAAAGAGGATTTCCGCTGATCTTTGCGACTTCGGAAGATATGTTTCCGGAGGGATCACCTTTACGATATATGATGCGCCCGCCGGCGGAAATGTCACCTTTACCTTTGTTGACAGTCCTGTCTTTGAAGAAAGGAACCTTGAGAGAAAACGAAGGATAAGCTACCGGACGAAGCGGGGGACAAATTATTATACATCTCATTTTTCTATATATTCCATGAGGTACGCGGTCATTGACGCTGACTTTGACTTAAAGTACTTCAAGCTTTCCGCCATACCTTATTATCCTGAAATGAAAGCGAGGGTGGCCTTTCGGTCAGCAAATGACTCATTGAACAGCGCCTTTCAAAAATGCATTGACTCGGAGAAGGGCTTCTTCACGGGGCTTTTTTCTGACGGCTATTCTGCAAGAGGTAATGGCGCCGGAAAGATGATATACCTCTCTGCGGCAGCGCGCGGCGCACTTGATCTCATGGAATCCGAGGACGAAATGAGGCTTTACTTGAAGCGGGTCTTTGAATGGCAAAGCGGAAGCGGAAATCTGAGTAATACAAATCCTTCGCCCCATCCAAAGGGAAAGGAAAAAAAGCTTTTGTTCCAGAACGCGGGCTGGGGAGATTCTGTCATTGAGGCTTCCTACAGGATATATGATATTACGGGAGATGCCAAAGTCCTTCTCGAAAACTATGATCTGATGAAGAGGTGGTTTTCCTATCTTGAAAAGAGAGCCGCTGTTCCTTCAGTGATCCCGGGCATGAGCCCCAGCTTCAAAAGAAAGAAAAATCCGAAGGCGAAGTACCTTGTCGACTTCGGGATTCCGCTTGGCGACAGCACTGACGATCTTCCGCCCGCAAATGAGAGAAGTGTTCTGGCTGACAGATACAGGGATATGGGAACCGCATATCTCTGCCATTCAGGGAGACTGCTGGAGGATATCGCAAGGACCCTTGCGGGATATGTATCCTTTGAAAGCGTGATGAGAGCGGAGTTTCTTGAGGACATAGAGCATTTTCATGAAGTAAGCGAGGGCGCTCTTGAAGCCTACCGCTATGCTTTCGCTCAAAAAGAGGATCTTTCACTATTGCCTGTTGATGCGCTTATCAGGGCGCTTGCCTTTGAACTTCTGCCTGAATCTGATGGTATTTATATCACAAAAAGGGAGGCGGGAGAGAGACTCTTGACCATCGTTTCGCAGGATTCGTTCTCCGCTGCTTCGCTTGGTCCGCTTGCCATATCTATGCTTCCGGAAACTCTTTATAAGTCCGGTTACAAGGAAGAAGCCTTCAAGCAGCTCCTTCTTCTCTGCGAAAGAAAGGGGGCATATACCCCTGAATACCTCACGGCCATAGGAAGCTTTGTGATAAAGCATATCTGCGGCATCCATTATTCCAAAGGGGAATTTACGATCAAGCCCGAGTACTGGCCCATAGAAAAATGCGAAGGCGTTTTTGCAATGCCGGGTGGTGAGAGGATGATCTTTGGCTACGAGTTCCTTCCCGATGAAACACTCAGAGTCTTTCGGATGGAAAGAAAGGGCTCTACTTCTCCGTCATCACCTGGAAAATGAAGAATTTGAGATAATACGAATTCTCTTCCGAATTTATGAGAACGGGGTGGTCCGGAGCCTGCTGCGAAAAGGATAATTGCCTTATCCTTTTTTTTGCGCCTTTTGCAGCCTCGCGCATCATCTTCGTGAAAAGCTCATTTGTCATGAAGTGGGAGCAGGAGCAGGTGAGAAGGAAACCCCTCTCACGGACAAGAGAAAGTCCTCTCATATTGATCTCGCGATACCCGGCTATGGCGCGTTTTGTAGCCTCTCTTGACTTCGTAAATGCCGGAGGATCGAGAACGACGATATCGAATTTTTCCCCTTCCGATATGAGCTGCGGGAGTTTTTCAAATACATCGCATTCAATGAAAGAAACCCTGTCAGAAAGATCGTTCATCAAAGCATTTTCCCTTGCGGCCTCTATCGCCGTTGATGAAATATCAAGAGCGATGACTTTGTCAGCGCCGCCCTTTGCGGCATTCAGCGCGAAAGTCCCCATATGGGTGAAGCAGTCGAGGACTGACACCGTATCGCCGTCCTTCTTAAGTCTCTCCACAAGGTCATGGAGCAATCTTCTGTTGTTCTTCTGATCAAGGAAGAAGCCCGTCTTCTGACCGTTTTCAAAGTCAACTCTGTATTTGATCCCGTTTTCGGTAATGATGATATTTGTCGGTATATCATCTGCGGGATCCTTTTTAAAGTACCAGCCTTTTGCGCTTTCAAGCCCCTCTTTTTTGATGACCGGGGCGTCACTTCTTTCATACACACCGCGTATATCAATCCCGTCCTCTGAAAGCACAGAAAGCAGAGCAGGAATAACAATCGGAAGAAGCTTTTTCATCCCGAGGGCGAGGCATTCAAAGACCAGGATGTCCTCATATTTGTCTACCGTAAGCCCGGGCAGAAAGTCCGCCTCGCCAAAAATGATCCTGCAGGAACTTGTATCGACGACAGCTTTTCGAAGCTCCCATGCGGCTCTGACTCTTTCCTTGAAAAACTCTGCATCCGGTGGCTCTTTTCGATAGCGAGACAGCATCCTTATCCTGATGACTGAGTTCATATTGATGAAGCCGTAGCCTAAGAAGAAGCCGTCAAAGTCGAGGACCTTCACGATGTCCCCGTTTTCAAAGTCTCCCTTGAGACTGTCTATCTCATTATCATATACAAACGCGCCGCCGCTCTTTAAGGCACGGCCGCCGCCTTTTTTCAGCGTAACTTCCATAATGAAAACCTCCGTCCCTCATCATCGCACATTTGTCTTTCTGTTGCAAAAAAAAGTATAAGTTCCTATAATGAAACAGATTGTGTTTTGAAGTATACGTTTTATCCGGAAAGGGAAAAAATGGCTGAAGATACACGGCGGGTGACGGATTATATCGAAGAAACCTGCAGGAGAGATCCAAAAAAAAATGCTGTTGAGGGACCTGACTATACCCTGACCTTTGAAGAACTGGTTCGCGATGCAAAAGCGATAGGGACAGCACTTTCAAAGGAAGTGGGAGCACATTCCTTCATCCCGGTGTTCATGGAAAAGGGCGCGCTCACATTATCGTGCTTTTACGGGATAGTCTATGCCGGCGGCACCTATGTTCCCGTGTCGCAGGAGCAGCCCGCGGAGCGCCTCATGAAGATAATAAATGTCCTTAATCCCCCGGCTGTGATCACTGATGACGACGGAATGGAAAAGCTTGAAAAAGCAGGCTTTCAGGGAAAGATATTTAATGCGAAGGACTTAAGAGACTCGGGTGATGCAGACGAGGCGCTGCTTTCAGAGCGGAAGGCTTCTGCTGCTATTGATGATCCTCTCTACGTGATGTTCACATCAGGGACGACAGGTACCCCGAAGGGAGTCGTGGTTCCGATGAATTCTGTCATGAAATTTATTGACGACTTCGTTGATATTTTCGGGATCCGGGAGGACGACCGGATCGGAAACCAGGCACCGCTTGATTTTGACATATCCGTAAAAGACCTTTATTCATCAGCAAAGACAGGCGCGACTCTTGTGATGATACATAAGGATTATTTCAGCGTCCCGCCGAAGCTCATGGACTTCCTCTGCGACAACGATATCACGATACTCATCTGGGCTGTCCCGGCGCTTTCGATCCTTTCGGGCATGGATATCTTTTCTTATCGTATCCCCGAAAAGGTCAGAAAGGTCCTCTTCTCAGGGCAGGCGATGCCTGTAAAGCAGCTCAATATCTGGAGGAAAGCGCTTCCTGAAACCGAATATGTGAACCTTTACGGTCCCACTGAGATCACCTGCAACTGCACCTATTATGAGATGCCGAAGGACTTTTCAACAGAATCAAAGCTCCCGCTCGGAAAGGTCTTCCCGGGAAGAAAGGTTTTCATCGCGGACAAGGATGGAAATATCATTCATGAAAAGGATGTGGAAGGGGAGATCTGCGTATCCGGAGAGTGCATGACAAAGGGCTATTTCGGAAGCGATGAAGAGACAAACAAGGCATTTCTCATGATGGATACGGGCGATGGGACAAAAGAATTTACCTACAGGACAGGCGATCTTGCGTCATACAAGGAGGACGGAGAGCTCTATTTCGCGGGACGGAAGGATTTTCAGATCAAGCGTATGGGGCACAGGATCGAGCTTGAAGAGATAGAAAACGCGATATCAAAGGCTCCTGATGTAAGCCAGACCGCCTGCGTCTTCAACAAGGAAAACGGGATGCTTGTCTGCTTCTATACAGGTACAGCGGACAAAAAAGAAGTAAGAAAGGTCCTTAATGAAAAGCTCCCGGCATATATGATACCTAACAGGTTCATCATGCTTGACTCGATGCCACTTAATCACAACGGAAAGATAGACAGAAAGGTGCTGAATGAAAAAGCAGGTTTTTGAAGCAGCTGAAAGATATAAGACGCCCTTTTACATATATGATACCGACGGGCTTTCAGACAAGGTCACTGCCCTTCGCAAGCACCTTCCTTCTTCGGCTGAAGTGTGCTTTGCGATTAAGGCAAATCCGTTTCTTATAAACGGGATGAAGCCCCATGTGGACAGGTTTGAGATCTGCTCCTTCGGTGAATACCTGATCGCGAAGGAATGCGGTGTCCGGCCGGAAAAGATGTTTATCTCAGGAGTTATCAAAAAGCCTGAAGAGACAAAAAGGATATTCGAGGAAAACGAGGTCCTTCCCGTCTTTACGGCGGAGTCATATCACCAGTTCCTTCTTCTTCGGCAGCTCGCGCATGAGGCAAAGAGGACTGTACTTGTCTATCCCCGACTCACCTCCGGGAACAAGTTCGGGATGGAGAGGGAGGTCATTGAAAGAATAGCGTCCGAAGGAAAGGATCCCTTCGTAAAGATAGCCGGCATCCATTATTTCCCCGGCACTCAGAAGAATAATTTCAAAAAGATGGCCGAAGAGCTTTCGGCTGTCGCCTCTTTTGTGCAGGAACTGAAAGTTAAATATGCTGTCCCGATAGAGAGGATCGAGTACGGTCCCGGGCTTTTCGTAAGTTATTTCGTACATGACAAAAGGCAGACGATAAGTGATGAGGAGTGGGAGATTTTTGAAAACGCGGTTTGTGAAGCGTCTGAAACCGCTCCCGTTACGATAGAGCTCGGGAGGTTTCTCTCCGCGGAAACAGGCTTTTATGTGACCGAGGTCATGGACGAGAAGAGCAATGAAGGAGTGAATTATCTTCTGACGGACGGAGGGATACATCAGCTCCAGTATGACGGACAGATAGGCGGAATGAGCATTCCCTGCATCACGCAGGTTCCCGCAAGGCAGGGAGAGGAAAAGACCTGGTCCATAGCCGGGATCCTCTGCACCATAAATGATGTGATGGTAAGAAACGTCCCGCTTTCCGATATCAGGATAGGAGACAGGCTCATATTTGAAAAGGCAGGCGCGTATTCCGCGGACGAGGGCATGGCATTGTTTTTGAGTCATGAGCTTCCGGCGGTATACATACTTTCGGGAGGAGAATTGTCTCTTGCCCGTGAGATGAGAGAAACAACAGATTTTCATATGGAACGCAGGAAGGAGAATTGATAATGAGAGAAAAACTGCTTGAGATCCTTAACAATGTAAATGATGGTGTTGAGTATGAGGAAGAAACAGCACTCATAGATGATCACCTCATCGATTCTTTCGGTCTCATAACGATCGTCGCGGAGATAGAGGCAGAGTTTGACGTGAAGATCACGCCCACCGATATGCTTCCCGAAAACTTCAATTCAGTGGATGCTATGCTTCAGATGATCGAAAGAAAGAAGGCCTGATGGGCGGGAAAATGTATTCGGGGGCATTCTATTGCTTCATCTTTCTCCCCGTTTCGATCATTATATACGCCCTTACTCCGAGAAGGTTCAGAGGAAAGGTACTTACTCTGCTAAGCCTTTTTTATTTCTTTGTGCTGAGCCAGTTTCTGGTGCTCGTTCCGATCATTACGATCTTTGTCACCCATTTCGCGGCGAAGCTCATTGAAAAGAAGAAAAAGAAGGTCTTTTTCTTTGTGCCATTTATACTGCTCTTTGGAGCACTTGCCTGCTTCAAATATTTTCCGCTGGGGCTCACCGCTCCGATCGGTATCTCGTTCTATACCATGGCGGCAGCAGGCTATCTTCTGGATGTTTACTGGAAAAGGACCGAGACCAATGAAAAGCTTGAGCATACAGCTCTCTTCCTCACCTTTTTCCCTGTCATAGTTGAGGGTCCCATACTCCGGCAGCCCGAGATCAGGGAGACGCTTTTCAAATTTGAAAACATCTCCCTCATCAATATTGAAAAGGGCGCGGTCCGGATAGCCTGGGGGCTTTTCAAAAAGCTGGTGATCGCTGACCGGCTGTCAGTTGCTGTAGGTACGATATTTGACAATTATCAGAATTACCACGGCTTCATGATCGTATGCGGTGCGATCATGTATACCTTCCAGCTCTATCTGGAATTCTCCGGAGTAATGGATATAGTCGTAGGCTCCGGTTGGTGCTTTGGGATCAAGCTTCCTGAGAACTTCCGACAGCCCTTCTTTTCGGAGGATGCGTCGGACTTCTGGAAGCGCTGGCATATCTCGCTCGGCGCCTGGTTCAGGGAATATATCTTCTATCCCATATCGGTTTCCGGAGTTGTAAAAAAATGGATGGTCTTCGGAAGAAAGAGGTTCGGAAGGTGGTTTACGAATTTCGTTGTCTCCATTCTTTGTCTCTTCCCGGTCTGGCTCTGTAACGGTATCTGGCACGGGAGCGGTGACAATTTCATCTTTTACGGGATGTATTATTTCGTGCTCATCCTGTTTGAGACCTCGACGAAGCAGCCCTGGCACAAGCTGATGAAGAAGATCCATGTGAATGTCAAGGCGCCCTGGTACATTGCGATAAGAACAGTAAAGGTCCTTGCATTGATCTTCATCGGAGAGACCATCTTCAGAGCGAACAATCTCTCGGAAGGTCTTTCGATGATAGGAAGCATATTCAAGGGCGGCTTCTTTGACGGCGTATCGGCCCAGGCCTTCCTTGATCTTCGGATCGATGCCATGGATTATCTCGCCATCGGCGTAGGACTTTTTGTGGTATTTCTTATCGACCTTCTGAAGGAAAAGAACAGATTCGATGTTGAAAAACTCTTCACTATGAAGACTCCGGCGAAGTGGGCGATCTGCTATGCGCTCATCTTTTCCGTGATAATATTCGGCGCTTACGGAGACGGCTACGGTGATGTGGCGCTGATCTATGCAGGGTTCTGACAATATTATGATGTGAGGTATGAACTGATGCAAAAGAGCGGCTTTGACAATGATATGTATCTCAAGATGCAGAGCGAGCAGATCAGGAAGCGGATAGGAGAGTTCGGAGGAAAACTTTATCTTGAGTTCGGAGGAAAGCTTTTCGACGACTTCCATGCTTCCCGAGTGCTCCCGGGCTTCCATCCCGACAGTAAGATCCATATGCTGAAGGAGCTGAAGGATCAGGCGGAGATAGTAATGGCGATTAATGCCGGAGATATTGAAAAGAACAAGGTCAGAGGCGACCTGGGGATCACATACGATATGGATCTCCTCCGGCTTGTGGATGCATTCACGCAGGAAGGACTGTTCGTGAGTGCGGTCGTCCTCACCCAGTTTTCCGGGCAGCCTTCTGCCATAGCATACGAAAAGAAGCTGAAGGCACTCGGGCTCAAATGCTACAGGCATTATCCCATTCCCGATTATCCTTCGGATATAGCTCTCATAGTGTCGGATGAGGGTTTCGGGAGAAATGATTATATTGAGACTACGCATCCCCTTGTAGTGATCACTGCCCCGGGACCCGGCAGCGGAAAGATGGCGACATGCCTTTCCCAGCTCTATCACGAGAACAAGAGGGGCGTGAAAGCAGGCTACGCGAAGTTTGAGACCTTCCCCATCTGGAACCTTCCGCTGAACCATCCCGTAAACCTTGCCTATGAGGCAGCTACAGCGGACCTTTCCGATGTGAATATGATCGACCCCTTCCATCTTGAGGCCTATGGTGAGACCACGGTGAATTACAACCGTGACATAGAGGTGTTCCCTGTACTCAATGCCATTTTTGAAAAGATTCAGGGAGTCTCGCCCTACAAATCGCCCACCGACATGGGAGTCAATATGGCGGGAAAGTGTATAGTGGATGATGAGGCTGTCCGCGCTGAAGCCTGCCAGGAGATAATCAGACGCTATTACGCAGCCCAATGCGAATACAGAAAAGGGAATGCCGGCGACGGTCCGGTGAAGACCATAGAACTTCTGATGAAAAAGGCAGGCATATCAGTAGCTGACAGGCCTGTGGTGGCTGCGGCGAATATCAAAGCACAGCAGACGGGCGGTCCTGCAGCAGCGCTTGAGCTTCCGGACAAAAGGCTCCTTACCGGAAAGACATCGAGACTGCTTGGTGCCACAAGTGCCCTGCTCCTTAATGCTCTCAAGGAATTCGCGGGAATAGATGATGAGGTGGAACTCATACCCCCTGATTTCATCGAGCCCATGATGAACATGAAGAGGGAATGCCTGCATGACAAGTCTCCTCTTCTGCATCTGAACGAGATATTGATAGCGCTCTCTGTCACGGCCGTAAACAACGAGAACGCGAAAAGAGCACTTGACTGTGTCCCGCAGCTTTCGGGACTTGAGGCACATTCCTCGGTCATCCTTTCAACGGTGGATTCGAATGTGCTGAAAAATCTCGGCATCAATATGACCTGCGAGGCGCAGTACGAGACCAGAAAGCTATATCACAAATAATGAGGCGGATTTTTTGATGAAGGAAAATGAGGTTTCGACCAAAGCCCTGAAAAAGGGGGCTGTAAGCGATATGACGACGGGATCGCCCATGAAGCTGATTCTTTCTTTTGCTGTGCCCCTTCTCGGAGGAATGCTCTTCCAGCAGTTCTACAGTCTCGTGGATACTCTGATAGTCGGGCGCTTTCTGGGTGTTGACGCTCTTGCGGGAGTGGGCTCCACAGGCTCGATCAATTTCATGATCATCGGCTTTTGCATGGGAGTCGCGAACGGTTTTGCGATCCCCATCTCACAGCGTTTCGGTGCGAAGGATTACAAAGGTGTAAAGAGCTTTTATTATCATGGCGCGATCCTTACCGCTGTCTTTGCAGTCGTGATGACAGTGGTGGTGTGCCTGTTGTCAAAGGCGATCCTTATTGCCATGAATACGCCGGAGAATATCTTTGATTACGCGTTTTCCTATATATTCACGATCTTTCTCGGGATCCCGGTGATCTATCTGTATAATTACACCTCGTCTGCCATCAGGGCTCTCGGGGATTCGAAGGCACCGGTAGTTTTCCTGGTAATAGCTTCAGGGATCAATATTGCGCTCGATCTCATCTTCATCATTTTCTTCGGAATGGGAGTCGTAGGCGCCGCTCTTGCCACCGTGATCTCGCAGGCCGTGTCCGGCATACTTTGTGTAATCTATATCAAAAAGAGGGTTCCCTATCTTCACGTTGAAAAGGGAAAGGATACCAAAAAGAGACGCGGCTATTTCAAGGTCCTTCTCTCCGCCGGTCTTCCAATGGGGCTCCAGTATTCGATCACTGCCATAGGCTCTGTAATACTCCAGACCGCAGTAAACTCGCTTGGATCCGTGATAGTTGCCGCGAATACGGCAGCGATCCGCGTCACGGTATTCTTCTCCTGCCCCTTTGATGCCCTTGGTGCGACCATGACGACCTACGGCGGTCAGAATGTGGGGGCGAACAAGGGGGAGCGGCTGAACGCGGGACTCAAGGATGCAGGCATACTCGGGATCATCTATTCTGTACTGGCCTTTTTGATACTGTTTTTCCTCGGAAGACAGCTTACAGGACTCTTCATAGAATCAGGCGTCACCAATAGGGCAGAAGTAATGGAATACGGGTGGATCTATCTTACGATCAATTCCGCCTTCTATATACTCCTTGCCTTTGTGAACATAGTAAGGTTCCTGATCCAGGGCATGGGCTTTTCGGGACTTGCGGTCCTTGCCGGTGTGATGGAGATGGTAGGACGGGCTGCTGTCGCCTTTATCGCAGTTCCCATATTCGGCTATCCCGGTGCCTGCTTTGCAAGCCCCACCGCATGGTTGCTTGCAGACATATTCCTCTTCACAGCTTACTTCCACTGCCGGAAGAAGGTTTTGGCCCGGTCAGCGACTCCTGCCGCTTAAGTGCCGTTTGAGAAAGGTGGTGTATTATGGATTATCTTGATATCTTCTGGCTTGTACTGATGATACTGATGCTCGTATTTGAGCTTGCAACTGTAGGGCTCACTACTATCTGGGTTGCGGGCGGAGCTCTCGCAGCGCTCATAGTCGCGCTATTAAACGGTCCGCTCTGGCTTCAGATCGTCCTCTTTCTCGCAGTCACTTTTGTACTCCTCTGGTTTACGAGGCCGCTTGCCGTCAAATACCTGAATTCAAAAAAGATGGCGACGAATTACGAGGCGACAAAGGGCAAGGAGGTGCTCGTGCTCGAGAGGGTAGACAATATGGCTGAGACGGGGAAGGTGCGCCTCGACGGGATGGAGTGGACGGCAAGGTCCGTTGACAATGATATTACCTTTGAGGAGAATGAAAAGGCCTTTGTAAAGGATGTGTCGGGAGTGAAGCTCATGATCGTCAAGGAAAAGAGCGAATAAACCACAAGATTTTCAAAATAATTGTGGTTGAAATCATTAGTTGAAACATATTACAATTGCGTCCGTGGGCTTATTGTTTTTTAGCTGAAGGACGTATTTTTTATGTTTATCGGAAGATCTGAAGAACTGTTCAAATTGAGGGAGTTCGCTGAAAGCGTCTCTGACAAGAGGAGGCTTTTTGTTCTCAAGGGAAGGCGCGGGATAGGAAAGACCTCTCTGTTGCAGGAATTTCTTAAGGATAACAGGGGGCTTTATTTTTGCGCCTATCCGACAACGGATGATGATGAGGAGGCATTGCTTGAGGCGGAGTTTTTCGCTGCAACGAAAAAAAGAGTCTTTCCGGAGGGAGAAGAAAAAGCTGTATCCCTTAAGGATAGATTTACAAGATTACTTACTCTCGTTGAAAAGGAGGCAAATGGAGGGGAATTCACACTCGTAATAGATGATGCCCCTTCCCTCATGCGTGCCGACAGCGTTTTTGAAGATATACTCTATGACTTTGTGATGGATAGATGGGATAAGACGAAGATCAGCATTATCTTTTCATCCGATTCGTTTCTTGCTATGGACAAGGTGATGGAGAGCGAGAAGGGAACGCGGCGCTGGACAAAGGCTTATTTTGGCGGGATGACCTTGAAGCCCATGAGCTTTTATTCCGTGAAGGACTTTCTGACGGGCGCGTCCACTGAGGAGCAGGTCTTTTTGTACGGTCTTTCCGGCGGTATTCCGGGGGAACTTGAGATCCTCGCGGAGGAATACAGCAGGGATTCAATAGAGACTATGATCAGGCGCGGAGTGAAAGCGCTCCTCTTTTCAAAGGAGGCCGTCGGAACTCTTCCGGAGGATATACTGGAGATCGATCTTCGGGAGAAGTCGTATTACAACAGGATGCTTACGACGCTTGCCGGGGGCCTTTCAAGGGTGAACGAGATAAGCGCTGCCGTGAAGAAACCGAAGGATATAGTAGTGCCTTATATGAATACCCTGATGGCGCTTGATTTCGTAGTGAAGGAGAACCCTGTCACAGAGCCGAACAACAGGCGAAAGACGAGGTACTCCATAGTAAATACCTTTGATCTCTTCTGGTACAGATTTGCAGCGCCTCATATGGATTATATCTATTCCGGGAGGATCGACGAATTCATAGATGAATGTGTGATGCCCGGGATCGATTCCTTCATCCGGGAGGTATTCGTGAAGATATGTAAGGAGTTTGTCAAAGGCGGCGGAACGGGGCTTCCTGTCACCGTGAACGCTGTCGGGAACTGGTGGGTGAACGACGACGAAAAGAAGACGACCGCCGACTTTGACCTTGTCTGCTCAGGAACGACAGAGGATGAGAAGAGTTCACTCATCTTCGGACGCTGTTATATCGGGGAAAGCAAGCCCGTGGATATGGCTTCCCTGAAGGGGCTTATCGACCTTACAAAAAAGGTAAGAGAAAAAGGCGAGGTAGATTACTACATCGCCTTCTCAAACAATGGCTTTCACGATACCGCCGTCACTGCGGCAAACGCCATCAAAAATATCATATTGATCTCGATGGATGATATCGTGAAGCAGAATATATGATTCTCCCTCAGACCGAAAATCTGTAGGCTGTCCGGTGAAAGACCTCCTCATCCTTCTCTATCACAGGCTGGGGGAAGGAAGGTATATTCACGGCATTCGGATAAAACTGCGTCTCAAGGGCTATACCCGAATGTGAGTGATAAGCCTCACCGTTTCGCCCGAATGCATCTCTTATGAAATTTCCGGAATAGGCCTGAAGCCCCGGCATATCGGAAAATACCTCCATCCTGCGACCCGAGGCGGGGTCATGGAGCACTGCGTTTTTGAAGATGGAAAGTCCGTTTGCGTCAAGTGAGATCTCCCTGTCCTTCGGGCTCTTTCTCATAATATAATTGTGGTCATAGCCGCCTGCAAAATTCAAAAGGGCATAGTCTTCTCCGATATCCTTCCCAATTGTCTTGAATGATGTAAAGTCCATAGGAGTGCCGTGGACATTCCTTATCTCACCATTCGGTATAGAGCCCTTCGGAGCGTATGTAAGCTCATCAGCGTATATCAAAAGTTCATGCGAAAGTATATCTCCCTTTCCTTCACCGGAAAGATTGAAATATCCGTGGAAGGTGGGATTGAAGATGGTCTTCTTGTCTGAGATCGCCGAATAATCAAAGACCAGGGTATTGTCGTCAAGAAGCGATATCGTGATATTTGCGCTAAGATTTCCGGGAAAGCCCTGGTCCATATCTTTGCTGTCAAGAGAGAAGGAAATGCTGCTTTCGGAAAGAACCGTTGCATTCCAGAGTCTTTGATACCAGCGCTCTGACCCGCTGTGAAGGTTGTTCTCCCCGTCGTTTTTTTCGATCTCATATTTTTCACCGTCGATAGAAAAGGCAGCTCCTCCTATTCTGTTGGCACAACGTCCGACTACAGCTCCGAAGCAGCAGGAGTTCAAAAGATAATCCTCCTTCTTTCCGTAGCCCAGATTTACATTTTCCCTGACACCGTTTTTGTCAGGGCAGATTATGTCTATGACTGTCGCACCGAGATCGGTCACGGTAACTGTCATATCTTTGTTCTTTAGTGTGTAAAGTGAAGCTGTCTCTCCCGACCGAAGGGTAACAAATTCTTCTTTTTTCATAATGATTTCCTCCCCAAGCAAGACTTCATAAATGCTATAATAAATATCATCATATCGGATTATAGCACAAAAAGAACGATGGCTATAGAAAAGCAGGAGACAAAAACGAAGAAGAAAAAGGGAAGGCACAGAGGGCTTCGTGTCTTTCTTTTTGTACAGCTTTTTCTCATGGGTTTTGTCCTTTTGGTCCTGGCCTGGTATCATCTGGGCGGTTACGCTGAAAAGGTAAGCGAGCTTCGAAGCAAGGCAATAGAGCTTGTTGAACGATCCACAAAAGAGACCTTCCGGAAGGCCCAGACCTCGGTCGCCTATGATGTGAACGGAAATGTCATAGCGACCCTGAAGGGGGAAAAGAATGTTTATTATCTTCCCATAGAGGAGATACCGGAATATGCGAAGCAGGCTGTGATATCAATAGAGGACAAGAAGTTCTACTCCCACCATGGCTTTGATCTTGCTGCAATAATCAGAGCGGGCCTTGCCATGCTGAGGAACGGACATGTGACCGAGGGCGCTTCTACCATTACCCAGCAGCTCGCGAGAAATATCTACCTTACCACAGACAAGACCTGGGAGAGAAAAGTAGAGGAGATATATATTGCGGTAGAGCTTGAAAAGAAATATACAAAAGACGAGATACTTGAGTTTTATCTGAACAATATCTACTTTGCCAATGGGAACTATGGGATAGAGGCTGCGAGCCGCGGCTATTTCAGTAAGAGCGCGGGAAGGCTTACGCTCTCGGAACTCGCCTACCTTGTGGCGATCCCAAACCGTCCGAGCTATTACGACCCGCTTGTTCATCCTGAAAACACCCTGGCTCGAAGAGACAGGATCCTTCGGAACATGCTTTCCGACGGCGTCATCTCCGAGAAGTCCTTTGGTGAGGCTATGGCGCAGCAGATCGTGCTGAACGTGACTCCCGAGGCGAATAATAATTTTGCGAAAAGCTTCACCCTGTACTGCGCTATCAGGGAGATCATGAAGAGTGAGGGCTTTGAATTCAGGAATGATTTTCTTTCCGCTGAAGACAGAAAGACCTATGAGAGCGCCTACAACGAAAAGTACAGGGAGTGCAACACAAAGCTTTATACCGGGGGCTATCGCATATATACATCACTTGACCTGAATATCCAGAAGCTTCTTCAGGATTCGCTCGACAATATACTTTCAATAGATCAGGAAAAGGCAGAGGACGGTACCTACAGCTTTCAAGGGGCAGCTGCCTGTATTGACAATATGTCGGGATTTGTGAAGGCTATAATCGGAGGACGTTCCCAGGATGTGAAGGGAATGACATTGAACAGGGCTTATCAAAGCTACCGCCAGCCCGGCAGCTGCATAAAGCCGCTTCTTGTATATACTCCGGCAATTGAAAGGGGGTATACGGCGGATACTCTTGTAATGGACGAGAAGACCGACGACGGTCCGAAAAACTGGGACGATCTCTATCACGGTGAGATCACTCTTCGAAAGGCCGTCGAGCTTTCAAAAAATACAGTAGCCTGGGATATCTTCAAAAAGTTGACGCCTGAAGTCGGCTTCTCCTATCTTTCGAAGCTGGGCTTCTACGGGCTGGACCCCTCCGACAGAGTACAGGCAGCCGGTATCGGGGGCTTTACACACGGAGTGAACGTGCTTGAGATGGCAAAGGGCTATTCTGCAATAGAGCATGACGGTAGTGCCAGAGAAGCAACCTGTATTATCAGGATCACGGATGCGGAAGGGAAGGAGCTTTATGTTTCTGACCGAGCCGAGACAAAAGTATATGATGTAACGGCCGCAAGAAAGATGACAGACATTCTCGAAGGTGCTATGATAGACGGTACCGGCGGAGGTTTCGAGATACCGGGTCAGGTAGCCGCGGGAAAAACAGGGACCACAACCGAGAACAGGGACAAGTGGTTCGTCGGCTATACAAGATATTATACTACTGCTGTCTGGGTCGGTTTTGATATTCCGAAAGATATAGAGGAGGTCTCAGATACTTTCTTCCCTCTTCATATCTGGCATGATTTCATGGTGCCCCTTCATGAGGGAAAGAGTTATCTGCCTTTCCTGGACCCCATGGAGCTGAGAGGACCCGAAACGCAGGAATTTCCCGAGCTTTCATCAGGGAGTTCTTCAGGATCATCTTCATCGGACAGCCCGCAGGAAACGGAGATGCAGGCTGCTTCCTCGGAGGAGCCTTTTGATATACCGCCGGATGGGGCGGTGGCACCGCCGCAGGAAACGGGAGGAAATGACAATGATGAAGTATCGGAACCTCCTCCCGATACACCTTCGGAGCCTGCCGGTGGTGAGGCTCAAACTTCAGGGGAAACATCTTCGTCAGATCAGAATACAGATAATGAAAACTTTTGACAGTCAATAAGAAAGGGAGAAAAAATGGCAGCAAAAAAATACGTAATAGGTGCGGATCTTGGCGGGACTACCTGTAAGCTTGGCGTATTTACGTCAGAAGGTGAACTCCTTGAAAAGTGGGAGATCAAGACAGACAGAAGAGACAACGGTGCCTATATACTTCCCAACATCGCGGAAGGGATAGAAAAAAAGCTTGAGGAGATGAAGATCAAAAAGGACAACTGTCTTGGCGTGGGAATAGGAGTACCCGGCGCTGTTCTTCCCGGCGGCGTGGTGAACCGCTGCGTGAATCTTGGATGGGACGTGATTCCGATCGAGGATACTCTTTCAAAGTTATGCGGTATGAAGGTTAGGGCTGCCAACGACGCGAACATAGCAGCTCTCGGTGAATACTGGAAGGGCGGCGGCGAAGGCTTTGACTCGATAGTTATGGTCACCCTCGGAACCGGTATCGGGGGAGGGATAGTAATAGGCGGAAAGCTCCTCGTAGGCCAGAACGGTGCGGCCGGAGAGATAGGGCATATCGTTGTGAATCCCGAAGAGAAGATAGCGTGCGGGTGCGGTAATCACGGTTGTATTGAGCAGTACGCGTCTGCTACCGGAATAGCGAGAGCTGCAAGAGAGGAGCTTGCGGCATCAGACGAGAACAGCGTCCTTCGAAACGATAAAGGAACCATTACTGCGAAGGATGTTTTTGATGCTGCAAAGGCGGGAGACAGTCTTGCCCTTCGGGTTTCAAAAAGAGTTCTTTCAATGCTCGGACATACTCTTTCCGTAGTTGCAAATACTGTTAACCCCGAAGCCTTTCTTATCGGAGGCGGTGTTTCAAAGGCCGGAAAATTTGTCATCGACGGTGTGAGGGAGACCTTCGAAAGAGATGCCTTCCACGCTGTGAGGAATACTCAGATAGTTCTGGCAAAGCTTGGAAATGACGCAGGGATCTACGGTGCTGCCTATCTTGCTATAGAAGACTGAAAGGAGCTTCTTCATGCAGAAGAAAATCTACAAGATCCTTCTTACCGGCGTTTTGAACAATCAGATGGAGTCACTTTACAGCCTCCTTTCAGGTGATCAGAATGAGCTTCCCTGCATGGTCCAGCTCTGTTCCTCCGACGAGAAGGTCTTTGAATTCACGATCAGGCCTATGAAACCGGATCTCGTTATTATCTGTCTGCAGAGACTTGATCTTTCGGCGATGAATATTTTCGCTTACCTTCGCAGGAACAATCCCGAGACCCTCATCATGACTATCGGCACTGAGGCTGAATACAAGCCCTTTGCCGGCTATATCGAATCAAACGGGATCGAGGCGGTATATCGCCCTATAGAAGATGAAGATATATTGAAGTCGATCTACAAGCTCTTTTTCTTCTCGCCATCAAAGGGCGATCGGGTTCCGAGCGTTCTTTTCATTGATGATGACCCTGTGTTCCTTCGGACCATGAGGAAGGCTTTCAAGGACAAATACGATGTCTACATGGCTACAAGCGGGGAGGAGGCGCTGTTTCAGCTCGAGACGAACTCTCCGGATGTCATTTTTCTGGACTACGAAATGCCGGGAATGAACGGGCGGGATGTCCTTGAAAAGCTGAGACGCAGCAAGGCCTATCACAACGCTCCTGTTTACATCCTCACCGGTATGAAGGAAAGGGAAAAGATAATGGAAATACTCGAACTGAAGCCGAACGGGTATTTCCTGAAACCTGTTGCTCTGTACCGTCTTGCAAAATGCATTGAGGAGTCGGTCGGGGCGGGGAAAGACAATGCCTGAGGCAGGGCTGCCCTTAATATTACTCCAGGTCGCCATCACGGTCTTTTGCATTTCTACGATGGCTTATCTCGTACGGCTTGACAGAACGAGAACCTCCATGCTTCTCTTTCTGAACATGGCCTTCATCTTCTTCATGAACCTTGGCTATCTGCTGGAGCTCATTTCAAAAGAGATCTCAGAGCTGATGATCGCGGTAAGACTTGAATATGTCGGTTCATCCTTTGCGTTTGCGATAGGGATGATCTTCGTATTGCATTATTCAGGCATCAGGCTTCCTGCCCTGCTTACCGCCATCATCATTTCATGGCATATCTTTGTAGTGATACTCGTCTGGACTTACGAACATCACAACCTTTTCTATACGAAGGTCGCCCTTTCAAACGGCTTTTTTGAAAAGGAGACCGGAATTTTGTATTCGATCGAGGCACTGGTTGTTTCGGCAGAGCTTGCGCTGATGCTCTTCTTTTCCGCGAGGGATTTTGTCTATGCGAGGCAGAAGAGAGCCGAGGACCTTCGGCCGAGGCGCCTGGTCTTCATCGGAGTGGCGACATCTGTCATCGGGCAGATCCTTTTTGCGTTTTCAGTCTTTGGCAATTTTGATCCGATCCCTCTGTCTGAAGCGCTCCTTGCCTTTTTCTTCCTGCTTGCGATCAGGGATATGGGTATCTTTTCCGGAAAGAACCTCGCCCACGACAGGATAATAAAGACCCTCGACGAGCCGGTCATTATAATCGACAATGACAAAAGGCTGGTGGAAGCAAACGATTCAGCGCGCTCGATCTTTGAGAGCGTCCGGAAAACAAAGGAGTTTTCACGCCTTTCCGATGAGAGGCTTCTTCTTGCTTCAAGCGGAAGCAGTACGGAAGAGATCTTTGAGGGCGGACGCTTTTTCCGGCCGGAAACAATGAGCTTCGGCGAGGGAAATGAAGAAGGCGGCATCGCGCTCATACTCTTTGATGTCACAAAGGAGCATGAGCATATCGAGAAGGCGAGGGAGCTCAAGGAGGAGGCTGACAGGATCAATTCCACAAAGAGCGTCTTCCTTCAGGAGATGTCGAGGGAGATCATCAAGCCGCTTGACCAGGTTGAAGAGATCAACCGGGAAATGAACCGCTTTGCGAGGGAACGCAGGGTGGCGGAATATTCCAATGACATAAAAAAAGCGGTCACAAGGCTGAAAGAGACGGTTTCAGGCATAGAGGACCTTTCGAGGATAGAAAGGGGAGAGCTGTCGCTCAATATCGAACCCTTCAACCTCAACGAGCTTATCTCAAATGTCGCAAATATCGCCCGTCCCCTCATAGAGGGAAAGGGGCTTTCTTTCAGGATCTCCGTGCCGGACGAAGTCCACATAAGGTTCCTCGGGGATGCCTTAAGGCTCTGGCAGGTCATGAACAACCTTCTTTCAAATGCCGTGAAATATACTGAGGAGGGCTTTGTATCCCTTTCGATCCTGACGGAGAAGCTGCCCCTTTCGGAAGGGAAGCAGTATTATCTTCTTTCGGCGGTGGTCGAGGACAGCGGTATAGGCATCAGAAAAGCCGACCGCGACAGTCTTTTTGAAAAATTCAGGAGGATAGAAGAGCAGAGGAATCACGAGGTGGAGGGCTCCGGGCTCGGTCTTTCGCTCGCGGCCGAGTACCTTGCGCTGATGGGCTCCGGAATAACGGTTGAGAGCGAATACGGGCGCGGCTCTCGCTTTTCATTTTCCGTAAAACTTGAGGAGGCACATGATGAGTGAATTCATGCCCGCCCTTCAGATAGCCCAGATGATAGTCACCTTCGTTACGGCCTTCGCCCTTTTTTATGTGGTAAGGCTTGACCGGACTCCCCTCACGATATCGCTCATAGCGACAGTCTTCTGCGCCTTCATGGTAAATGTCGGCTATCTTCTGGTCTTCCTTTCAGAGAATGTCAGAGCGGCCATGAACGCCATAAGGATAGAATATATCGGAAGCGCCTACATCGCCTTTACCTTCATGCTCTTCATGTTCCGGTATGTCCGTATCCGTTTTCCTGCCTTTTTGAAGCTGCTTTTCTTCATCTGGCACAGCGTGGTGCTGGTGCTCATCTTCACCTGGGATCTGAACGACCTCTATTATGACGGGGCACAGGCCGTGGACGGTTTCTTCAAGCACGGGAACGGCCCGCTTTACTATGTCGAGATCGTTGTCATATTGTTTGAGATGTTCATCTCGCTTTTCCTTATCTTCAAGGAGGTCGTCATCCGGAGGAAGAAGAAGGGTAGCAGGAATTATATCCTGATAGCGGTGGGAATGTCCGTGCCCGTAGCCGGATATATAGCCTTCAACCTTCATCTCTTCGGGATCTTTGACACGGTTCCCGCCTCCGAGGCCATAAGCGCCGTTATCTTTATGATAGCGATAAAAAGGGGAGGGATACTGAACGGGCGGGATGTCGCTCATGAAAAGATAATAAAGGCCTTTGAAGAAGGCATCGTGATCACTGACAGGGAGCAGAATGTAATAGAGATTAATGACAAGGCAGAAAACCTCTTCCCGGACCTTTCGTCGCGTATCGGAAAGCGGCCCACAGAGGAAGCCCTGATGACCGTGTTTCTCGAGGGCGGCAGGGATGAGATGGTGATCGGCGGCAGGATCTACAGAGCCCAGGTCCAGGACTTCATGGCAAACGGTGCTGTTCAGGGACACGCGGCCCTGTTCATCGATATGACAAACGAGTATGAAAGATTTCGTACCGCGGAGAGACTGAAAGAGGAAGCGGACAAAGCCGCGAGGAACAAGGCGGAGTTTCTTGCCGGCATGAGCCACGAGATCAGGACTCCGATAAATGCGGTTCTCGGCATGAACGAGATGGTGATAAGGGAGACCCGTGACGACCTCATAAAGGCCCATGCCGCTGACCTTAAGTCCGTAGCTGCCTCCCTTCTTTCGATAGTGAACAATATCCTTGATATGTCAAAGATAGAAGAGGGCAAGATGATACTTCTTCTCGGACAGTACGACATCAGGGATATGGCTGAGGATGTGAAGAACATCGTGATGCCCGGCGCCATAGAAAAGGGAGTGCTCTTTGTGACAAGGCTTGACGAGAAGATCCCGGGAAGCCTTTTCGGGGACGACCTGAGGCTCCGCCAGAGCCTTTCGAACCTTCTTTCGGCGGCTGTAAACAAAACCCGGGAGGGCGCGGTGACACTCTCGATCGACGAGCGTGAAAGAAACGAGGAGGAAGCCGTCACGCTCCTCAGCTTCAGGATAGCCTATACCGGGGAACAGCTTACCGGGGGCGACCTGAAGGTGGATCTCGCGAAGGCCTTTGTTGACCTGATGGGAGGCGTTGTCAGCTTTTCAAAAGAGGACAATATCTATGTCATTTCCTTTGAGATAAAACAGGGGATCGCTCCCACCCTTCAGAGGATGGCGGGTAAGAGCAAGGTGGTGGAGGTCAAGCGGAAGGATGAAAAGGACAATTCCCTGATCTACGCTCCCGGCGTGAAGATCATAGTCTGTGATGATGACAGGCTGAATCTCAAGGTCTTTACTTCGCTTCTTTCGGGCACGGGGATGGATGTCGATGCCGTAAACAGCGGGGAAGAGGTTCTTTCAAGGGTCAGGGAAAAGAATTACCACATTATCTTTCTCGATCACATGATGCCGAAAATGGACGGGGTTGAGACTCTTCACAGGATGAAGACGCTTCCCGGAAACCTGAACTCAAATGTCCCCGTCGTGGTCCTTACCGCAAATGCCGTGGCAGGAGCCGAGAGTGATTATATCAAAGAGGGCTTTGACGATTATCTCTCAAAGCCTGTCGATATGAAGGCGCTCTCTGCACTCCTTGAGAGATATCTCCCGAAGGATATGATAAAGGACAGGAAAAATAATGAAAGCGAAGTGCAGACGCCTGACAGCGCGCTGCTTCCCGTGATAGGGGGCTTTGACTTTTCGGAATCAAGGAAGCTCCTTCTTGAGGATGGTCTTATACTTGATACGCTTTTGAATTTTTATGATAATATAGACGACAGGGTAAATACCCTGAAGGGAGAGGAAGAAAAGATAAGAATAAACGGGGATCTTTCAGACTTCAGGATCACGGCCCATTCCTTAAAGAGCAATCTCCGTATGCTCGGGAACAGTTATCTTTCCCTGATCGCCGAGGAGGGGGAGCATCTTGCCGCGTCAGACAAAAGAGAAGAAGCCCTTTTGAAACTGAAAGACCTTTCGGACGGGCTCTTGCAGGCAAAGGAAAGGATAGGAAAAGCCTTAAAGGAGCGGATGGCAGCCGCCTCTCCGGAAGAAGAGGCCGCTTTGCAAAAGATCGATGGAAATGAGTTTGTCAGGCTCATGACCTCGCTTCTTGATGCGCTTCTTGAAAGGGACTATGACAGGATGGATTCGACAGCCGATGCCATGAAGCATTATATTTATCCGGAGGAATATGAAAAAGATGTCTCTTCGATCCTCAGTGACGTCGAAAATCTGGAGATAATGGACGCAGTTGAAAAAACAAAGAGGCTATTGAAAATGGCGAAAGCCGGAAAGGAAGGGGATTGAGATGTTAAAGAATTTTTCAGCACAGATGATGCCCGAAGGATTCATGCTCGAGGAGGAGATCGAAAAGCAAAGGGGGCTTTTGTTCTCAAACCAGATGAAGATCAAGGAAAATCGTCTTCCCGTAATGGTGATCTTTGAAGGCTGGGGAGCCGCGGGAAAGGGCTCAATCATCGGAAAGGTGATAAAGGATATCGACCCCAGGTTTTTCAGAGTCACCAATCTTTCAAAGATCACGGAGGAGGACAAAAGATATCCTTTCCTTTACCGCTATATGAAGGAGATCCCTGAAGGCGGACAGTTCGTTTTCTATGACAGCTTCTGGATGAAAGAGGTTACGGACTGTGTCATGAAGGGGAAGCTTTCCGATGATGAATACAGAAACCGGATCACCTCCATCAACAATTGCGAAAGAAGCCTCACGGACAATGGTTATCTGATATTGAAGTTCTTCATCAATATCGGGAAAAAGGCGCAGAAGAAGCGCTTAAAGGAACTCGAGGAGAACAAGAACACAAAGTGGAGAGTGACGAAGGATGACTGGCGTGAGAACGACAATTACGAGTCTTATCTTGACACCTTCGACAGGTATCTTGATGACACGAACACCGGTGCTTCTCCCTGGTGCATCATAGACACCGATGACAAAAAATGGTCGGTATACCAGGTGCTCTCCTTCATAAATCAGGGAATCGACACGGCGCTCAAGAATCACGGGAAGACTTCCCCTATCAGGCAGAATGTATTTCCCCTTGAGCCTATCCCCGATCTTTCTGATATCAGCCTTTCCGACAAGACTGTCACAGACGAGGAATACAAAAAGAAGCTTGACGAACTTCAGGATGAGCTCCACGATCTTCATTACAAGCTGTATCGGAAGCGCATTCCCGTGATCATTGCCTATGAGGGTTGGGATGCAGCGGGAAAGGGCGGCAATATAAAGAGAATTGCCTCTGCTTTGGATCCGAGAGGTTTTGTAGTGCAGCCCATAGCCTCCCCCGAGCCCCATGAGAAGAACCGTCATTATCTCTGGCGCTTCTGGACAAGACTCCCGAGAGACGGACATTTTTCAATCTTTGACAGGACCTGGTACGGCCGCGTTATGGTAGAGCGCCTTGAGGGCTTCTGCTCCGAGAATGACTGGCAGAGAGCCTATAATGAGATAAACGAATTTGAACACGAGCTTACGGAATGGGGAGCTGTTGTCATCAAATTCTGGGTTCAGATAGACAAGGACACGCAGCTTCAGAGGTTCAATGAGAGAAAGGCCGATCCTGCGAAGCAGTGGAAGATCACTGATGAGGACTGGAGAAACCGTGAAAAATGGGATCTCTATGAGGGTGCCATAAACGAGATGATGAAAAAGACCAATACCTCCTTTGCGCCCTGGCACATTCTTGAATCAAATGACAAGCATTACGCAAGGCTGAAGGCGCTTTCGATAGTCATCGATATGTGCAGAAAGAAGATAAAGTCTGTCAAATAAAGAACTTATGATGTATAATACAGCATTGCTGTTGGCTTTTGATCAGTTAATGAGGTGTTTGTATGAGCCCTGCTTTTCCTCCGGAAATAGAAGATATCCTGTCACGGCTTGATCACACCTGCCTTCGGCAGGACTGCGTCTGGAAGGATATTGAAAAACTTCTTGACGAGGGCATGAAGTACCATACTGCATCGGTATGCATCCCTCCATCCTTTGTCCGTCAGGCATCGGATTATGTTCAAAAAAACAATGACAGGTACGAAGGATACAAGGTTCGCATCTGTACGGTGATAGGCTTCCCAAACGGTTATTCCACTACAGAGACAAAGGTTTTTGAAGCAAATGATGCAGTAAAGAACGGTGCCGGCGAGATCGATATGGTACTGAATCTCGGTCTCGTAAAAGCCGGACGCTTCGGTGAGATTCTGCATGAGATCAATCTCATAGGGACAGCCTGTGATGGCAGGAGACTTAAGGTCATCATTGAGACAGGTCTTTTGACTGAAGAAGAAAAAATAAGGCTCGTGGAAGTGATCTGCACCTCATATGCTGAATTCATCAAGACCTCGACAGGCTTTTCAAAGGGTGGAGCTACAGTCTCTGATGTCGAACTCATCAAAAGCCATATCAAGAACGGCCGCCTCATCAAGGCAAGCGGCGGCATACATACGATAGAGGAGGCGAAAGCCCTGATAGCAGCGGGAGCCGACAGGCTTGGTGCAAGCTCTCTTGTTTCCGACATAATAAAGAAATATGGTGAGATTTTATGACGGACCCCGGATTTTTGCTTGAGGAAGCCAGGAAGGCGAGAGAAAACTCCTACTCTCCTTATTCTCACTTTGCCGTTGGAGCGGCCCTTCTGACTGAGGACGGAGAGATAATAAGGGGCTGCAATGTGGAAAACTCAGTCAACGGCGCTTCAAACTGTGCTGAGAGGACAGCAGTCTTTTCGGCAGTGGCCGGGGGCAGAAAAAACTTTTCTGCGATCGCGATAGCGGGTGCACGAGTATTGCCCGACGGGACTTTAGTGGAAGCTTTCTGCCCGCCCTGCGGCGTTTGCAGACAGACGCTTCTTGAATTTTGCAGGGAGGATCTTTCCGTTATCATTGGAAAGGAAGATGGGACATATATGGTAACTACGCTTGGGGAGCTTATGCCCCTTGCGTTTGACTTGGGCAATTAAGGTGAAAAAGTGATCGATTTTGATGAAGAACTGAAAAAATTCAAACCGGCCATTGAGGTCAACGATGCGGAAGAAGTCATTGCAAAGACTGACATAACAGACATGGTTGATATTCTGAAGATGATGACCGAAGAAAAAAAGGCTGCCGGGAAAAAAACTGATGAGAAAAAGGAAGCTCACATAAAATGAATTGCTACAGATGCGGCTATGATATTGAAGAGGGTCTTTATTGCGAAAACTGTGGCACGGATAATACCGCATACAGAAGCATTCTCCTTTCCAGCGCCCGCGCCTACAATGAAGGTCTTGAATATGCGAAGATCAGAAACCTGACAGGAGCGGTCAATTCTCTTGGCGCAGCCCTTCGATTCAGCAAATACAATACCGCAGCCAGAAACCTGCTGGGGCTTGTATATTTTGAACAGGGCGAGATGGTGCTCGCACTGAGGGAGTGGGTCGTAAGTTTAAACCTTGATCCCGAAGAGAATGAGGCTGAAAGGTATCTTGGGGAGCTTGAGTATGGTCAGGGACTTCTTGAGAAGTACGATTCGAACAACAGGAAGTACAATCTTGCGCTTTCCTATCTGAGACAGGGCAACCGGGATCTTTCAAAGATACAGCTGAAGAGGGTTCTCAAGAATCAGCCGAAGATGGTGAAGGCCCATGTGCTCCTTGCCCTCCTTCTTATGCAGGAGGACAATTACGAGGAGGCCAGGAGGGAGCTGAATACCGCACTTCGGATCGACAGTGGAAATCCGCTTGCAATATCATATCTCAATGAAGTTCACAATGTCTTTCGTGAGAGGAATGACAACAGAAAAAAGAAAAAAAAGAAGGATCCGGTGGTAAGTTTTCAGGATGGAAACGACACTGTCGTAGTTCCGAGGCGGGGTATCATAGAGGCGCTGGATTCGAGCAAGGGAGGTTTCCTGAATGTCCTGATCGGTCTTTTGATAGGCGTCCTGGTATCAGTCTTTCTTATAGTTCCCGAGGTCAGGGAAAGGGACAATTCAGTTGCGAAGAATGCCCTGATAGATGTGAATGAGAGCTATTCTGATTCACAGCAGAGCATAAGTCTGCTTCAATCCGAGGTGACATCGCTAAAGGAACGGCTGACCTCCTATGAGGGGCAGGCTGATCTGAAACAGTCTTATGAGAACCTCATCTCCGCCATGACCATTGCTTCATCAGGGGATTTTGGGAGCGCTGAAAACCTGATGGCTTCCGTGAACCGTGATCTTCTTGATGCGAATGGACAGCAGGGCTACGACACCCTTTCCGCAACCATCATAGAGGGAAAAGCGAAAGAAGCCTACGACAAGGCCGATGGCGAGAGGCTTATGGGGTATTATGCCGAGGCTGCTGCGGATTATCGCACTGTGGTAGATCTGAAAGAGACATACGCTGACGGCGAGGCTATATATTATCTTGCCTATTGTCTGGAGAGGGATGGAAATGATACTGATGCCCTCACATATTATACCAGAGCGGCGGAACTCTTCCCTTCGACCCAGAGAGGGAGGACTGCTGCAGAAAAGGTTCTGGAGCTTTCCAAAAATGGAGCGGGCCAGGGGACGTCTGCGGAGTGAGAGGAGGAGCCATCATGCGGAGCAACAGAAGGGGGCAGTACCTATATAGAGGAGAGGAAATGATATGAACAAGAAGGCAATGGATTCACTCAGCTACGGCCTCTATATTCTGACGGCGAGAGAAAATGAAAGAGACAACGGCTGTATCATAAATACTGCCTTTCAGGTTACGAGCCGCCCTAACCGAATTGCTTTTGCGGTGAACCAGTCGAATCTTACCCACGACATGCTACTTCGGACCGGACGTTGCAATCTTTCCGTGCTTTCTACAGATGCGGATTTTTCTGTTTTTGAAAGGTTCGGCTTCAAGACCGGAAAGGATGAGGACAAGTTCAGGGATTTTTCTGATTTTGAAAGATCGGGAAACGGACTCATATATATCACAAAGGGGACAAAAGCATATCTTAGCTGCGAGGCGGAGAGTATGGTCGCTCTTGAGACTCACACTCTCTTCGTGGTAAAGGTCAAGGATATGGATGTGCTTTCCGACGCGCCCTCGCTTACTTATGATTATTATCATGAAAGGATCAAACCAAAGGATTTCGGAAGAAATCCCGATGAGGTTTCCGAAAAGATCTTTCGATGTGACAAATGCGGCTATGAGTTTGTAGGAGAGGATCTTCCGAAGGACTTCGTCTGTCCGATCTGCGGGATGGATGAAACTCACTTCAATGAGGTTGAGTCTCTCATTTCATGATGAAAGCTCTTTTGCGGCATCAACGATCGTTTTGATCCTGTCTTTGTATGAAAACAAGGTCCGGCACTTCTTAAGTCCGTTCATAGCGACGGTGTTTCTCACAGTATCGTTTTTCATATAGAAAAGTGCTTTATCAAGCGCTTCTTCAAGACAGCTGTAAGTGTCTAATTCTTCTCCGGGAGTGAAGTTTTCCGACAGTTCGGGAAGGAAGCCTGAAAGGAGAAAGGCTCCCTCACTCATTATATCAAGCGCCCTGAGATTGATCCCGGTCCTGATAGCCCGAAGTGGAGGGTTGAGATTCACCTTTGTAGAGCGAAAGAGGGCGGGCATCTCTTTTTCATAATCCATTGGCGGCATTATCTTTGTTTCGCCAAAGAGTCCCTTAAGAGCTGAAGTATCAGAACCCGTCACAAGACAGAAGCTTCCACGTTTTGAAAGAAGGGAGACAAGGGCAAGCCTGTCCCGCCTTGTAGCTTCCTGTGCTGTCAGAAAGGAAAGCTGCTTCCCTGAGATCCCGGGGAATATGTCGTCCGTGAGTATCATATCTGACAGATACTCCCCATAGACCTTCTGCTGGGAAAAGAGGACAGCCTCCATATAGCCCTTCTGCCTTTCGGTAGCTGTTTTCATGAGCTCATTCCATGCCGTTTCGTAGAGACTTCCGAGAAGGGAAAAATCATATTTTTTTGATGCATTCCGGAGGGACTTTTCTTCGACGGCAAGAGGAAGGTGACGGACAGTATCGATCCCAAGCTTTTTGAAGGCCTTGGTTTCCCCCCTGTCAAACAGGAAGATGATATTGTTGTCAAAGGCCATTGATGAAAAGTCATCGCAATTCAAAGGTGAGTCGTAGCTCCAGGATATATATGGCAGGCGCGGTGTGGCGTCATGGACTGCACGGGCTATGACAGACCAGAAATTTATGGTGAAAACGAGATCGAAGTGCTCTGATGAGATGAGCTTTTTGATATTATTCTCCAGCGGCTCATCGTGACAGAAGTTTTCAGGGGTAGAGAAAAAGACATCCTTTACCTCATGACCGGCTTCCCTGAAGGCCTTAAGCACAGGATTATGGTTATAGAGCCTGTATATGTTCAGAAACAAGATCTTCATCTTTTTTACCGCATGACCTCTTGAAATGACAGAAACAGATGATATAATTATAATAGATTTTTGCCCGCAGAGAAAGGAGAGAAGCTTATGGGTCTTTCAGGTGTTTCCATGAGTGCTATGGGAGTTACCGGTATAGAAACTCCAAATGATCTTGGTGTTGCTATGCTTTCAAAATCACTGGATGCGGAAGCGGCTGCAGCTCAGGGCGCAATAAGTATGATAAACAATGCGCCTATGCCTTCACTTGATCCGAATGTGGGAACGAGGTTTGACGCTTCTGTTTGATCGCATTTGCAATGAGAAATGAAAAGGTCCCTACCCCTTCGGGTACGGACCTTTTTTGATGATCATTTTGGTGAGATTCAGGCTTCAGTGGCGGGTGCTTCGGGATTTACAAGAGCGATGGCTTCAACCTCAAGCTCTACATTTTTGGGGAGCTCCGAAACCTGAACACAGCTTCTTGCGGGAAGAGGAGCTGTATGGAACATTTTTCCGTAAAGCTCATTGAAGCGTTCAAAGTTCTTGAGATCCTTCAAAAAGCAGGTCGTCTTGATCACATGATCCTGGTCACTTCCGGCAGCCACAAGCACTTCTCTGAGATTGTGGAGGCAGCGCATGATCTGCTCATCAACTGATGCAGGGATGATGCCGCTTTTTGCTTCAACAGGGATGACGCCGCTCGTATAAACGAAGTCACCGACGACAACAGCCTGTGAATAGGGGCCGATCGCCTGGGGGGCTTTAAGAGTAGAAACTTCTTTTTTTTCCATTTTCCGATTCTCCTTTTTTAATGCTTTATTCCTCTGTTTTTCTTATCTTTCCATCTGAAAGGTCTATCTTTCTTTTTTTGTAAAGACCGCCGATCGCGCGCTTGAAAGCACTCTTTGAAAGACCGGTCTCTCTCAATATCACATCGGGTGTCGCCTTTTCTGTAAATGGCAGGACGCCTCCGTATTCATCTATGAGATCGAGAAGCGCTTCTTCGTCCTCCTCCATCTGTTTTGGAATGACCTCTCTGATCGAGATGTCAAGCTTTCCGTCTTCCTTAACGTTTGTGACTCTCGCATTTACGAGCATGCCTATCCTCATGGCACTGCTCCGTTCATATCTCGGCAGCATCGCGGAGTATCTGTCGTCCACTGCCGCAAATACTCCAAAATCATGACCAAATTCGTAGATTCTTGCTTTTACATCATCGTTGACCCTGTAAGGGGAGTCCGTTGAAAGCAGATGATAGAGCCCCTTCATTGAGGCACAAAGCCGCCCGCTTTTGTCCTTGTAAAGCCGCACCAGTATCTCGTCTCCTTCTTTTGGCCGTTCAGACATCTCGGCATAAGGAAGGAAAAGATCTTTTGGAAGTCCCCAGTCAAGAAATGCGCCTATCTTCGTAATGGAGGTGACCTTCAGTACGCCATATCCTCCGAGAGTCAGAGGGACGGGATCGGTTGTCGCAACCGGCCTGTCCTCGGAATCAAGGTACAGGAAGCACAAAAGCTCGTCGCCAAGCCGCATGGACTCGTTCACATATCTCTTTGGAAGAAGGACTTCCTCCTTTTCTCCGTTTTTTGAGAGATAAGCTCCGTTTCCGGTAAAACGCGAGATATGAAGTACAGATTTTTTTCCGATCTCAAGCATGAGGCTATGATAACATTACTTTTGCGATTAATAAAGAATTCTTTCCGTGCTTTCATAAAAAGCCAAGATAGATTATAATGAAAAAACATTGTTTGAAAGGGGGGCTCCGTGGGAAAGACATATGACATTATCATAATAGGGAACGGCCCTGCAGGCCTTACGGCTGCGATATATGCGGCAAGAGCAGGTTATCAGGCTCTTGTTATTTCGGATAACCCGTCAGGGGGCGGTCAGATCGCGACGACCTATGAGGTCGCAAATTATCCGGGGCTTAACGGAATAAGCGGGATGGAGCTCGGAGAAAAATTCAGGGAGCACGCGAAGGAACTTGGGGCAGAGGAGCTTTTGGACCGCGTCAGCGCGATAGAAGAGGCAAAGGGAGCCGAAAGCGAAGAAGCAGGCTTTTCTCTTCTTGCGGTCATCACTGCAAAGGAAAGGCTCCTTACAAAGTCCGTCATCATCGCCACGGGAGCGGATCATAGAAAGCTGAAGGTTCCGGGAGAGGACAGGTTTTCGGGAGCCGGTGTAAGCTACTGTGCTACCTGTGACGGAGGCTTTTTCAGAAAGAAGACGGTTGCAGTGGTAGGCGGCGGCGATGTTGCGCTTGAGGATGCAATTTACCTTTCAAGGTTTGCAGAGAAAGTCTACATCATCCACAGGAGGGATGAGTTTCGCGGCGTGAAGGCGCTTCAGAACGAGCTTCTCTCAAATGAAAAGATAGAGCCCATTTATGATACCGTGGTCAATGAAATCGAAGGCGAGGCGTCAGTGAAGTCGCTTAAGCTTTTGAATGTGAAGACCAAGGAGGAGAGTGATCTTCCTGTAAACGGCGTATTCATTGCTGTCGGGATCAAGCCGAACCTCGAGGAGATCAAAGGGCTTCCCGAACTTGATGAGGCAGGCTATATAAAGGCTGATGAGAGCTGCGTCACATCGATCCCGGGGATATTTGCGGCAGGTGACGTGAGGACAAAGGCGTTGCGCCAGGTCATCACGGCAGCGGCTGACGGAGCTAATGCGGTTACTTCGATCGGAAGATATTTTACGGAGGGAAAGAGATGAAAAAGAAAAGGGTAGTGATAGCTCTCGGACATGAGGCTCTTGGCACCACGCTTCCACAGCAGCAGGAGGCAGCAAAGAAGAGCGCGGTATCGGTATGTGATTTCATAGAGCAGGGCTATTCGGTGGCGATCACTCATTCAAACGGTCCTCAGGTATCAATGATACATGCTGCCCTGAACGAATTTTCAAAGAACCATCCGGAATATACGAATACTCCCATGAGCGTCGCATCTGCTATGAGCCAGGGCTATATAGGTTACGACCTTCAGAACGCTATCCGCTCAGAGCTTCTCTCAAGAGGGATGATAAATACGGTTTCCACCGTTCTTACTCAGGTTACGGTTGACCCTTATGACGAGGCCTTCTATCGCCCCACAAAGGTGATGGGAAGAAAGCTTTCGAAAGAGGAGGCTGAAGCGGAGGAGAAAAAGGGAAATCATGTGCAAAGCCTTGAGGACGGAACATATCGTCGTATAGTTGCTTCTCCCCAGCCTCTGGAGATAATTGAGATAGAGGCGATCGAAGCGCTCCTTGATGCGGGACAGGTTGTCATCGCCTGCGGAGGAGGCGGCATTCCGGTACTCGCCCAGGAAAACCGTCTTAAGGGCGCTTCCGCCGTGATAGAGAAGGATATCGCTGCAGGCAGGATGGCTGAGCTTTTGAACGCGGATATGCTTATCTTCCTTACAGGGACTGAGAAAGTATGCCTGAATTTCGGAAAAGCTGATGAAAAGCCTCTTGATTATATGAATGTTTCTGACGCGAAGAGATATATGGAGGCCGGAGAGTTCGGTGAAGGAACTATGAAACCGAAGATTTCCGCCGCGATCGATTATATAGGAGATTCAGCGGTCAGAAAGGTTCTCGTAGCAAAGCTTTCAGAGGTGAAGACCTCCTTCCTCGCAGGAGAGCAGGGGACTCTCATCACATTGAAATGAGAAAGGTACTTATGATCCTTCCGACCATGAATGTGAGCGGAGGGATAGAAAATCTGTTTCTTAATTATCTTCGGCATATCGACAGAGATCGGTATGCCTTTGATTTTGTTGTCCACGAAATGAATGACATCTCAGTCGGGAAAATGGCTGAAGGGCTGGGAGCAAAGGTTTTTCTGATGCCGCACTTTTCTCTGAAGACAGCCGGTACCATAAAGGAAAAGTACAAAAGGATACTGTCTTTTGGAAACTATGATATAGTCCACTCAAGCATGGCAAACGCTTCCTTTCTTTATCTTTCCGAGGCAAAAAAAGCAGGGATTTTGGTGAGGATACAGCACAGTCACCAGGATCACGCAGCTGACAATACGCTTCACGCCATCAGGAATATCCCTCTTCTCAAAATGGGAAATTCTTATGCTACGGTAAATGCGGCCTGCTCTGAAAATGCCGGAAGGTTCCTTTTCAGAGAAAAACCATTCTTTGTCATAAATAACGCGATCGATTACAAAAAGTTTTCCTTTGATGAGGAAAAACGTTCTGAATTCAGAAAGAGATATTCTATCGGAAATGAATTCGTCGTGGGGACCGCAGGCAGGCTCTGTACGCAGAAGAATCAGGCCCACCTGATAAGGGATTTTGCAGAACTGAAGGGCTTGATGCCAAATGCCCTGCTCCTCATTGCAGGAGAGGGTGAAAAAAAGGATTTTCTTCAGCTTCTTTCGGCAGAACTCTCTGTTTCAAACAGCGTGATCTTTTTGGGACCGGTGAAGGACATGCCGTCCTTTCTTTCCGCGCTTGATTGTTTTGTTTTTACATCTCTTTACGAGGGGCTTCCGGTCTCGGGAGTTGAGGCCCAGGCAAACGGACTTCCCTGTGTATTCTCAGATTCAATTACAAGGGAAGCTGATATATCGGGAAGTGTGGACTTTGTTTCCCTGGAAAAGCCTCATTCCTTTTGGGCAAAGGTCATAGCTGAGGAGAAGAGGTATGAGAAGCCTCCCGTTCTTTCAGATCGTTTCGATATCAAAGTCCAGGCCGAAAGGCTTATGGATTTCTATGATCAGCAGTTTTCACTTCAAACATCTATATAGTCTCTTTTTGCACGCTCTGGCTACAAAATCTAGTGGATGAAAAATAGACGCAAGGTGTGCTATACTCACTCGCATGACAGTTGAAATCATCATTGCGATCCACAAACCATGCGCCATCCCGATGGAACTAGCCTCGGATGGCGCTTATATTCCGCTTTTTGTAGGCGCAGCGGTTTCAAACCCTCTGTTTATAAAGGGAACTGAAGTCATTCGACCGGAGGGAGAGGCACCATCGGGATTTTCTCCCATGAGGCGTGATGATAGCGGTGTCAATATTTCAGAAAAGAATCCGGGCTTTTGTGAGCTCACAGGTCTTTACTGGCTCAGCAAAAACAGTGAAGCAGAGGCTCTCGGGCTTGTGCATTACAGAAGGTATTTCAAGGGACTTTCAAAAGACTTGATAGACAAGCTCCTTTTGACTCATGACGCCATAGTGCCGGGAAAGAGAAGGTATTATATCGAGACTCTTTATTCACATTATGCAAATACACTTGACAGATCGCACCTTGATGAGGCGCTTTCTGTGATAAGGGAAAGGCATCCTGAGTATGAGCATGCTGCTGTAGAGGTGTATGGAAGGACCTGGGGTTATATGTTCAACATGCTCGTGATGAAGAGGGACATCTTCCTCAAATATTGCAACTTCCTCTTTGATATTCTCTTTGAGCTTGAAAAAAGGCCTCTTCCCGGACAGAACGGGAGCGCGTTTGAAAGAAGGCTCTACGGGCGGGTTTCAGAGATCCTGTTCAATGTATGGCTTGCAAAGCATAGTGATCTTTCTATCGTTGAGATCCCGGTGAAGTCGACTGAAAGAGTGAACTGGTTGAAAAAAGGCACGGCCTTTCTATCCGCGAAATTCTTTAAGAAAAAATACAAGGAGAGCTTTTGAAATGGCAAAGGTTTCTGTCATTACTCCTTTCTATGACGGGAATGCTTATATGAAAACGTGGCAGGGCTCGATATGCGACAACGAGAATTATCTTCGGAAGATGAATGAGGAAAAAAAGACATCACATTCCATCGAGGTGATCCTTGTAAATGATTCTCCCGGGATAGATCCGGTGCTTACGGGCATCAATTCCGGAAAGAAAAACTGGCATACGGTAGCAAACGCGAAGAATATCGGGATCCACGGCTCCCGGGTACACGGGCTTTCAAAGGCAAAGGGAGAATATGTATTATTCCTGGATCAGGATGATGTTCTCCGTTATGATGCCCTGTACGCCTTTCTTGAGGAAGCAGAAAAGCATGAAGGCGAGGATGCGGTAATTATCTCAAATGCCCTCATTGATTTTGGAAATGAGAAGCAGAAGCTGGTGCGGACTGCATCGCACAGGGCTTTGATGTGGGATTTTGATACTTATATCAGAGTAGGGACACAGATAATATCCCCCGGACAGTGCCTTATCAAACGGTCACTGATCCCTGATCTCTGGAAGGAAAATATCCTTAAGGAGAATGGCTCGGACGATTTCTTTCTCTGGCTCCTTTTGATGAAACAGGGTGTTACGGGCGTGTTTCTTGATGAGCCGCTTTATCACCATATAGACACAGGGGGCAATCTTTCGGCGGATAGCAGCGCTACGGACCGCTCCTGCTTTGAGTTCCTTGATATCCTTTCAGGAAAAGAGATAATGTCGGAAAAAGAGATATCGACACTCAGAAAAACTCTTTTTGTAAAGAGCGGCTTTCGGAAGGGAAATGTCATAAAGAAGATGCTCACAGCAATGGCTCACCCTGTGGTGGTTGGAGAAAATGTGATATACAAGGCAAGAACGAAGACAGGGTACGGTTTTGGAAGGACAGCGCCCGGGAAATGAAAGGGAAGTATGATACAGCAGTGCTTCTTGCGGTATATAACGGAGAGCATTATCTGCCGGATCTTCTTTCCTCACTCAGAGACCAGGACCATCCCGGGTTTGACATAGTTGTATCCGATGACGGTTCATCTGATGCAACCGGAAAGATAATAGCTGACGAAATACTCCGTTCCGGGCTCCCCATCCACAGGCTGACAAGACCAACGAAGGAAGGCGGAGGAGCTAAGGGAAATTTTCTTTTTCTCATTGAAAGTACTGAGGCGGACACATATTTTCTCTGTGATCAGGATGATGTCTGGTTTTCATCCAAGATCAGCAGGGAAAAGCAAAGACTTGATGAACTTCGGGAGAAGTACGGAGATGATCTGCCTCTCCTTGTATTTTCAGACGCAGAGGTTACGGACAGTGAGCTTATGGTCATGAGCCCGTCCTTCCTCGAAATGAACGGTCTTTCCGGAGAACGCACCGACTTTCGGCAGATTTTGATAGACAACGTCGCTCCCGGCTGCACGATGTGCTTCAACAGGGCACTTCGGGAAAAATACCTTTCCGGAAGAGTGAAGTCACATGACGCCGGATCGCTTGAACTCATAGAGATGCATGACCATTATCTTCTCATGATAGCCTCGGTTTTCGGACACTTGAGCTTTTTGAACGAGCCCACTCTTTTTTACCGGCAGCATGAGGAAAATGCGGTTGGAGCCGGGGGAGAGAGCAAAGCGGCAAAGATAAGAAGAAACCTTTCAGAGATCCTTTCCGGGAGTTTCAAAAAGGACAAAAGGGAGTTTATGGAAAAAAAGAAGCGTCTCGCAAAGGCTATGCTTTGTTTTGAGGATATTCCGGATGAGGCGGGAAAAGTGTTGTCCGGATTTCTGGATATTGACCGGATGAAGAAATCCGAAAGGATGAGATTCCTGAAGGAAAATAATATCGGGCGCAATCACCATGATCTTTGGTTTCGGCTGTTTGCCTGAGTGTGGGAGGAATTATTATTCATGAATGAAAGAGAAAAGCTTCTGGAGCTCAGGAACAGGACGGGAATGAACAGAAGGGAATTCTGCCAGTATTTCAACATTCCTTACAGGACGGTTCAGGACTGGGAGCTTGGCTCCAGGAAGATGCCTGCTTATCTTCTGGAGCTTATGGAATTCAAGGCCAATGCCGTGAATCTGAAGAAGGAAAAGAAGAACCGGAAAAATGCCGAAATTTCGGACAAAGAAGAGGGCAAGGACGGCAAAATAATTGGAAAGGACAACGAAAATTGAAAGAACTGAAAAAGACCTACGATCCTTCCGAGATTGAGGAACGACTGTACAAGAAATGGGAGAAGAACGGATATTTCCACGCAAAGGTTGATAAGAGCAAAAAGCCCTTCACCATCGTGATGCCGCCGCCGAATATCACAGGACAGCTTCATATGGGGCACGCACTTGATGAGACGATGCAGGACATTCTGATCAGGATGAAGCGCATGCAGGGCTACGAGGCGCTCTGGCAGCCCGGAACCGATCATGCGGCCATATCCACGGAGGTCAAGATCATCAATGCCCTGAAGGAGCAGGGGATCTCAAAGGATGACCTCGGAAGAGAAGGGTTTCTCGAAAAGGCCTGGGAATGGAAGAAAGAGTACCAGGGGCGTATAGACAACCAGCTCAAGAAGCTTGGCTCCTCCGCAGACTGGGATCGTGAGCGCTTCACAATGGATGAGGGGTGCTCAAAGGCTGTTGAGAAGGTATTTATCAGTCTTTATGAAAAAGGTTATATATACAAGGGCAAGAGGATAATAAACTGGTGCCCTGTCTGCAGGACCACCATAAGTGACGCAGAGGTTGAGTATGTTGAAAAGAAGGGACATTTCTGGCACATACTTTATCCTATCGCAGGCGAAGAAGGGAAGTATATTGAGATCGCGACAACCCGTCCGGAGACCATGCTCGGAGACACGGCGGTAGCCGTGAATCCGAAGGACAAGCGCTACAAAAAGCTTGTCGGAAAGAAGGTAATCCTTCCCATTGTGGGAAAAGAAATACCCGTGATCGAGGATGATTATGTTGATATGGAATTCGGGACCGGCATCGTAAAGATCACTCCCGCCCACGACCCCAACGACTTTGAGGTGGGAAAGAGGCACGACCTTCCGGAGATCAACATCTTAAACGACGACGGGACCATAAACGAAAACGGCGGAGAGTATGAAGGACTTGACAGACTTGAAGCCAGAGAGAGGATAGTCGAGAGGCTTCAAAAAGAAGGGCTTTTGAAAAAGGTCGAGGACATCGAGCACAATGTCGGTACCCACGACAGATGCCGTACGGATATCGAGCCCATGATCAAACCTCAGTGGTTCGTGAAGATGGATGAGATGGCCCGCCCCGCGCTTGATGCGGTAAAGAACGGGGATCTCACCTTTGTTCCCCAAAGGTTCTCAAAAGTTTATGTTCACTGGCTTGAAAATATCAAGGACTGGTGTATTTCAAGACAGCTCTGGTGGGGACACAGGATACCGGCTTATCAGTGCGCAGACTGCGGGCATATTGTGGTAGCGCCTTCCGAAAAGGCACCGAAGATCTGCCCCCGCTGCAGGAAGATGAACATCACTCAGGATCCGGATACGCTTGATACATGGTTTTCTTCGGCGCTCTGGCCCTTCTCAACACTCGGCTGGCCTGAGAAGACTCCGGAATATGAGTATTTCTATCCTACGGATGTGCTCGTGACAGGCTATGACATTATCTTTTTCTGGGTAGTGAGGATGGTCTTCTCCGGCTATGAGCAGACCGGAAAATGCCCTTTCCATACAGTGATGATCCACGGCCTGATCCGGGACAGCCTCGGAAGAAAGATGTCAAAATCACTTGGCAACGGTATCGATCCGCTTGAGGTCATCTCAAAATACGGCGCCGATGCCCTGAGACTCACGCTCATAACCGGCAATTCCCCCGGCAACGATATGCGCTTCTACTGGGAAAAGGTTGAAAATTCAAGGAATTTTGCAAACAAGATATGGAACGCTTCAAGGTTCATCATGATGAACCTTCCGGACGGTGAGATAGAACTTCCCTTTGACCGCGATTTCACGACAGCTGACAGATGGATAATATCTCTCGTAAACACGCTTGCAAAAGACGTCACGGAAAACCTCGACAGGTTTGAACTCGGCATCGCGGTCCAGAAGGTATATGATTTCCTCTGGGATGAGTTCTGCGACTGGTATATTGAATCAGTCAAATCGAGGATCTACGGCAAGGAGGGCGAGGAGTCAAAGAACGCGGCGCTCTTTACCTTGAGGGAGGTTCTTTCAAGAGCACTGAAGCTCCTTCATCCCTTCATGCCCTTCATTACAGAGGAGATTTACTGCACCCTTCATCCAGAGTGCGATACAATAATGACGGCTTCCTGGCCTTCATATTCAAAGACGCTCAGCTTCCAAAAGGATGAGGAAGCCTATTCCCATATCAAGGATTTCGTGCGTGCCGTCAGGAACGTGCGGACGGAAATGAACGTGCCGCCTTCAAAGAAGGTTCATGTATACGCGGTATCTGAGGAAAAAAATATAAGAGAAACCTTCACTGACAACAGCCTTTTGATCTCGACTCTTGCCGGGACGAGCGGCATCAGCGTACTTAAGAAAACAAGTGAGGTGGAAGGCGACATCGATTCCTGCGTTTCACAGGGTATTGCCGGCGCGACACTTTATCTTCCCATTGCAGAGCTTGTTGATATTGAGAAAGAGAAGGAGCGACTCACAAAGGAGAAGGAACGTCTTCTTGCAGAGCTGAAGCGTTCCGATTCAATGCTCTCAAACGAACGCTTCCTTTCAAAAGCACCTGCCGAAAAGGTCGCAGCTGAAAAGGAAAAGAGAGAAAAGTATCAAAAGATGTATGACGATCTCATGAGCCGGTTGGAAAAGCTCTGAGAATAATGACAGGCTGTCAGACGGGGATCCCCAATGCCTTTAAGGTATTGAAAGAGGGGTCCCCGTTTTTTGCAAGATAAGATTTCAGACCGTTTATATAGTTGTCAAGGAAGGTATGGTCGGATCTCCTTACTGCCGGAGGAGTCATATAGTCTTTGCCGTAATAGGATATCAATATGTCCTCGTAGCCTTCGGGGATGATGATATCGCCTGTTTCAAATGAAACGCGCTTTTTTTTGAAGAGTTCCTTCTTCCATACCCGATCCAGGGCGTCATGATAGCAGCAGTTTGACCAGAGCACATAGTTCTTTGCTTCGGAAGGCCGGACGGTTTTTACTATCTCCTCATAGAGCATTTCAAGCTCGAGCAGGATGTCTTTTTTCCTGTCAAGCTTCTTTCCTGTAAGATTCTCTACAGCTTTAAGCTTGGTTTCGGTGTCCGGGGTGCCGGGGGCTATAGTCTGGGAGCTTATGGTAAACAGGATGAGCTGCGCGAGTCCGAATATGGTATCCCGCAACGATTCATCATCCGGAAGCTCATCGAGTATTGAAACATCGATCCCGAGGGGAAAGGGACAGCCGTAATTCTCCGAAAGCCACTCATCCGAGATCGTTATTGAAAGCGAGTTCATTATCACCGGCATTCCGATATAGGGGTGAAGGATGGCCCTGGTGCCCCGGTTTCCGACGAGGGCATAGCCTTTTGGAAAAACCTTTTCAAAATTTTTTTCAAGGATGTCGAAGTCTCTGCGCGTCATCGCTATGTCAAGATCATCATCCCAGGGGATCATTCCTTTCTCTCTCACAGCTCCGAGAAGTGTACCCGAATCGGCAAAATAGGTAATGTGAAGGGTCTCGCAGGCTTTGTCAACGGTCGAAAGGAGCTTAAGGCCCGAGGCCCAGATACGCTTCATATATGCCGGAACGAGATAGTCACTCCGTACTTCGTCCTGAAAATAATCATCGGGGAAACTGAACATTACGGCTCCTCCTCTGTCATTTCTGCAACCATTTTTTCATATTTTTTGAGAAGCTCGTTCCAGGAGGAATAGGAAGGATCTTTTGACCTGTCCTCAAGCGTCACTATTTCATTCAGGAATGGAAGGAGCTTTCTCGAGATCTTTATTGAGCCGGAGAGATTCACGTGATCTCCGTTGTCAAGTGTATCGGTGCTCCAGTCTATGCCTGTCTCCTCAAGCCTTGTATTGAAATCGTAGTAGGGAACATTTATCTCTTTGGCGTAAGAGGTCAAGGCATCTACCACATCCGGGTTGTAATTCACCGGAGAAGGGGAAGAGTAGAAGACGACCTTTGCGCCATTTCGTTCGCAGAGATCCAATATACGCCCCATGAAATAGCGGCTTTCCGGAGGGATCTCGGTGCGTGAGCCCTTGTTGTCATCATCCATATAATCAGCACCGCCGTAGGCCCTTACAGCGGTCATGATCTCATAGCCCTTGAAATAATTGTCGTCCGCCTTCTCCTCCCCCATCAGGACCTGCTTCCATTTGTCATGATAGACGAAGATCGAAAAGAGATTCTTGAGCTCGCCTTTTACGACCTTTCCTATGTTTTCGGCCATGCTGTCCTTTCCGATCATGCAGTGGGTCTCGATCAGGACCACCTTCGGGGACTGGGTGGCAAAGGCCTTCCGGAGCGCGAAATAGGTTTCGCCGATATGCTGTCCGGGCTGCCCCACAAGGTAAAGAGGGACTCCGCCTTCCTTCCAGAAGTACATGGGATTGATGGAGGTATAGGCTTCGCTGTCGCCAAGGGCGATAACATCAAGGGTCTCTTCGGGCTCGTTCATGAGCCCGGCCACACAGCGCTGGCGGCCTGTGACATTGGGGTTGCCTTTTACGTAAAAGTTGTTGATCAGGAAGGAGATCAGAAACAGGGCGCCGAAGAATATCCCGACAAAAACGGCAGCCCTGACGATCCTCATTTTTCTTTCTTTTTTTTCTTCATTCATTTCGTGTTTGAAAGCTCCTCTTTCATGGCAAGATACTTTTCATAGAGAGCATCCCAATCCTTGTAGGTCTCATCCTTTGAGCGGTCTTCCATGCTTTCGTTTTCTTTTATGAAATTGATGAGGAAGCGTGTGACCTTGTCAGCGCCGTTGACGTTCAGGTGGTCACCCTCATCGATCGAATCTGTCTTCCAGTCTATCCCTATCTTTTCGTTTTCGGCGTTCAGATCCGTATAGGGAACACCTATCTCGGACGCGTAGGCCGTCAGGGCTTCATGCGTGGAAGCATTGTAATTGACCGGCGAAGGGGCAGAATACAGCATGAGGATTATTCCCTTATCTTTACAGAGCTTCATTATTTTTTCCATGTAAAACCTTGAAGCCGAAGGGACAGATGCATTTGAGCCGTCATTTTGCAAAAGCTCATCGCCCTGATAAGGCATGGACTGGGTCTTTATTTTAAAGCCCTTGAAAAAGTTGGGGTCGTCCCTGTTTTCGCCGGTTATGAGTTCCTTCCACTTGTCGTGGTAAACAAAGATGGGAAAGAGGGTCTTCAATTCGTCTTTTACAAATTCACCTAAGTTTTCCGCGAGGTTTCCCTCTGCTATGAGACCGTGGGTTTCCAGGAGGACCACCTTCGGAGTCTGCGTTTTCAAGGCCTTCTTCAGCTCTGAATAGGTCTCGCCTATGAACTGGGCGGAGTGTCCGAGGAGAAAGGAGGGAATGCCGGCCTCATTCCAGACCGTCATGGGATTAAAGGAGGAGTAGGCCTCGCTGTCTCCAAGGGTGATGAGATCGAGTGTATCCGGCTTTTCATTCATCACCTCGATGACACATCGCAGACGTCCCGCCACATAGGGCTTCTTTTTCAGATACAGCTCGCTCATCGCATTTGAAAGGAGAAAGACGAGGAGGATCAGTATAAGGACGAAGGCGACAAGTTTTATGATATTACTTTTTCTTTCTGCGGACATATCGTTTGGGATTATAGCATAAGTGAGAGGCATCTTCCACCGAAGCGAAAGGTCTTTGGCTGACAGCAGTCTGACAATGGCACAATTTGACAGATGTTTGCAAATTCATTATTATATGCGCTATGGCAAAAAAGAGGAAAAGCAGAAAGAGAAGATTGATAGGAAAGATCATCGTCCGTTCTTTGGCAATACTGGGGACAGCGTTGGCACTTTTTGTGATACTTGTTTTTGGTCTGGTCTCTGTCATTTCGCTGGGACCCTCTGAAACTGCAAAGGGGATCTTTGTCAACTCCGTGATGGGGACAAGCGCGGCAAAGTTTCTTGCACGTATATACTTCTCAGAGGAAGAGATACAGAAGATGATCTCCTCGGAGCAGGAGGAAGCCAGCGTGGAATTTGATCCAAATTCGCTTGATCTTGTGAAGATCAAAACAGAAGCTGAGCTGAAGGAGGGAGCACTTCCTGTAGATACGCCTGCAGCAGAGCAGGATCCGGCTACCATTACTTCGGATCCGGACGGCGACGGGATAGAAGCCATTGAGATCACCGGCGAGGGCTTTACAGGTAATCTTCTCATAGTTTACGATCCTTCGCGAGTTCATTTTTATTCAATAAGCAATTTCTCAACTTCCGGTTCCGGAAAAAAGATCACTGCCATAATCAACGAAACAGGCGCTGTTGCCGCCATCAACGGCGGAGGCTTCTATGATCCGGATGGTCATGGTCAGGGCGGAATGCCGATAGGTCCCACCTTTGCAAACGGGGAACTGGTGTCGAATTTCGATCCCGATCATTATTATACGATAATAGGTATGACGGGTGAGCATAAGCTTCTTGTCGGAAACATCTCGGCCTCCCAGGCCCTTCAGAATGGCATAGTTGAGGGCATTACCTTCGGGCCTGCACTGGTTTTGAACGGTAAGGCTGTTGAATTTGCGGAGATAAGAGGAGGACTTAATCCAAGGTCCGCCATAGGTCAGCGCGCGGACGGCGCGATCCTCCTGATGACGGTAAACGGGCGCCAGCCCGGATCTCTCGGCGCCACCTACAAGCAGATGGGAGAACTGATGCTCAAATACGGCGCAGTGACAGCGGGAAATCTGGACGGCGGTTCCTCTTCGCGTCTTTTCTACAAGGGCGAGCAGCTGAACAAATCCTCATCCCTCATAGGGATGCGTCCTGTTCCCAACGCGATAATAGTAAAGTAAAGGATCGGTATCATATAAATGAGTGATTACAATGACGAGATCCAAATGATGCCGATAAGGTCAAGAAGCGGTGCTGATGTCGAAAGAAGAAGTACTGCGGGTGTTTCCGGCGGAAGCGGGAATCATAATGGCAGCGGGAACCACAGCGGCAACGGAAACGGCAGCAGGAGAAGAAGAAAAAAGAAAAGAAAGCCGGTTTTTTACAAGGTGCTGCTTCTTTCTTTCCTGGCGGGGCTTGTTGTCATAGCCATAGTCCTTCTTGTGGTTTATCGCAGTCTTGAGGGTTATGAGGAGAGGGCTGTCGCAAGGCGCTCAGAGGAAGCTTCAAGGTCGGTCTCAAGGTACAACTCAGAGAAGCTTTCGGCAGAAACATCTTTCAGCATCTCTGCTGAAGAGGCGGCAAAGACATCGAGAGAGGAAGAACTCCGGATCTCGGCCGAGAGATCTGCCGAGGAGATAGCGAAGACTGTTGTTACCGATGAGGAGAGAGCGGAGGTTGAGAAGCGGGCTTCTGACTTCACAAAGGCGTACGCTCTGTTTTCACTGAATGATGACGATTACAGAGGTGACGTGCTTGCTTATGTAGACAGGAGTACGCCGCTTTATCAGCATCTTGCTTATTACAATAATGACTGGGAAGGATCTTTTTCAAATCCAACATATGAGGGACTCAAGGTCAGCAATGTGAAAAGGTCCGCTTCCGATCCAAACGTCTTTACCTGCAGAGTTGACTGCCTTTTCAGGTTCAGTGCAGGCGGCTCACACGAGTTCAATCTTGATTTTGATTATACCTTCAAGAGAAACAGCAACGGGCGCCTGATGCTCACTGATATGCAGGGGATCGAAGGAACCTGATGAACGGATATGATACGGCACTCATAGCCATTGAATCAAAAGAAGATGCGCAGAGGCTTTCGGCAGTACTCAAAGTAAACAATATAGATTCGGATATAGTGCGTTCTGCTTCTGATATTTACGCACTCGGAGCGAAGCGCTTTACATATATCATATATGTAAGAGAAGAAGATATGGAGCTGTCCTCAGAGATAGCGAGGCGCTTTGTGTCTTCACGCTCGTGACAGCATAGAAAGAGAGATAGATTTGGGAAAGATAGAGTTTTTTCAGGGCCGGCCGAAGGAAAATGAAGGGAGGCTGATGAAGGAGATCAGGGTTTATGATTTCCTTGATTCGCTTCATATTGACTATTTCAGATCGGATCACGATCCGACTTCTACCATGGAGGAGTGCAACAGGGTAGGAGTGATACTGGGATGCAGGATATGCAAGAACCTGTTTCTTACAAACAAGCAGCATTCGGAATATTATCTTCTGATGATGCCCGGAAACAAGCCTTTCAAGACAAAGGAACTCTCTCCCCAGATTCATGTATCAAGACTTTCCTTCGCGGAGCCGGAGGAGCTTGCTTCTCTTCTTGATACTCTTCCGGGGTCTGCAAGCGTACTTTCGCTTTTGAATGACAAGGAAAACCGGGTTCAGCTTCTGATGGATGAAGATGTTACAAAGAGCGACTATATAGGCTGTCATCCCTGCGTGAATACGACGAGTCTCAAGATAAGGACACGGGACATGATGGAAAAGGTTCTCCCCGCGCTCTCTCACAAGCCAAAGATGGTGAGGCTCGTCGGGGACTGATGGGAGTGTATCATGCCCAATGAAGGTTTGCTGAAAAAGTACGCGTCTCTTGCTGTGCGTACCGGGATAAATATAGAAAAGGGGCAGTTCCTCGTGATAAGAGCCTCGGTCAAAGATCATGAGTTTGTTGAGCTCTGCGTAAAAGAGGCTTATGAAGCGGGAGCAGGAAAAGTTTCTGTAGTTTGGAACGATGAGAATATAAGCCATATGAGCTATGAATACGAGACCACGGAGTCGCTTTCTCTTGTGCCCGACTGGGTAGTCGAAAGGACCCGTTATCAGCAGGAGAGAGGAGCCGCATTTCTCACCATCGATTCTGAAACTCCGGGTCTCATGGCGGATATAGATCAGGACAAGCTTCAAACTGTGCGTCTGGAGTACATGAAGAAGATGAAGCCCTTTCAGGCTTATACCATGAACAATATAGGTCAGTGGTGCATCATCGCCCTTCCGGGCAAAAAGTGGGCAAAGAAGGTCTTTCCGGAAAAGGAAGAGGATGAGGCTGTAGATGCGCTTTGGGAAGCGATCCTTCAGGCTGTAAGGATAAATGAGGATAATGATCCGGTAGCCGAATGGAAAGCTCATGACGAAGAATTGATGCGCCATTGCAGGCTTTTGAATGAATATGATTTCGACAGGCTTCATTTTGTAAGCGAGCTTGGGACGGATCTTTATGTCGGGCTCGTGAAGGATCATATCTGGTCAGGCGGTGGGAATTATTCAAAGAGCGGGACCTTCTTTAATGCAAATATTCCGACAGAGGAGGTCTTCTGTATGCCTGACAGAAACCGGGTTGACGGAAAGGTCTTTGCAAGTAAGCCACTGAGTCACGCCGGAAAGGTGATAGAGGATTTCTGGTTTTCCTTTAGTGACGGCATAGTAGTTGACTATGGCGCGAAGAAGGGAAAGGACGCGCTCACAAAGCTTTTTGATACTGATGAGGGCTCAAGGCATCTTGGTGAGGTCGCACTGATATCCTATGATTCGCCGATCTCAAACCAGAACATACTCTACTTCAATACTCTCTTTGATGAAAATGCCAGCTGCCATCTGGCTCTCGGGCGCTGCTATCCGGAAAATATAAAGGGCGGCGAGGAGATGTCGGAGGAGGAGCTCCTCTCTCACGGCGGAAATCAGTCCATAAACCATGTGGATTTCATGTTCGGAACAAAAGAGATGAGAGTTACCGGGATCGAGAACGACGGGACGGAAGTTGAGATATTCAGGAACGGAAATTTCGTGATATAAAAAAATGAACCCAGGGTACGGAGTCAGGGGACCATTTTAAAAAATGGTCCCCTGACTCCGTACCCTGGGTTCATTTTCCGGGTTCTTTTTTTATCCTTCGATCGCGATCACATGCTTCTCGGGGACTTCTTTTGCGGGTTCCTTCTTGGGAACACATACGAGAAGAGTTCCGTTCTTGAAGGAAGCCTTGATGTCCTCTTCGGTCATTTCATCGCCGACATAGAAGCTTCTTGACATGGAGCCGGAATAACGCTCGCGGCGCAGGTACTTTCCTTCATTGTCCTTTTCGTCCTTGTTTTCCGTCTTGCTTGCGGTGATAGTAAGATAGCCGTCCTTGATCTCGGCGCCTACGTCTCCCTTGTCATAGCCGGGCAGGTCGATCTCGAGCTCGTAATGATCCTCATGCTCCTTGATATCCGTCTTCATGAAATTGTTCATGTTTCCGGTGAGGAAGTGATTCAAATCATCATTCTTTGCTCTTCTTACGATCGGGAAGTCCATAAAATCATCAAACAGATTGTCATTAAAGATACTAGGGAATAACATCATAATGCACCTCTTTTCTTTTTATTATCTGTGTTATTTCCTTTCGGATGAGTATGTTATACCACCTTTGTTAGCACTCGTCAAGTATGAGTGCTAACAAAAATTGTGAATTTTTTGTGTCCTCTTCTCGAATAATTATTACAGGGCGATATCAAAAAAGAAATCCTTCCTGATCACCAGGAAGGAAATATGAAAAAATCAGACTATGCTACAAGGCTTCTCGAGTCTCTTTCAAAGCAAGGAGACCTCCTCAGGAATTGATGATCTCAACGATCTTTTCTTTCGCAAGGACTCCCGTTGATCTGTTTTGAGCCTCGCCGTCCTTGAAAAAGATGAGGGTCGGTATGCTCATTATATTGAATTGCTCAGCTATCTCCGGATTGTCGTCAACATTCAGCTTTCCAACCTTGACCTTCCCCTCGTACTCCCCGGCGATCTCCTCTATCACGGGAGCCATCATTTTGCAGGGACCGCACCAGTCCGCATAAAAATCAACAAGGACGGGCTTGTCAGACTCTATTACTTCGGCATTGAAATTTTCGCTGGTGAACTTAAGCTCGCTCATAAGATTTTACCTCGCTTTCGAAAAAACTTACAGTACAGGCATTATACTCTTAATGAATCCCCTTGAAAAGATATGATTAAAAACGGGCGCATAAAGTGTTATAATCTTTAATTATTCTATTTTGGAGAGGATTCATGAAAAAGAAGAAAAGAACAGAGGCTATATCTGAATATGTTCTGAAGAGGATTGACAGTCAGAACAGTGTCGTCGGGGCGGTGCTCTGCATCCTCACGGTTTTGATGGGTTTTTTCTTTGTCCTTCTGGACGGCTCAGACAGACCTGCTACTCTTTCAGGCTTTGAGTCTCCTCAGGCCCAGAATCTTCTTCTCATGGGCGCTGCAGTGTTTGCCGCCCTGATCTTCATCCTTTCAAGAAATGATGACAGGCTTTCCGAAGGAAGGCGTCATCTTCTTTCGGTTATCGCTATCATTATATTTGACGCATCGACAATGGCCTTCGGCTTTTTTGCGGCGGGTGTCGATATGGCAAACGGTCGCGGGATGATGAACTTTGCGGTCTCTCTCCTGCTTGTTTTCGGTGCTGTTATCTATCCCTTCTGGCTGTCGCTGATAGCGGTGCCTGCTATTTCAGCTTTGTTTGCTCTTCATGTACATTTGTTTGCAGGAGCCATAAATACTGAGCCTTACCATATGCCTGCTTCCGAGGCTATGGATCTTTTTGTTCTCACCAGCATAGTGACTATAATAAGCATAATGAATTCCCTGCTTCAGAAAAAACGCTTTGAGGCGGAGGGGGTTTATTTCAACAATGTCAAAACGCTTCTTGCTGCGAATCCAAACGCTTTTTCCACACTCCGAGTGAATGTCACAAAGGATGAGGTTCCCGAAAACATCGGGAAAGGGCCTATTGCCGAAGCCCTTGAAGGCGCAGGCAGCATAGATGAGATAATAAAAAGGATAGTAGCCATGAGGCCCGCCCTTTCGAAGAACAGCGGGAGAGCCCGGATCTCAAGGGATTCCCTTCTCGCAGCTTTTGACGAAGGAAGGGATCAGTTGTCCTTTGACTGGAATTACCAGCTTGAGAACGGCAGGTACGGCTGGGTCAACTCAAATGTCAGGCTGATCAAAAACCCTACTACAAAGGATATCGAGGCCATCGTCTGTTCAGAGACGAATGACAGAAGGTACGCTACAAGGAGGATACTTTCTATCCTTTCCGATATTGAATATATCCAGATAGCCACTATAGATGTTGAAAGGAAGATAGTTTCCCTTTACAGCAGCGAAGGAAAGATAAATGACGGCACTTTCCCGGACAGGGACTATGATGAGGAGACAAGATCGATACTCCGGAGATTCTCATCCGAATACGCAGGCTCTTCAGGTTTGAGCGTACGGATGCTGTCCCTTGATACCATAGTCGGGATGCTGTCCCAGAAGGAAGTTTATCAGGTTCGCTTCCAGGCGGGTTCCAAGCATTATCAGGAGTGCTTCCGTTATCTTGATGAATTCAAAAAAACTATATTGATGACGGTTCAGGATATCACAGAGCTTCTTTCCGAGGAGGAAGAGAAGAACAGGAGAATGAGAGAGGCTCTTTCGCAGGCGCGTGAAAGCAGCAGGATTAAGGGTGAATTCATATCAAGGATGAGCCACGATATCAGAACGCCGATGAGCTCGATCATAGGCTTTTCTTCTCTGCTTGAGCGTGACAAAAATGATCCTGAAAGGATCGCTTCAGACACGAAAAATATAATGAGCGCCGGAAATGAACTTCTTGCACTTGTGAGTGATGTTCTCGATATCGTAAAGCTGAACTCCAGGGAGAACGGACTTATGGAAAAGGAGTTCTCGCTTGACAGAACTGTCAGGAGGGTCGCAGAGTCGGCAAATGAATTGTCAGTTCAGCGTGCCGTTGGTTTTTCTGTCGATGAGTCAGGTATAGCCCACGAGAACTTCATCGGTGATGAAGAAAGGATAGGTCAGATCCTTTCAAATATCATCGTCTTTTTGTTGAACCGTACGAAAAAGGGCGGAAATGTAAGCCTCTTTGTCAAGTCACGCCCCCACCCCTCAGGCAAGGAGGAAAATATCTCATTCGAGATCAGAGGCGATCAGGTCATACTCTCGCAGGAATATCAGGAGACCATCTTTGAGCCGTTCAGCAAAGAGGAAGTATCTTTAGAAGACAAAATTGATTCTGAAGCGGAAGGCAATGCCGGTACCGGTCTTGCGCTTCCCATTTCAAAGACACTTACGGAGCTCATGGGTGGAAATATCTATGTGAAGAGCGATCAGGTGGAGGGCACGGTCTTTTCTGTCATCATTCCCCTTCGTTTCACGGAGGCAGAGCTTTTCTCCGTTGATCCTGGGCAAACAGAAGAGGAAAAGGACGTATTTGACGGCCTCCGTATACTTGCGGCCGAGGATAATGAGCTGAATGCCGTGCTTCTGCGGGAGATAATGGCTATGAAGGGGGCGGAAACGGAGATAAGAGGTGATGGAGAGCAGGTGCTCAGCGCCTTCAAGTATTCCCCCGCAGGAAAATATGACGTGATACTGATGGATGTCCAAATGCCCGTGATGGACGGGCACGAGGCAGCAAGAGCCATAAGGGCGCTTGAATCCGATATGTCACTGCCGCTTGAGAAGCGTCGTGAATCCTCTATCATACCCATTATTGCGATGACTGCGAACACCTTCCCTGAGGATGTGGAGGAGTCATTGAATTCGGGAATGAATGACCATGTCGGAAAGCCCATTGATATTGTGGCGCTTTCCGATGCAATCAGAAAAAGCCTTCCGAAGGCGTAGAAAGAAGAGTTTATTATGAGAGGCTGTGGAATATTATTACCTGTTTTTTCTCTTCCCTCAAAGTACGGGATAGGGAGTTTTTCAAAAGAGGCGTTTGATTTTGTTGATTTTCTGAACAGATCGGGACAGGGGTTCTGGCAGATACTTCCGCTTGGACCCACGGGCTATTCAAACTCCCCTTATCAGAGTGTTTCTTCTTTTGCAGGGAACCCGGATTTCATTTCTTTTGAAAAGCTGATAGAAGAAGGTTTACTTTCAGCTGATGAAGTGAATAGTGTGAATTTCGGTGCTGATCCTGAGAAGGCGGACTACGGCGCGCTCTACGAGGGAAGGCGCCCTCTCCTAAAGACTGCTGCAAAAAGATTGAAGGAGAGCTTTTCCGAAGAAGAGGAGCTCAAAAAAGAATATGATGAGTTTCTATTGAATGAAAGCTACTGGCTGAAGGATTATTGTCTTTACGCCGCGATCAAGGAAGCAAATGAAAACAAGCCCTGGCTCGAGTGGGACGAGGAACTGAAGGAAAGAAAGCCCCAGGGTTTAAAGGAAGCGGAAAAAAAGTACGAAGAAGAGACAGAGGCTTTTGCCCTCATCCAATTCATTTTTGACAGGCAGTGGAAGGCGCTCCACAAATATGCGAAGAAAAATAATGTTGAGATCATCGGGGACCTTCCCTTCTTTGCCGCTGTAGACAGCGCCGATGTCTGGGCAAACCAGAAGGCCTTCAAGCTGGACAAAGAGCTGAAGCCTGCTTTCTCGGCAGGCACTCCGCCCGACGCCTTTTCTCCCAAAGGGCAGGTATGGAGGATGCCCGTCTATGACTGGGAGGCGGAACGGAACAACGGTTACTCCTTCTGGCTTTCGAGATTCAAAAGAAATTTTGCTCTCTTTGACATAGTCAGGCTCGACCATTTCCACGGTTTTTCGGAGTGCTTTGAGATACCCTTTGATGACGAGGACGCTCTCAAAGGAAAGATGGTAAAGGGACCGGGAGATGAGCTTTTTGATATTATCTTTAAGAAATACGGTGAAGGAAAACTCATCGCGGAGGACCTTGGAAATGTGACACGCGAAAACGAGGAGCTGCTTGAAAGAACGAAGATACCGGGGATGAACATTCTTGAGTATGCCTTCACGAGCTGGGATTCAAAATACATGACGCACAGACAGCTTACAAATTCCGTGGTCTATACCGGAAATCACGACAATGCTCCGCTCCGCGCATGGATCGAGGACATAGGGGACGGCAGCCGGGACTTTTTGAGACGTTATGTCAATTCGATAAATACTGATTACGGAAAGCTCACCTGGGATACGATAAGAGAGGCCTACAGATCGGTTGCCTTTCTTTCGATAGTGCCGCTTTATGATTATCTGGTGCTTGGACGGGAGGCGCGTCTCAATACGCCGGGCACGGATTCAGGAAACTGGCAGTGGCGCCTTCGTCCAAACCTTCTTTCTGCTGACCTTGAAAGAAGCATCAGGGAACTTGCCGATACCTACTGCAGACTGCCGCAGGAAATAAAGGATGAAGACGATTAGAAAAAGGGTCTTTGATCTCATCAATATCAATAATAAGGATGATGCAGCAAGCCGTATCTGCAACTACATCATCGTGATCGCGATAATCACAAATATCGTGATACTTATTGCCGAGACCTTTGATCTTCCGGAAGCTGTAGCGTCAGTGTTTGATGTGATCGAGATGGTCACACTTGTGATATTTATCATAGAGTTTGGCCTTCGCATATGGACCTCGGTGGAGCTCTATCCGGGGAAGTCCTATGGCTACGCTATCAGCCATTTCATCTTTTCCTTTTACGGACAGATAGATCTCTGGTCGATATTGCCATATATCCTGCCGCTCTTCATTCCGACAGGGCTCGTTGCTCTTCGGGCGCTTCGTGTCTTTCGGGTGCTTCGGCTGTTTCGGATCAATGCGAGATATGATGCCTTCAATGTGGTGCTGGATGTCATATACGAAAAGAGGACACAGCTCATTTCCTCGATGGTGCTGATACTTACCTGCATGATAGCCTCCTCGCTCCTCATGTATTCCGTGGAGCATCCGGTTCAGCCCGAGGTCTTTGACAACGCTTTTTCCGGAATGTGGTGGTCGGTATCGGCGATGCTGACGGTGGGCTACGGGGATCTTATCCCGATCACCATTGCGGGCAGGGTGATCGCGATAATAATGGCCTTCCTCGGCGTAGGGCTCGTGGCGATCCCCACAGGTATCATCTCCGCGGGCTTTGTGGAGCAGTATACAAAGATCAAGCAGAAGGAAAATGACATATCAAATTATGTCAATTTCATAAAGATAACAATGGAAAAGGGGCATCCCTGGACCGGAAAGGCGATAAAGGACCTTCAGTTCCCGCCTGAGCTCCTCGTGGTCTCTATCATACGTGACGATCAGATCATCATGCCGAGGGGAAATACGATCATTGAGGAGCAGGACGTTCTTGTCCTTTCTGCCGTTGAGTTTGAGAACAGCATCGGGATAGATGTGCGAAAGGTCCTTGTGGACAAGGATTCACTCTGGAAGGACAAAAAGATCTCCGAGATCAATTTCTCCGAAAACGTGGTCGCGGTGGCTATCATCAGGGGGACGAAGACCCTGATACCGAAAGGAAATACCGTGATAAGGCAGAAGGATGTGATCATACTTTGCGAACATCTTTACAGCTTGCTGAAATCAAAGCTGTCGTAATATTATTATTTTTTTTGAGAGGGGGTTTCTATGGGAAACAAAATGGCTGACTGGAAGATCGGGGATCCGATGATCAATGAAAATGATTATTGGCCCGATGAAAACTATGTAGCTGAGGACAAGGAGAAGGAGAAGCTGATACTTAAGCTTGCGACGCTCATCACCGACCGTTATGCGAAGAAGCTTACGAGGAAGCTCAACAACCGCGATCCCGAGTACTGGATGCTCGACCACATCCTGACAAAGGAGGAGGCGAAGTTCCTTTTGAACTTCAAAAAGACGAGAGTCTCCTACAATGTCAGGGAGCTTGCAAAGATGAACAATATGTCCATCGAAGACACCGTAAAGATGGTGAAGCATCTTCGCTGGGTGGGGATCATCGAGCAGACGCGCTCAAAGACTCCATCCCATCACAGAAGGTTCGAGCTTCCGATCTTCGTTCCGGGGAGCGCGGAGTTCATGATGATGCAGGACAAGCTGACGGACAGGTTCCCCGAGCTTGCGACCTTCTTCAATCTCATGACGCAGCTTCCTCTTGCGGGCATGACGGAGAGTGTGCCTCCGGGAGGCGCCGGGATAGGTATGCATGTCATTCCGGTGGAAAAGGCCATAAGCGCGGAGAACAAGGCAGTTTCCGTAGAGAAGCTTTCCGCCTGGATCGACAAATATGACAAGTTCGGGATCTCGGAGTGCTCCTGCCGTAAGCAGCAGACCATGCGAGGCGAGGGCTCAGGTCAGATCAGAGGCGATTACTGCATAGGCGTAGGCGATATGGCCGAGTATATGGACGACAGAGGCATAGGACATCTGATCTCCAAGGAAGAGGTTTACGAGATACTTGAGAGAGCCGAGCGTCATGGCTATGTTCATCAGATCACGAACATAGACGGCGAGGACAAGATCGTCGCGATCTGCAACTGCGCTCCCGGCGTCTGCAACGCCCTTCGTACTTCGCAGCTTTTCAATACTCCCAATATGTCTGCCTCTGCTTACCGCGCCCATGTCGAGCACGAGAAATGCGTTGCCTGCGGAAAGTGCGTGGAGGTTTGTCCCGTAGGCGCTGCGAAGCTCGGACAGAAGCTCTGCAGAAAGGACGGAAGCGAAGTTACCTATCCGAAGTCTCTCCTTCCCGATGATGTGAAATGGGGACCCGAGAAGTGGAATTACAATTACAGGGACGACGCGAAGATCAACTGCTATGACACCGGAACTGCCCCCTGCAAGACCGCCTGCCCGGTTCATCTTTCGGTTCAGGGCTATATCAAGATGGCGTCGGAAGGACGTTTCGATGAGGCTTTGAAACTCATCAAGCAGGACAATCCATTCCCCATGGTCTGCGGAGAGGTCTGCAACAGAAGGTGCGAGGATGCCTGCACAAGAGGGACTGTCGATCAGCCTCTTGCGATAGACGAGATCAAGAAATATATAGCTTCTCTCGAGCTTAACGAGAAGCAACGCTACATACCGCTCTGCGAGAAGCACGACGGCGGGATGTGGGGCGACGAGTTCAAGGTAGCGGTGATAGGAGCAGGTCCCGCCGGACTTTCCTGCGCTTATTTCCTGAGGCTTGACGGCTATCCCGTTACTGTATTTGAAAAGGAAAAGCGCCCCGGAGGAATGCTGATGAACGGCATACCGTCCTATAGGCTCTCGAAGGATGTACTTGACGCAGAGATAGATGTGTTCAGGCAGATGGGCATTGAGATCAAATGCGGTGTTGAGGTAGGAAAGGATGTGACGATAGAGTCACTTAGGAAAGAAGGCTACAAGGCTTTCTTCATAGCTGTCGGCTGTCAGGGCGGCCGCCTTGCGGGAGTTCCCGGGGAGGATGCAAAGGGCGTTCAGACCGGAGTTGACTTCCTTCGGAATATCAATATAGACCATTCCATAAAGTTAAAGGGCGATACCGTAGTGATAGGCGGCGGTAATGTTGCTATAGACGTTGCACGCACTGCGGTTCGAGCAGGAGCTTCAAAAGTCACTATGCTCTGTCTTGAATCAGAGGCAGAGATGCCCGCTGCAAAGGACGAGGTGGCTGAGGCAAAAGAAGAGGGCATAGAAGTAAGAAACGGCTGGGGGCCGAAGGAGATCAAGGTCAAGGACGGTAAAGTAGTCGGGATCGTCTTCAAGAAATGTGTGAGCGTCTTTGATGCAGAACACCGCTTCAGTCCGCAGTATGACGAGAATGAGACGATCGAGATAGCGTGCGAAAACGTGCTTTTGTCCATAGGACAGTCCATAATCTGGGGCGATCTTTTGAAGGATACAAAGGTTGAACTTCGAAAGAACGGGGGGATCATTGCGGATCCCGTTACTCTCCAGACAGCTGAGCCCGATATCTTCGCGGGCGGCGATGTGTTCACCGGACCGAAATTTGCTATAGACGCTATTGCATGCGGCCGTGAGGGTGCCGTATCAATAAACAGATTCGTCCATCCCGGAAACAGCCTCACGCTTGCCCGTGACAGAAGGGAATTCATTGAGCTTGACAAGGACGACATCCTTCTCGAGGGCTTTGACAACGCAAAGCGCCAGATCCCCGGGAAGAAGGCCGGAGTTGCAAAGGATACATTCGAGGATCTTCGTCTCACACTTACTGATGAGCAGGTCAGCATAGAGGCAAAGAGGTGCTTAAGCTGCGGCGCTACCACGGTAGATGAGAACCGCTGCATCGGATGTGGGCTCTGTACGACGAAGTGTGAATTTGACGCGATCCATTTGAGACGCGATATGCCCGAGGCTTCGAAGATGTATCGCACAGAGGACAAGCTGAAGGCTGTTGCTCCCTATGCTTTGAAGCGCGCTGTCAGGATAGTCAGGAACAAGAACAAGACAAAATAAAGGGAAAATGAGTTTAGCGTAAATGGGCTACAATTATTATTTTGAACTGGTCTCAAGCATATTTCTGGTGTTGATGCTTGGCTCCATGCTTGTAAGCAGGAGAGATACGGCGCGCCACAGCGCCGTATTCCGCCTACTTGTTTTCATGCTGATAATATCCGGAGCGATCGATATCGTAACGGCCAAGCTTATCGACAATCAATCGCTTGTTCCGATCCCCCTGAACATTACACTGAACACCTTGTATTTCATGCTCGCACCCTGCTGTGCCTTCTTCTTTCTGATTTACGTACTTTCATACGACAGTTTCCCGAAGAAAGCCGCAAAGGTGGTGAAGTCGATCGCTGTCTGTTCACTTGTTGTTTATCAAATTCTCTGCCTCATAAATATAAGGGCAGGCTTCATATTTACATTCAAGGATGGCTTCTACGCTCACGGTCCGCTGGTCCTGATAGTGCAGGGTTATTCTCTCGCCATGGTGATCCTTGCCCTGGTACTTCTCTTTGCGGTCAAAAAGACCTTTACCAACCGGCAGTTTTACCCTCTCGTCGTCTATTCCCCCATCATAGTAACAGGATCGCTGGTTCAGACCTTTGTAGTTCCCAAGGTGCTGCTGGTCTTTTTTGTTGCGGATCTGGCCGCCTTCATTATCTTTTTGTTTCTTGAAACCCCGGATTATCAGAAGCTTCAGAAGACGCTCGCTCAGCTTTCCGATGCTGAGCATGAAGCTGTAAAGGCCAACAACGCGAAATCCGACTTCCTCTCCCAGATGAGTCACGAGATCAGGACACCCATCAATGCTGTCCTTGGAATGAACGAGATGATAATAAGGGAGACGACCGAGCCCGCGATCAGGAATTACGCTGATGACGTAAAGGCAGCAGGCTCCTCCCTTCTTTCGATCATCAATGACATTCTTGATTTCTCAAAGATCGAGGCGGGCAAGCTTTCGCTCATACCGGAGAATTATCATCTCTCGGCGCTCATAAATGACCTCAATGTGATAATAAGACCGAGGGCTGAGAGCAAGGGGCTTGATTTCAATATCAGTGTGGACAAGGAGCTTTGCGAGGAGCTGCGGGGCGACGACACGAGGATAAGGCAGGTGATATTGAACCTGCTTACGAACGCTGTGAAATATACCGAGGAAGGCGCTGTAACGCTTTCGTTCGAGCGAAACAATGATTTCAAAGAAGAAGGAAAGACTGCGATCACGGTCCATGTCAAAGATACCGGGATAGGTATAAGAGAAGAGGACATGGATATACTTTTCTCGCCCTTTGACAGGATCGAAGAGGGAAGGAACAGGGACATCGAGGGAAGCGGCCTTGGAATGAGTATCGTAAAGAGCCTGCTTTCCATGATGGGCTCAAAGCTTTCCGTGGACTCAAAATACGGTAAGGGGAGCGATTTCTACTTCACGATCGTTTCGGATGTAGTAGGACCTGAGCTCATCGGAGATTTTGAAGAGAGGATCAGGCGGAAAAAGAAAAAGAGATCAGAGGCGCAGTTCACTGCCGAGAAAGCAAAGCTTCTGGTTGTTGATGATACACCCGTAAATATTGTTGTTTTCACAAATCTTTTGAAGAGGACGCATGCTTCGATAGACAGCGCCAACAGCGGCAAGGAGGCATGCGAGAAGGCAGACCTGAAGAAATACGATATTATCTTCATGGATCACAGGATGCCGGGTATGGACGGTACGGAGACCATGCTCCGGATCAAGCAGTCTGACGGTCCAAACAAGACGACGCCCATCGTTGTTCTTACAGCTACAGCGATCTCGGGAATGAGGGAAAAATTCCTGGAATACGGTTTTGATGATTATCTTTCAAAGCCGGTGGATCCGCAGAAGCTGGAAATGATGGTAAAGAAATACCTTCCTGAAACGCTGATCGTTGAGGGCGAAGTCGAAGAGGAGGAGAATGCACTCGACTCAAGCTTTCTGGTGCGCCTTCGCGATATAAAGGGGCTGGACGTTTCCGCCGGTATCAAGAACTGCGGAGATGCGGCCGCATACGAGACAGCAATAAGGCTCTTTGCTGCAAACGGCTTCGACAATCTCCGCGGGATCAGACGCACGGTCGAAGAAGGGGATATAAAGAATTTCACGATCAGGATCCATTCTCTGAAGACTGCTGCAAGGATCGTCGGAGCGGTAAGACTTTCAATAGTTGCCGGACGGCTTGAGGGCTGCGGTGACAGGAGCGATGACGCCGGGATCGAGCTCGGAGCACCCGGTCTTTTGAAGAGCTATGAGGAACTCATCAATTCGATCGAGGAGCTTCGGAAGGATACGGAGGAGGACTATCAGGGCAGGAAGCCGATCACAGCCTCCGAGTTTTCAGATGCCTGCGAGGCACTGCGCGAGTGCGCGATGTCCTTTGATTTTGAGAGCGTTGACAATATCATAGACGAGATCAGAAAATACTCCCTGAGCGAAACCGACGCCGCTTTCATTACAGAGATATCGAGAGGCTCCATGGCAGCGGATAGTGACGGGATCATCGCAAAGCTCAATGAAAGGATGAACAGTACCAGATGAAAAAGATAATGGCGGTCGCAGCTGCAGCGCTTTTTACATTTTTTCTTCTTCCGCCACAAAGGGCGGCCGCCGCAACAGATACACTTCCCTCCGGGATAAGTTTTTCTTCGGTTTCGGAAAAGATAAATGAGGCGGCAGCAGACTCCACGGAAGCTGCTTTTGCTGTATCCGTTTTTTCAGAGGACGGAGTCATTTCGGAAGATTATTTTGGAGATATCGACAAAGAAAACAGTATCAGGGCGGATGAGGACTCAGTCTTTGAATGGGGCGATGTCTCAAAAGCACTGATCTTTGTGAGTGCCATGCAGCTCAAGGAGAAAGGGCTTCTTGACCTTGATACCGATGTGACCGAGTATATCCCGAAGGATTTCTTCAAGCATCTTTCATACAAAGAGCCGATCACTATGAGGCACCTCATGAACCACCAGTCCGGCTACTGCGAGAACACATATAGTTTCAAGGTTGATAGCGCTGAAAAGCTGGGGACTCTTGCAAAGGCGCTTTCCGACACAGAGCCTGCGCAGATTTACAAGCCCGGCGAGGTTACTGCCTATTCAAACTGGGGCGCGTCAGTGGCAGCCTATGTTGTTGAATGTATAGCAAAAGAGCCTTACTCAGATTATGTGAGAGAGAATATATTAAAGCCCCTTTCGATGGAACACACCTCACTTCTTCCGGGACAGACCGATAATGAATGGGTGAAGGAGGCGAGAGCAAAGTCTGTGTCCTATGCCATGAGTCAGGACAGTGAAGGAAATATCGCGCCCCGCTCGATCGGCAGCCGTTATTCCTACAACAGTCTATATCCTTCAGGGGCAGTCACGGGCACGCTTTCCGACTTTGCACGGTTTGGGGCAGCGCTGGTTTCAAAAGACAGTGTTCTTTTTGAAAATAATGAGACACTTTCAGAACTGCTTTCAGGAAGCTTCTTCTATGGTGAGTCTGATATCCCTGCCGTATGCCACGGCTTCTGGCCGGAGGAATGGGGCTACTCAGTCAGGACCATAGGTCATGACGGCTCATCTGATTTCGGCGTTTCAAAGCTTATCATCGATCCTGTTTCAAAAACCGGAGCAGTAATGCTTTCAAATCACGCTGACGGCTGCAGCGCTTTTCAGAAGTTTGCAAAAGTGCTCTTCGGTGAAGGAAAGAATGCCTCCTTTGTTTCGGAGCATGAGGTACCCGGGGCAGAGAATATCAGCGGAAAATATCTTACCGCAAGGACTATAGGCAGAGGGCTTCTCCGGTTCTCATCCTTTTCTGCTTCCGCAGATATCACCGCATTTACTAACGGACGATACGGTGTTCCCGGCTATTTTGAGATGAGCTATGCGGGGGACGGGCTCTACATTGTCTCGCAGGGGGATTATATTTATCCTGCCTCTGTAGAGACCTCTGAAAACGGCAGCAGGGTCATCCATGTCTCATCAAGCGACTTTGTCGCAAACCCATCCGGAAGCGTAAATACCATTATCCTCTGGATATATGTGATGCTCGGCCTTACCTCGGTCGTGATAGTCGTTGTAAAGATAATAATGCAGCTTTTAAAGAAGTTTAAAACCTACGAAGGATCCGGCATCATTATGATATCCGAGCTTGCTATGTTCTTTTCGATGCTCGCCGCCGTGGTCTCCGTAAATTTTTACAGGACTCAGTACGGACTCACAAAGGTGCAGGGCACACTGTTTTCGCTTGTTCATATGGGCTGCTTTGTCGCCGCGGTGCTCTCCGTGCTTTCAAGCATCTTCGCGATAAGGAATCTTACTGATGATGACAGCTCACTCAAAATGCGGTATATAGTAAATATTGCAATGAACGGTTTCTTTGGCTTTGCCGTGGTATTTCTTCAACTCTTCATGTTCTGGGGCTGCTGATGAAGGAGGCATCAATGGCTGATAAAGATGTTCTTTTGAAAGATGAGAACAATGAAGGACTTCACAAAAAGAGAAGTGGAGGGACGCTGCCTTTTTTTCTGATAGTGATCGCAGTCGTAGCTTCCATGGCCTTTGTTGTCATATTCTCCTATACTTCCTTCTACAACCGCGCGAAGAATGATGCGAGAGAGCTTGGAAACGCAGTCCTTTCGGAAAAGGCGGAACGCTTTACGGGCTATATCGAAAAGGCAAAGGCCGCGATAGAGGTGGCTGCCGTCGCCGTGGAAGACGAGATGAGAAAGTCCATCGATTATGACGGAATACACTCTGTCTTTGTTACGGAAACAAACATGATCAAAAACAATATAGATCCTGATTTCAGCGGTATCTATGGTGTCGTGAACGGTGAGTACCATGACGGTGCAGACTGGATACCCGGTGATGATTTCGTTGCGACCGAACGCCCCTGGTACAAGGCTGCGCTTACCGGCAACGGAGAGATAGTAATGATACCGCCTTATATCGATATCGAGACCGGTGAGGTCTGCATTACCTTCTCAAAGGTTCTTTATGACAAGAAGAGCGTTGTATCATTTGATGTTTTTTTGAACATGCTTCAATCCCTTGTCTCTGAGATAAAGATCAGCGGGAACGGATACGCCTTTGTTACCACAAACGACGGCACCGTCATCGCGCATACCGACAAAAGTGAGGTCGGAAAGGATTATTCAAAAGAAGAGAGGTACACATCTGTCCTTCAAAGGGCAAAATTAAAGAATAATGATTTTGTGACAAAGATAGACGGCGAGGAAAGTACCGTATTTACGAAGGAGGCAGGAGAAGGCTGCTACGTTTTCCTCATAGTGAAGAACCGGGACCTTTACTCGAATGTGAAGGGTATATTCTACAGGGATCTCATAGTATTCATCCTCATATCGGCACTTGTGGTCCTTCTCGGCTCCATAGCCGTAAGACGTTCCATGAAACAGCTTGAGGAAGAAGAGGAACTGGTCAGAAAGGTTGAGATAGCAAACAGATCAAATCAGTTGAAGTCAGTATTTCTTTCCTCCATGAGTCATGAGATCAGGACGCCCATCAATTCCGTGCTTGGAATGAATGAGATGATAGAAAGGGAGTCTTCCGAGGACAATATCATATCCTATTCAAAGAACATCGAGAGCGCGGGATATATGCTCCTTACGATAGTGAACAATATCCTTGATTTCTCAAAGCTCGAGTCCGGAGAGGTAGAGCTTTCCATCAGGCCATATCAGACCGCCTCGCTTCTGAACGATTTTTCAGCGTTCTTGAGAGAGAGGGTAAAGGAAAAAGGACTCAAAGCTATAGTTGATATAAGCGAGAATATCCCGTCCTATCTTTCGGGTGATCAGACAAGGATCAGACAGATCATATTGAATCTGATCACAAACGCCATGAAATTTACGGAAAGAGGGAGTGTCACCTTCAGAGCCTTTGGACGGGAGCTTTCGGATAATGAATATCTCCTCTCGATCGTCGTCGATGATACCGGAGTCGGGATCAAAAAGGAGGAGCTTGATAAACTCTTCTCCTCTTTTGAGAAGGGCGAAAGATCAACGAAGAAGCATGTTCAGGGCGTCGGGCTCGGCCTTTCCATAATTAAAGGACTGGTTGACGCGATGGGCGGAACGATCAGGGTTGAAAGCGAGCTTGGGAAGGGCTCTACTTTTACAGTTGAATTGCCTCAGCAGATCGTCGACAGAAAGCCTGCCGGACCGGTCGCAAAGGAGGAGATAAAGACAAGAGAAGAAAATGAAGAGGCAAAGATGCATCCTTTGTTTGAAGCACCGGAAGCCTACGTTCTTGCAGTCGATGACAACGCGATCAATCTCTCGGTCCTCTCAGCCCTTCTTAAGCGCACAAAGATGAAGATAGATACTGCCAATGGCGGGGCTCAGGCAATAGAGATGTCGAAGGAGAAAAAGTATGACCTTATCTTCATGGATCATATGATGCCCTCTCCTGACGGAATAGAGACGCTCCATATCATAAAAGGCGATCCTGACAATCCAAATGCGAAAACTCCTGAGATCGCTCTTACTGCAAATGCTGTAGCCGGGGCGGAGAAGATGTATCTTGATGAAGGGTTTGATGCTTATCTCACAAAACCCGTGAATCCGAAGAGGATAGAAAAGCTGATAAAGAAGATGCTGCCCGAGGAAAAGATATCCGTTTCGTATGGTTTATGACATGAAAGAAGATTTTTCCCTTGATATGAAAAAAGAGAGCGGGCCCGCTCTTACAATGACAGTCTCTCCGGTCTTTGGAACCGGAGATGGCCGCTATGCCTTTGTCTCGTTCACGGATGGGAAAAGGACTGCGGAGGGAAAGATCCCCGATTGCGTCATCACAAAAAACAGCGGCTTTTCGGATGAAGAAAAAAAAGCTCTCTCCGATTATATGAAGAGAGAGCTTTCATCATTAAAGAAGCTTGCTGCTTCCCAGGGCCCCCTTCAGGCAATGCTGAAGGAGAGAACCTGAGAGCATTGTTTTTGATCAGATCTTCGGAAGTCCCGCAAAGCCCTTTTCAAGGTCTTCATCTGTCGGGATGTAGTCAGACATCGTCTTGTCATTGAAACTCTGGTAAGCCACCATATCGAAGTATCCGGTGCCGGTGAGACCGAAGACTATTGTCTTCTCCTCGCCGGTTTCCTTGCATTTCAGAGCCTCGTCGATAGCAACGCGGATCGCATGGCTTGACTCGGGAGCGGGGAGGATGCCCTCAGTACGCGCAAACTGCTCCGCTGCCTCAAATACCTTTGTCTGCTCAACGGCAACAGCCTCCATGAGGCCTTCGTCATAGAGTTCTGAGAGGATCGGGCTCATTCCGTGATAACGGAGTCCGCCTGCGTGGTTCGGTGAAGGCATGAAGTCGTGTCCGAGTGTATACATCTTCGCGAGAGGACATACCATTCCGGTGTCCGCGAAATCGTAAGCGTAGCGACCCCTCGTGAAGCTCGGGCAGGAAGCGGGTTCTACCGCAATGATCCTGTAATCCGCCTCACCGCGCAGCTTTTCTCCCATGAAAGGAGAGATGAGTCCGCCGAGGTTCGAGCCGCCGCCCGCGCAGCCTATGATGATGTCGGGCTTGATACCGCACTTATCAAGGGCGGCCTTTGTCTCAAGACCTATTATACTCTGATGGAGAAGGACCTGATTCAGTACGCTTCCGAGAACATAACGATAGCCCTCAGTCTTTACTGCAGTTTCAACGGCCTCTGAGATCGCGCAGCCGAGTGAACCGTTTGTTCCGGGGAATTCGGCAAGGATCTTCCTTCCGACCTCTGTCGTATCGGAGGGAGATGGAGTGACACTGGCGCCGTATGTCCTCATAACCTCGCGGCGGAAGGGCTTCTGCTCATAGGAGACCTTTACCATGAAGACCTTGAGGTCGAGGTTAAAGAAGGCGCAGGCCATTGAAAGCGCTGTTCCCCACTGTCCTGCACCGGTCTCTGTGGTCACGCCCTTAAGTCCCTGCTTCTTTGCGTAATAAGCCTGCGCGATTGCAGAGTTCAGCTTGTGTGAGCCGGAGGTATTGTTTCCTTCGAATTTGTAGAAGATGTGCGCCGGAGTGTCGAGCGCCTTCTCAAGAAACTCCGCGTGGACGAGAGGCGACGGACGGTACATCTTGTAGAATTCATAGATCTCATCGGGGATCTCGATGAAACGGGTATCATTATCAAGCTCCTGCTTGATAAGCTCGTCACAGAACACGGGCCGAAGCTCGTCCGCAGACATCGGCTGATGTGTTCCGGGATTCAGGAACGGAGCGGGCTTCGTCTTCATATCGCCCCTCACGTTGTACCAGCTCTTCGGGATCTCGTCTTCCGAAAGATAAGTTTTGTAGGGTACCTTCAGTTTGCTCATGGTTTGCTCCTTTCTGCTGCACCTTCGCAGCAATACACCTGTTTTGCAGAAGGAGGCATAAAAAAAATCCCGTCCTCTGCGATTTCATTCGTAGGGACAGGATTGTAATATCCTGCGGTGCCACTCTACTTGACGCGCTCTGCGCGCCCACTCAGTGCATGCTATCACATGCCGGATATTGTTTACGAAGCTCCCGCTCCGTCGCACCTACTTGCCTGAAACAAAAGGCTTTCAGCTTGCCCTCAGAAGTCCATTCGCTCCGCTTCCACCTGCCGCGATCCCAGCATCCGCAGCTCTCTTTGAGGCTTTCATGGAGTTACTACTCTTCGTCAACGGTTTACGTGAGTTTAGTACAAATGAGGGGGCGTGTCAAGGGGGCAAAGTCTGGATGCGGGGCGGCACACCCTTGGTACCATTCACAATAACTTTGTCAGACTTTTGTCCCGAAAATATGGTATAATTCGCACCATCTGTGTGGTCTTATAGAGGAGGAAAAATGGAAGAGACGAAAAAGAGCTCCGGCGCGATGTTGAAGATCTCCGCTTTCATTGTAGACAAGAGAATGCTGTTCTTCCTGATCTACAT
>CAMVHB010000002.1 GCA_947167155.1 uncultured Lachnospiraceae bacterium | reverse complement strand
ATTACAAGCTCTTCAACTATTACGGAGCGCCCGATGCCGAGACCATCATCATCGCCATGGGTTCCGTAAATGATACTATCGAAGAGACCATTGATTATCTTGCAGCAAAGGGTGAGAAGGTCGGTGTCGTAAAGGTCCGTCTCTACAGACCTTTCTGTGCTGAGAAGCTTATCGAGGCAATACCTGCATCCGTCAAGAGGATTGAAGTCCTTGACCGTACGAAGGAGCCCGGAAGCCTTCATGAGCCTCTTGCTCTTGATGTCATCTCAGCTCTCAAGGGCTCGAAGTTTGAGTCTGTTCCCGTAATGTGCGGACGTTACGGTCTTGGTTCAAAGGATACCACTCCCGCGGATATCGTCGCTACCTTCCACAATGATTCAAAGCCCGAATTCACGCTTTCGATCCATGATGATGTGACGAATCTCTCACTTGACGCAGGCGAGCCCATCGTTACGACTCCCGAGGGAACAACGAACTGCAAGTTCTGGGGACTCGGTGCAGACGGTACGGTCGGAGCGAACAAGAATTCCATCAAGATCATCGGCGACAATACCGACATGTACGCTCAGGCTTACTTTGATTATGATTCAAAGAAGTCCGGCGGTGTTACGATGTCACATCTCCGTTTCGGAAAGAAGCCCATCAAGTCGACCTACCTCATTCACAAGGCAAACTTCGTTGCCTGCCACAATCCTTCCTACATCAGGAAGTTCAATATGGTTCAGGAGCTTGTTGACGGCGGTTCCTTCCTTCTGAACTGCCCCTGGTCTGTTGAAGAGCTTGACAAGGAGATCCCCGGTCAGGTAAGGAAGTTCATGTATGACCACAAGATCAACTTCTATATCATGAACGGCTCAAAGATCGGCGTTGAAGTAGGTATGGGTCCCACAAGGATCAATACGATCCTTCAGTCAGCCTTCTTCACGATCACAAAGATCATACCTGAAGAGGACGCTATCAAGTTCATGAAGGATGCGGCTCAGAAGACCTACGGAAGAAAGGGTCAGGATGTCGTTGACAAGAACTGGGCTGCTATCGATGCCGGCGCAAATCCTGCAAACTGCATCAAGGTTGAGATTCCCGAGTCCTGGAAGGATGCCAAGGATGAAGGACTTGACTTCCCGAAGGCAGAAGGAAAGAGACAGGATGTGGTCGATTTCGTAAACAACATCCAGATCAAGGTTTCAGCTCAGGAAGGAAATACTCTCAAGGTTTCAGAGGTAATACCTTATACAGACGGCTCAACTCCTTCCGGATCATCAGCTTATGAGAAGAGGGGTATTGCGGTCAATGTACCCGCATGGGATCCTTCAAACTGTATCCAGTGTGAGTTCTGCTCGCTTGTCTGCCCTCACGCAGCTATCCGCGCGGTGGCTCTCACAGAGGAAGAGGCGAAGAACGCTCCGGAAGACATGAAGATGACAGACTTGAAGCAGATGGAAGGCTACAAGTTTGCTATCGTTATCTCTCCGCTTGACTGTACGGGCTGCGGCTCCTGCACGAATGTCTGCCCCGGCAACAACAAGGGCGAGACTCTCAAGCTTTCCGCGATTGCGGACAATATGTGGGAGCAGAAGGGCTTTGATTATGCTGTTGCACTTCCCGAGAAGAAGGAAGTTGTTGAGAAGTTCAAGACCTCAACTATCAAGGGCTCACAGTTCAAGAAGCCGCTCCTCGAATTCTCCGGCGCATGCGCAGGCTGCGGCGAGACTCCTTATCTGAAGCTCGTTACACAGCTCTTCGGCGACAGGATGTATATCGCAAATGCTACAGGATGTACCTCGATCTGGGGCAACTCCTCACCTTCGACTCCTTACACCGTAAACGACGAAGGACACGGCGTAGCATGGGACAACTCACTCTTCGAAGACAATGCCGAGTTCGGTTTCGGTATGGTTCTTGCACAGAACGCCCTCCGCGATGAGATCAAGGAGAAGGTTGAAGTACTTGCAGGAAACGGCAATGCTGCTGCAAAGGAATATCTTGATACCTTCCTTGACGGCGAGACAAACGGCATCGCTACAAAGAAGCTCCTTTCTTCGATCGAGGGAGACAGCAGCGCTGAAGCCGCATTCATCAAGGAGAACAAGGACTTCGCCGCAAAGAAGTCACAGTGGATCGTCGGCGGCGACGGCTGGGCATTTGATATAGGCTACGGCGGACTCGACCATGTACTTGCTTCCGGCAAGGACGTGAATGTATTCGTTGTAAATACTGAGGTTTACTCAAATACAGGCGGACAGGCTTCAAAGGCTACACCTGTCGGCGCTGTCGCACAGTTCGCTGCAGGCGGAAAGGCTATCAAGCAGAAGGATCTTGCAGCTATGGCTATGAGCTATGGTTATGTATATGTAGCACAGATCGCTATGGGCGCCAATATGAACCAGACGCTTCAGGCGATCCGCGAGGCAGAGGCTTATCACGGACCTTCACTCATTATCGCTTACGCACCCTGCATCAACCACGGCATCAAGGTCAACGGCGGTATGAAGGGCGTTATGACAGAGGAGAAGAGAGCGGTTGAGTGCGGATATTACAACATCTTCCGTTTCAATCCCGCTGCAGAAGGCAAGAAGCTTACGATCGACTTCACCGCAACGAAGCCTGAGAACTATCAGGAATTCCTTGACGGCGAGGTAAGATATCTTTCGCTCAAGAAATCGAATCCTGCAAATGCTGATGCTATGTATGCAGAGAACAAGAAGAATGCGGCTGATCACCTTGCATACCTGCAGAAACTCGCTTCGGTTTACGAGGCCTGAATCGTGAAATAGCTTTTTTGTAAAAGGCGCGGAAACTTCGGTTTCCGCGCCTTTTGATTGTTTACAAAAACCGGCTTCAATGCTAAAATAAGCGCGATGCGTATGTGATCATTCAATATTGTGAAAGGAAGTTCGTCTTGGATTTATATGATCGTTTATTCGGGGATCCTGTAGAAGAAAACTCAAAAAAGCAGGAAGAACCGAAGGTAGAAGTTACAAATGTTCCTGAAGCAAAACCTTCCGAGGCAGCTCCTGCAAAGGAAAGTGAGCCCGAGATCAGGTGGAGCGGCGATTTTTTGAAAAAGACAGAAGAGAAAGCAAAGGAGAGCGCACCGGTGATCGAAGAAAAACCGGTGGCGGCGCCGGTATCTTTTGGGCAAACGAACCAGAATATGGAAAAGGCTCTCGGTACTGTAGGTGAGGCTCTGGAGGAAATGGAAAAGGCGGCTTCCGCGGCTTCGGAAAAACCTTTGGAACAACCTGCTGCAGCGCCCGTTGAAAGGAACATGGAACAGCCTGCTGCGGCGCCTTTGGAAAAGCCGATTGAAAAGCCCGTTCCTACTATCGGAGAGGAGGAGCAGAAAACTCTTATGAAGCCTGAAGATGGTGATGACAGACTATTTGAGCAGATAGACGCTTTCAGGGAAAAGGCCCAGCAGCTTTCCGCAATTATCCATTCAAAGCAGACAAAGGTTTCAAATCTTGAAGCTCTCGTTGGAGAAAAGGAAGCTCAGAACAGATATCTCCATGACGAGGTAGACCGGCTGAAGAGCCAGTCCGACAAGATCGTGATAGAGCTTGATTCAAGGATCAATGGAATAAAGGAAAGCCTGTCCTCTGATATCGGAGACCTGAAGACGAAGTTCCTTGAGAAGGCCGACAACGCGAACGCTCCGCTTATGGAGAAGGTTGACGCGATGAATGCCTCCTTCGCCGGTATGAAGGATGAGGTCTTTGACAAGGTACATACCGAGAATCTTCAGGCCTACAAAAATGTCCAGTCCTTTATTCAGGAGAATGACAAGAGCGAGGACAACAGGGTCCGTATCACGACTGAGATCTATAAGCTCAAAAAGTTCTTCGGCTTCCTCATTTTCCTCGGTATTGTCGATACAGCGGGAATAGCGTTTATCATCCTGCATATGCTCAATTTGTTGCCATGGTTTTGAATGAGAAAAAAACTCGGGCGCAAACAGTATCTGTCATAGGGCACAAAAACCCGGATACTGATTCAATAAGCGCCGCAATATCCTATGCTTTCTTAAAGAACAGCATTTCAGACGGTACTGTAAAATACGAAGCAGTAAAGGCGGGTCCAGTGAACAACGAGACCCGCTTTGTTTTGGAGCGCTTCGGTTTTTTTGAGCCTCCTACGCTCGATGACGTCAGAACCCAGATATCTGATATTGATTTCAGGCATACAGAGGGCGTTTCAAGCCATATATCCTTAAAAAGAGCCTGGGAGATAATGAAGGAGCTTGATGTCGTCACCCTTCCGATAACGCGTGAGGACGGGCGGCTTCAGGGACTGATAGGAAACAAGGATATCGCCTATTCCTACATGGATGTCTATGACAATGAAGCACTGAGCCGCGCCAGGACGCAATATCAGAATATCATTGAAACCATAAACGGACAACTCATCACCGGCAATCCCCATGGATATTTTACAAAGGGCAAGGTGGTGGCCGCAGCGGGAAACAGGGAGACCATCAAAAACGAGGTCGAAAAGGATGACCTTGTCATCATAGGCGACGCGTTCGAACGCCAGATGGCTTCGCTTTCAAAAGATCCCTCCTGCCTTATCGTGACGGGTGTTTCAGAGGTTTCCGATGAGGTGAAAAAAGAAGCGGAGGCTCGGGACTGCGTACTTATCCTTACAATGCATGATCTATATACCGTTGCCCGTCTCATCAATCAGAGCATTCCGATAAGGTATTTCATGACAAAGGGAAAGCTCATTACCTTTGTTCTTTCAGATACAGTCGACGAGGTCAGGGAGACGATGTCAAAGATAAGGCACCGTGACTTTCCGGTCCTTGATGAAAGGTCAAGATATGTGGGAATGTTCTCACGAAGGAACCTTATCAATATGCCGCGCAAGAAGGTGATCCTTGTAGATCATAATGAAAAGACCCAGACCGTAAACGGGATAGAGGAGGCGGAGATCCTCGAGATCATTGATCATCACAAGATAGGCTCGCTTGAGACCTTAAGCCCCATCTATTTCAGAAACCAGCCTCTTGGCTGTTCATCTACGATCATCAAGAAGATGTATGATGAGAACGCCGTTGAGATACCCAAGGACATCGCAGGTCTCATGCTCTGCGCAATTCTTTCAGATACACTGAAGTTCCGCTCTCCTACATGTACGCAGGAGGATATAGACGCTGCTGAGGCTCTTGCTGCGATCGCCGGAGAGGACATTGATATTCTTTCAAACGAGATGTTTGAAGCAGGCTCGGATTTTTCGGGGAAGAGTGCGCCTGAGATATTCTCGCAGGATTTCAAGGTTTTCCATTACGGAGAACTGTCCTTTGGAGTTTCACAGATCAATGCCGTTAGCAAAAAGCAGATAGAAAGCTTGAGACCCATGCTTTCAAAGTATCTTGAGAAGGTACTTGAAGCTGACAGGCTTGATATGGTCTACATGCTCCTTACAAATATCATGGAGGAGGCCTCGGACGTGCTCTATGCCGGGAAGGATTCAAGAGGGATCCTTTTGTCGGCGTTTTCGATTGAAGATGAGGGGCAGGATGACATAACTCTTTCGGGTGTTGTATCGAGAAAGAAGCAGTTTATTCCCGGCATCATGGAGGCTCTTAAGGAAAGAGACGAGCAGGGGTAATGACTTTTACAATTGACTTAATGCTTTAAAGTGCTATATTGATACGAGTGCGGCACTTTCTGTTTGGAGATCATAGTTTTATGAAGAAAGTTTTTTCAATCCTGGTTGAAAACACCTCGGGTGTAACAAGTCATATTTCAGGGCTTTTTTCAAGAAGGGGCTACAATATCGATTCCTTCAGCGCCAATGTCACCTCTGATCCGAAGATCACAAGGATCACTATAGTGACCAGCGGGGACGAGCTCATCCTTGAGCAGATCGAAAAGCAGATCGCAAAGCTCTGTGATGTGATCAATGTTTCAGAGCTTGAAACCGGCGATTCTGTCACGCGTGAGCTCATGCTTGTAAAGATAGCTGTGACTGCTGAGAAGCGCCAGGAGGTTCTTTCGCTGATCACGGTATTCAAGGGAAAGGTCGTTGACGTGACCCACGATACCATGGTGATAGAAGTGACGGGACATACAGGGAAACTTGAGTCGGTTCTCGATATGCTCTCCGACTATGAGATACTTGAGCTTGCAAGAACCGGCATCACAGGGCTCAAGAGGGGCGGAAAGGCTTATATACCAAAGAAAGAGATAGAACTTTAAGCATTATTATTTTAAGAAAGGAAATGGAGGAACTCAAAATGTCTGATCAGGCAAGAATTTTCTATCAGGAGGACTGCGATCTCAACAATCTGAAGGGAAAGAAGATCGCTATCATTGGCTACGGAAGTCAGGGACATGCTCATGCGCTGAATCTGAAAGAGTCAGGGCTTGATGTCGTAGTTGGTCTTTATGAAGGCTCACCCTCGGCAGAGAAGGCAAAGAAGCAGGGACTTACTGTAATGAATACCGCTGATGCTGCAAAGGCGGCCGACGTCATTATGATACTTACTCCCGATGAGAAGCAGGCAGATATGTACAAAAAAGATATCGAGCCAAACCTTGAACCCGGGAACATGCTCATGTTTGCGCATGGCTTCAATATCAATTACAAGCTCATCATTCCTCCGAAGGATGTGGATGTGGCGATGATAGCGCCCAAGGCTCCCGGTCATACGGTACGGAGCGAATATCAGGCAGGAAAGGGAACTCCCTGCCTCATCGCAGTAGAGCAGGATGCTTCAGGAAAGGCCTGGGACAAGGCTCTTGCTTACGGACTTGGCGTAGGCGGCGCGAGAGCAGGCCTTCTTGAGACCACTTTCAAGACAGAGACAGAGACCGATCTTTTCGGAGAGCAGGCAGTGCTCTGCGGCGGTGTTTGCGCCCTGATGCAGGCAGGCTTTGAGACTCTTGTGGAAGCCGGTTATGATCCGAGAAATGCTTATTTTGAGTGCATCCATGAGATGAAGCTCATAGTTGACCTGATCTACCAGTCGGGCTTTGCCGGAATGAGATATTCGATCTCAAATACCGCTGAATACGGCGATTATCTGACAGGGCCAAAGATCATCACTCCTGAGACAAAGGCTACAATGAAGAAGATCCTTTCCGATATCCAGGACGGAACCTTCGCTTCGGAATTCATCCAGGATATGAAGAACGGAAGGATCCATTTCCAGGCTATGCGCGCAAAGGCGCAGAGTCATCCGGCAGAGGAGATAGGCGCGGAGATCAGGAAACTCTACAGCTGGAACAATGAGGACGACAAGCTGATAAACAACTGATGATCTGTACTGTGCCGCGCTCTATATTGAGCGCGGCTTTTTTTTGCAGGCACTTAGCGAGCGTCAGCGAGCTTAGAGCCTGCGATACAGGGCCACTTAACGAGTGCGAAGCACGAGTTTAGTGGCATCGGATTATTTCAATGGAAAAAATCATTTTTCATGTAGATGTAAATTCCGCCTTTCTTTCCTGGTCAGCGGTGAAGCGGCTGAAGGAGGATCCGGGCGCTGTCGATCTTCGTACAGTCCCTTCCATAGTCGGTGGAGATGAAAAGACGCGCCACGGCATTGTAACAGCGGCTTCAATCCCGGCCAAGGCATACGGGATCAAAACCGCAATGACCGTGAATGAGGCCTTCCGTCTCTGTCCCGGGCTTTTGACGGTAAAGTCGGATTTTTTAACTTATGAGGAATATTCAAGGCAGTTCATTGCCATCCTTCGTGACTTTACGGATATTGTTGAGCAGGCCTCGATAGATGAAGCTTATATGGATGTCTCATCGACAAGAAGGCTGTATTCCTCCTATGAGTCAAAAGAATACGGCTTTCCACTTTCTCTTGCCCATGCACTCAAGGACAGGATCAAAAAAGAGCTTGGCTTCACGGTAAATGTAGGCATTTCCGAAAACTGCCTCCTTGCAAAGATGGCGAGCGACTTTGAAAAGCCTGACAAAGTGCATACGCTTTACCCCGATGAGATAGAAAAAAAGATGTGGCCGCTTCCCGTGAGAGACCTTTTCGGCTGCGGAAAGGCAACTGCAGAGAAACTGAAAAGCTTTGGGATAATGACGATAAGAGATGCGGCCAGAGCGGACGAAAAGTTCTTAAAGAAAGTACTCGGTGAGAAAGCCGGAATATATATTCATGAGAGCGCGAACGGAAGAGGGCGGGACAGCCTTGAGACAGAAAGGGCTGACTCAAAGAGCTATTCTAATGAGGTCACTACAGAGAAGGATATCACGGCAGAAAGCTTTGAAGATGAAGCGATTCCGATAGTAGAGAGGCTTTCTGAAAGCGTTTCAAGGAGACTTAAGAATGACAAGGTCTTTGGAAAGACTGTCTTTGTAAGCGTAAAGACTTCTGATTTCAAAAGACACTCAAAGCAGACGGCGCTTTCGGGCTCTACAGACAGCTCAAAGGTTATCTGTGAGACTGCGGTCAGCTTACTTCGGGAATTGTCCTTTGAAAAGGGCAGGGGGCTTCTCTTAAACGGCAAAGGCTACCGTCTGATAGGTGTCGGGGTATCCGGGATAGATCATGGCGAAAACCGGCAGATATCGCTTTTTGAGCTTGAAAATGAGACAAGCAATGGAAGGGACAGAGAACGCGAGAAGCGGCTTGATATGCTTTCCGACCTCCTTGACAAAAAGTTCGGAAAGGGAGTCATCAAAAAAGGCTTTGATAAGGGCAAATGAAGGGCATTTCACTTCAGCCACGTCCCCGTGATCTGGACGCGCGAAACATCGTGTCCTTTGTCATCCGTCACGTCGATCTCAAAGAAGGCGATCCGCTTTCCGGTCTTTACCAAGCGCGCTGTCGCAAATAGAGTGCCGTCCGCGGGTGAATAAAGATACTGGATGGAACTTGATGTATTTACACACATCCTGCCCCTCGTATTCGTTGCGACAGCAAAGGCGAAATCCGCAAGGACAAACATCACGCCGCCCATTACATGTCCGGTGGCGGAGAGGTGGGACTCGTTTATATCGACCTTGACTTTTGAATAGTACTCGCCGGCTTCTTCGATCGTGATCCCGGTAGTTTCCATGGCATATCTGTCCGCAGCAAAGAATTTTCTTATTTCTTCAAGCTCTTTTTCATCATATAATTCGGGCATGGTTGTCCTCCTTTTTTCGAGTGATTATAATATTCATGGTGATAAAAATGAATAAGGAAAATGAATATTGCGTCTACATGGTGTGCTGTGCTGACAAAAGCCTCTATACCGGGATAGCGGTTGATGTTGAAAAGAGAATAGAAGTACACAATTCCGGGAAGGGAGCAAAATATACCCGTTCCCGCCTCCCTGTTTCGCTCGTATACAAGGAGGAAGGATTCACGAAGAGCGAGGCGCTGAAAAGAGAACTGGAGATCAAAGATCTTACAAGGAAGGAAAAAGAGGCACTTATTCAAGGATCAAAGCAAGGTCAGTAAAGGAGTCTATCTTTTCATCAAAATACAGCGGGCTTCCAAATCCGTAGGAAGCGAAGATGAAGGGGATTCCCGCTTCCTTGCAGGAAAGCCTGTCGCCTTCCGTATCCCCGACATATACGGGAAAAGAAAGATCATTTCTTTCAATGATGAGGCTGATATTTTTGGTCTTGTCAAACCCCGTGTTTCCGAAGCATTCAAAGTCAGTTATGAATTCTTTGAAATTCCCTTTTTCCATGACAAGCTCTATGTAGCCCTTCTGGCAGTTTGAAACTATGAAGAGCCGTTTCTTTTCAGAAAGAGTCTTTATGGTTTCCGTCACTCCGGAAAAGAAGATGTCGCAGGGATCATTTAAAAGGATATCGTCTTCAAAGGAAATAGCTTTTCTTTGCGCGTCGCGCCGTGTCTCCTCAGGTATGTCGGGAAGCAGTTCGTCAAAGATCTCATCCATCGGTCTTCCGAAAAGCCCTTTTAATATATCGGGTGAGACCCTTTCTTCATCTATCCCGTGAGCCTTGAAGGATTTTTTGTAAGCCTTTGCAACAAGGCCTGTCGAGTCCCAGAGAGTCCCGTCGATATCAAGGATGATGCCGTCTGTTTTTATCATAGAGTGTGCTCCGTTTTGATGATAATAAGAAAGGCAGGACCTTTGTCCTGCCTGATCTAGTCGATGCGACTGGATTCGAACCAGCGACCTCTACGTCCCTAACGTAGCGCTCTACCAAGCTGAGCCACGCATCGAATGCATATCCGTTTCTAATCGGAACAGCCCGTATAATATATCAAACCTTTCAACAGAATTCAAGCATAAATATTATTTTGTTTTGAGACGGCTGTCAGACAAAAATACTTGACAAGGACAAAACTCATGAATATAATGGCAAAGTCGCTTGAAAACAGAGAGGTAAGTTTTGATGCAACTTGAAGACAGGATCAGGTCCGGTTATCTATATGACCTCTATGGTGAACTATTAAATGAAAACCAGAAGGAAATATATGAAGAGTACTTCACCGAGGATCTTTCCATGTCTGAGATCGCAGAGGAGCGCGGCATCACAAGGCAGAGCGTTTCGGATCTCATCAAGCGCTGTACATCCTCTCTTGAAAAATATGAAAGCAAACTCGGGTTATTAAAGAGGTTTCTTGACATCAGGGGTCTTGCTGAAGAGATAGAAGAGATAGCATCTGACAAGGGCATTTACGAAAGTGATGCTTCAAGAAAAAGGATAATCTCTCTTTCAAAAGAGATAGCAAATTCGCTGTAGAGAAGAAGATCAATGGCATTTGAAAGTCTTTCCGAAAAATTTCAGAGAGTGTTCAAAAACCTTCGTGGCAAGGGGCGTCTTTCAGAGGATGACGTAAAGGCTGCGATGAAGGAAGTACGTATGGCTCTACTTGAAGCCGACGTGAACTTCAAGGTGGTAAAGGATTTTACGAAGGATGTCACTGAAAAGGTCACGGGGACAGATATCTTAAACGGTCTTAATCCCGCGCAGACAGTCATCAAGCAGGTGGCTGACTCGCTCACTGAGTTGATGGGAGGAGAAGTAGCAGAGCTTCCCATGGCAGCGGGGCAGGGGATCACAGTCATCATGATGGTAGGTCTTCAGGGTGCAGGGAAAACGACCTCCGCCGTGAAGCTTGCAGGTCATCTCATCAAAAGAGGCAAGAAGCCGCTTCTCAGTGCCTGCGATGTCTACAGACCTGCGGCTATCGACCAGTTGAAGAGGAATGCCGAGAAGCTTTCAATTCCGGTCTTTTCACTGGGTACCGAAAAAAGTCCTGTTGAAATCGCTGAACAGGGCTATCTTGAAGCAAAGAAGAGCGGGAATGATGTTTATATCATAGATACAGCCGGCCGCCTTCAGATAGATGAAGGCATGATGCAGGAGCTTTCCGACATCAAGTCGAGGGTTGAAGTCATGGACACGCTACTTACAGTGGATGCCATGACAGGTCAGGAGGCCGTGAATGTGGCTTCTGCTTTCCAGGAAAAGGTCGGGATCGACGGCATTATCCTCACAAAGCTCGATGGCGATACCAGAGGCGGTGCCGCGCTCTCAGTAAAGGCGGTCACGGGAAAGCCTGTCTATTTTTCCGGAATGGGAGAAAAGCTCGATGACCTTGAGCCTTTCTATCCTGATAGGATGGCAAAGAGGATACTCGGCATGGGGGATGTCTTCTCCCTCATAGAAAAGGCAGAGGCCGCGATAGACAAGGAAAAGGCCGAGGAGCTTTCAAAGAAGGTTGGAAAGGCCGAATTTGATTTCAATGATTACCTGCTTTCGCTTGAACAAATGAAGCAGATGGGCGGGATATCAAGCGTGATGGGACTTCTTCCCTCAATGCCCGGAGTAAGCAAGAAAAAGCTCGACGAGATCACGGGGAATGTGGATGAGAGTGAGTTTCTCGTCACGGAGGCTCTTATCAAATCGATGACCCCGGAGGAGAGGGCAAAGCCCGACATTTTGAATCCTTCAAGGAAGAACAGGATCGCTCGAGGGGCAGGAGTTGATATATCGGTAGTGAACCGCTTCGTAAAACAGTTTGAGCAGTCAAAGAAGATGATGAAGCAGTTTGCTCCGAAGAAGGGGAAGAAGAGACGCTCATTTGGCGGCTTTCCCGGGTTTGGCGGGATGCCGTTCTGATATTTGGTAAAAACCGGAAAATGGTTTTACATATTATTTTTTAAAAAGTTTGGAGGAAAGACAAAAAATGGTAAAGATCAGACTTAGAAGGATCGGGAAGAAAAAGGCTCCGTTTTACCGCATTATCGTTGCGGATGAGCGTTCTCCGAGAAACGGACGTTTCATCGAGGAGATAGGGACTTATGATCCACTGAAAGATCCCAGTGAATTTCATGTAAATGAAGAGGCAGCAAAGAAGTGGCTTTCAAACGGTGCCCGCCCCACAGAGACTGTAAGCCGTATTTTCAAGAAGTGCGGGATCATTGAGAGCGCAAAGTAAAGGAATGATGAGGCCATGAAAGAACTTGTAGAAGTGATAGCAAAGGCTCTTGTCGACAACCCCGATGAAGTAAAGGTTTCCGAGGAGGTCAGCGGCAAGACAAAGATTGTGAAGCTCTCCGTGGCCAGGTCCGACATGGGCAAGGTCATAGGAAGGCAGGGCAGGATCGCAAAGTCGATCCGCACTGTTGTGAAGGCTGCTGCCATGCGTGATGACGAAAAGGTCATCGTGGACATTGACGACTGAGGCGATGGAGGATCATTTCCGTATAGGCGTGATAACAAGACCGCACGGTGTCCTTGGAGAGATGAAGGTCTATCCCGTGACCGATGACATCAAAAGGTTCAAAGGGATGAAGGAAATCCTGATGGGACCGCCCGAGGGGCAGAAAGGTGGCTTTTCAACCGTAAAGGTGGAGGGCGTCAGGTTTCAGAAGAACATGGTGCTCCTCAAACTTTCCGGCATTGAGTCGCCGGAGGAAGCAAGAAAACTTTCGCAGTATCAGCTCTATGTAAAGAGAGAGGATGCGATACCTCTTTCGGATAACGAGTATTATGTTTCCGATCTGATAGGACTTTCGGTCCTTTCTGAAAAAGGAGAAAAACTCGGGATACTCAAAGATGTCTTAAAGACCGCGGCAAATGATGTCTATGTGGTCAAAGGCGAGCGGGAGATACTTGTTCCGGCTGTAAAGGAATATGTGCTTTCCATAGACCTTCCAAAGGGTGAGATGACAGTGCTTTTTGTGGAGGGGATGTGAGATATGGTCTTTCATGTGCTCACATTGTTTCCCCGGATGATAGAAGCCGTAGCTTCAGAAAGCATACTTGGACGCGCGAAAAAAAGCGGTCTTATAGATATAATCCCGGTCAATATCAGGGACTTTACCACAGATAAGCACGGAAAGGTCGATGATTATCCCTACGGCGGAGGTCCCGGGATGGTGATGCAGGCAGAGCCTGTATATGCCGCGGTATCTCATGTGCAAAATGAGGCAGGGAACGCGAAGATAGTCTATATGACAGCCCAGGGGAGAAGATTCACCGAGGATGTTGCAAAGGAATATGCGGGTGATGAAAAAGGACATATCATCATACTCTGCGGACATTATGAGGGAATAGACGAAAGGGTCATAGAGGAGCTTTCACCCGACGAGATATCGATGGGCGACTTCGTCCTTACAGGAGGCGAGCTTCCGGCTCTTACCTTTATAGACTGCGTATCAAGGCTGCTTCCCGGAGTCCTTCATAATGAAGGTTCTGCACAGGATGAGTCATTCTCAAACGGTCTTCTTGAGTATCCCCAGTATACGAGACCGGAAGAGTGGCGGGGCAGAAAAGTACCAGAGATCATCCTTTCGGGAGATCACGCGGCGGTCGACCGCTACAGGCTGAAGGAAGCAGAAAGAAGGACAATGGAGCGGCGGCCCGATATGTACAGAGCTTATTCGGACAAGCCAAAAACGACTTGAAATATGATATTTGCTTTGTTAGTATAGTTCAGTAATTTTTCAGGAGGTTCAAACGAAATGAATGCAAATGAAGTCATTTCCGCGATCGAAGAGGAGCAGAAGAGAGAGACTCCCCTTGATATAGCGGTAGGAGATACCGTGAGGGTATCGGCAAAGATAAGGGAAGGCGAGAAAGAGCGTATCCAGGTTTTTGAGGGTGTTGTTCTGAAGATTCAGGGCACCGGCGCAAGGAAGACCTTTACTGTAAGGAAGTTCTCAAATGGCGTGGGCGTTGAGAAGACATGGCCCGTGAACAGCCCGAATGTTGCGAAGGTTGAAGTGGTCCGTCACGGAAAGATCAGGCGTGCCCGTCTTAATTATCTTCGTGACCGCATCGGTAAGCGCGCGAAGGTCAAGGAAAAGATCTGATCATTATTATCATAGGTTTAAGGGGGCAGCCGGATAAGCGGCTGCCTTTTTTGGAGAATGCATGAAGGATTTTTCCATGAGAAAAGGTCCGTTTTCAAAGACCTCTGACGGGCTTTCCTTCAGACGACGAAGGAAAAAGGTCGACAAAAAGAAGATAAGCAGATTTTTTCTGTATCTTGCGGAGATTGCCATTATCCTCTCCCTTTCTTTTCTTACAGCCTACAGCTTTTTTACCGGACTCAAGATGCACGGGCAGTCGATGGAACAGGGTATCGAGGACAATGATACCCTGCTTTTGAACAAGGCCATATATCATTTCAGATCCCCGAAAAGAGGAGACGTCATTGCTTTCTATCCGTCGGGGAACAGGAACTCTTATCCTTCCATAAAGAGGATAATGGGCGTTCCGGGGGATACGATAAAGATCGAGGCAGGCTATCTTTACATCAACGGGCAGGAATATAAAGGAAATCCAAAGATCAGCGGCATCAAGGATCCGGGAGTATTAAGCGCCGGAGTGACGCTTGGAGACTCAGAATACTGTGTCCTTGGTGACAACACAAAGGCCAGTGAGGATTCCCGCTTTTCAAAGATCGGAATGATCAAAAGATCGGATATCCTCGGAGCCATCTGGTGGGATGCCACCTATCCGAGGTTTGGCATGGTATCATAAAGGACAGGATGATGGATTTTCATTGGTATCCCGGTCATATGACTGCTGCGATCCGGGAGATAGAAAAAAATCTGAAGCTTTTTGATGCTTTCATCGGGATAATAGATTCAAGATTTCCTGTGTCAAGCGAAAACCCCGAGCTTTCAGCGCTTTTTAACGGGAAAAAGAAGGCGCTTGTGCTTACAAAGAGCGATATCGCTGATGAGGGAAAGGTCATTTCCTTCATCAATGACTCGAAGAAACATGGAGTGCCGGCAGTTTCGGTTGATGCAAGAAGCCTTTCTGACGCGAAGAAGATCAGGGAGATGATAAACAGTCTTTCCGAAGAAAAAAAGGAACGTGACAGAAAGAGGGGGATCAAGGGGAGACCCTTCCGTGCTGTAGTCTCCGGTGTTCCCAATGTCGGAAAATCCACTGTCATCAATTCTTTAAAGGGAAAGGCTTCAGCAAAGACAGGCAATATCGCCGGAGTCACAAAGGGCGGACAATGGCTGAACTGCGGTGGAGGAATAGAGCTTTTTGACACCCCGGGATTGCTCCCGAAAAAGATCAATGACAAACGATCCGGACTTCTTCTTGCATTCTTTGGCTCTATGAATGACGAATTGTTTTTGCCGGAAGAGCTTTATAAAGAGGGCTTTCTCCTGATCAGAGAAGAGTGTCCCGGAGTCATAGAGTCTTACAGTATGATAGATGAAACAAAGGAGCCCTATTCTTTTCTTGAAGAATACGCGAGGAAGAAGGGACTCCTCAAGAAGGGGAATGAATCGGATACAAAGAGGGCGGCAATGCTCTTTATCAATGATATGAGATCCGGAAAGGCCGGAAAGCTCTTTCTTGATGAGATACATGACTGATTTGAAAGGATAGCAATGGCAGAGAAGGCTTTAGCAAAAAAGGAAAAAAGTGAGGTTGAAGATAAGGAGCGCTTCACCAAAAAAGACGTCTTTGAGATCATATTCTTTATAGGCCTTGTGCTCTTATTTACCTTCCTCATAGTGACCTTTGTCGCTCAGAGGACAGTGGTTGACGGAAACTCCATGAATCCAACATTGAAGGACGGAGACAATCTCATAGTGAGCAAGATAACCTACAAGGTGAAGGACCCCGAGCGCTTCGACATTATCGTTTTTCCCTTCGGCGACAGCAAGGATACAAATTATATAAAGAGGATAATAGGTCTTCCCGGAGAGACCGTTCAGATCGACTACAAGGGCAATATTTTCATAAACCAGAAAAAGCTTGAAGAGACTTATGGTGCCGAGCCCATAAGAAATCCCGGGATCGCAGAAGAACCCATTAAACTCGGTGACGACGAATATTTTGTGCTCGGCGACAACCGGAATGATTCCAAGGATTCAAGGTTTGCGGATGTAGGCAATATCAAAAGAGGAAAGATCATAGGAAAGGCTGTCTTCAGGCTTTACCCCTTCAACAGGATGCATGTCATAAATCATGATTTTTACGGAGATCGGGAAGTGTCAAAATGAAGGAGGAAAAGCTTCTTCTTGAGCGGGCGCGGCTTTTGAACATGCGCGCCTACGAGAGGAAATATGAAGGTGAATACTCTCTGATCTGCGGGATAGACGAGGCCGGAAGAGGACCTCTCGCGGGTCCCGTGTGCGCCGGTGCCTGCATCTTGAAAAAGGACGAAGAAATATTATATCTAAATGATTCAAAAAAACTCTCCGAAAAAAGAAGAGAGGCGCTGTTTCTCGAGATAAAGGAGAAAGCCCTTGCTTATTCGGTCGCCTTTGTCGATGAGAAAAGGATAGATGAGATAAATATACTTAATGCCACCTATGAAGCAATGAGAAAAGCGGTTGAGAGCCTTTCAATGAAACCGGACCTTCTTCTTGTCGATGCCGTACATATCCCGGAGCTTGATATAAAGCAGGTTTCGATAGTAAAGGGTGATGCCGCTTCGGTGTCGATCGCCGCCGCAAGCATCCTTGCGAAGGTCTCAAGGGATCATTTCATGATGAAAATGGATGAAAGGTATCCGGAGTTTGGTTTTTCGAAGCACAAAGGTTATGGTACAAAGGCTCATTACGAGGCGCTGAAGAAATACGGCCCCTCTCCGATACACAGAGAGACATTTCTTAAGAATCTTTCAGAGCATTAAAGTCTTAAAAATGATACAGGTAAAGGATCTGGTCAATCAATATTATAATAATCTCTCAGCCGGAAGCACTGTCGCGACAAAGACAAAGGGTGTGGAGCAGCTTGTCTCAACGGTAAACGATCTTCAGAAGGGACAGGTTTTTGAGGGTACGATCACGTCCGTGAAAGGCAACAATGTAGTGCTGTCACTTTCGAACGGACAGTCTGTTGCCGCGCGTCTTGACGGGAGCGTCTCACTTTCCGAAGGCGAATCGGTTTTTTTTCAGGTGAGAGAATCTGACGGAAATCAGGTCCGGATCAGCCCTGTCTCTATCGGTGGCACCATGAACAATCCGACTCTTATGGATGCCCTGAATTCAGCCGGGATACCTGTAAACGAGAGGTCGTTGAACCTCGTAAACTCCATGATGCAGGAATCAATGCCCATAAACGCCGAGAACCTTTCCGACATGAACAGGCTCATAAACGCCCACCCAACGGCTGATCCAAAGACCATAGTCTCTCTTATGAAGAACGGACTTCCGGTAAATGATGAAATGATACAGCAGTATCAGAATTACAAATCCTCTGAGGGCGCTATCCTTGAGTCCGTAAAAGATCTGACACAGAATATCAGTGAAACTTTTTCCTCTCCCTCCGTTTCATCAAATGACGCATTCAGTTTTCTTTCAAAGGTCGCTGACATCTTCAACGGTACTGTCTCGATCTCTGACGCGCCGACTATTCCGGGCGAAGCCATTATCACTGAGGAAGGAAACAGAAAAGAGGAGGCAAACGGAGCAAACGCAAAGAATTTCACAGTATCAGAAGATATGCCGGAAACGCTTCCGGATGGAAAAAGTCTTTCTGATGTCATGAAGGAAGGCACGACGATACTCATTTCCCTTCGGGAAAGTGATGTCGACAGCTCGCTTCTTACGAAAAATACGGCGGATCCGTCTTTGCGGCAGGAGAATATCAATCTTGACAAAGCGCCTGATGAAAAAGCAGCGGATGGGGCATTAAAGACTGCTCCCGAAGTGATCGCAAAGGATGCCGGTGCATTGACCGAAACCACAACGCCTGAAAAGGGAGCCGTTTCAGGAAATACTGCCGCTTCCGAAGAAGCGGCAAAGACTCCGGCAGCTTTTGTCATGCCCTCCGATGAAGAGATAATGAAGGCCAATGACGACGCTCTTTCAAAGACGGTACCAAAGGAGACTATGAAGGAGCTTGACTCTTTGATAAGAAATCCTGAATTTGAGAACCACCCCGCGTTCAAGTCATTACTCAATGAGGACGGTACATTAAAGACGGACGTTCCTGCAAGAGAGGTCTTCAACGCCTTTCTTGCCGCGGCAAAGGATGATCCCGCGCTTTCAAAGCGGCTGCTTTCAAAACCGGCGTTTACAGACCTCATGAAGGGGCTGATGGAAAAGGAATGGACCATGAAGCCGGAAGATCTTTCAAAGCCCAATGCCTTAAAGGACTTTTATTCAAAGCTTTCCGCTGACATGAGCATTATCGGAAAGCATGCAAGCGAGCTTTCCGGGGATCCGAAGAACCCTGTTACCGCGACGGGAAATCTCATCCAGAACAACGTGGATTTCATCAACAATCTGAACCAGTCCTTCACCTATGTCCAGGTACCCATGCGCCTTAACGGGCAGAACCAGACAGCGGATCTTTATGTCTATACGAACAAAAAGAAGACAAGGGAGGAGGGGGATGAACTTTCCGCCTTCCTTCATTTCGACCTTGAAAATCTGGGCTCCACGGACATTTCAGTGAAGCTCAAGGGAAAGAATGTGGATACGAGGTTTTATATGGAGGATGACGCCTCCTATGAGCTCATCAAAAACAATATCCATATCCTGAATGATCAGCTGAATGCACTTGGTTACAATTCAAAGATATCTGTTGAGAATGATTCAAAGCCCGTAAATCTCATAAAGGACGTCCTCGAAAAGGATGTCACGACATCAAAAACGGGCTCTCTTCAAAGATATTCCTTTGATATGAGGGCGTGAGAGATGGCAAGGAGCAAGGGAGTCCCCTTTTCAAAGGCAAGGGGTGAAAGGGACAAAACCGCGGTCGCGCTTTCCTATGAGCCGGGTGACAGTGCGCCGAAGATCCTCGCTACGGGAAAGGGGCATATTGCTGAAAAGATAATAGAAGAGGCAAAGAAGAACAATGTCCCCTTCTACCAGGACAATAAGCTCGCAGAGACCCTTTCAGCGCTTGAGATCGGGGACGCGATACCTCCTGATCTTTACGAGGTGGTCGCGCAGATACTCGTCTTTGTCGACGGGATGGACAAGGTGAAAAAGAAGCTCGGAAGATAATGAATAAAAGGACTATAGGGACTGAGAAGGAGGCACTTGCATCTTCCTTTCTTACAGAGCAAGGCTATCATATCATAGAAAAAAATTTCAGGTGCAGAGCTGCTGAGATCGATCTGATAGCCTGGGAGGGCAGCGTTCTTTCATTCATAGAGGTGAAGTACAGAAGCTCGTCAAAATGCGGCGATCCACTGGAGGCCGTGAATTACGGGAAGCAGAGAAGGATCTGTGAGGCAGCCCTGTTTTATTTAGCAAAGAAAGGGATCAAAGCAGATACGCAGGTGAGATTTGATGTTGTCTCCATACTTGGAAATGACATCAGTCTCATCAAAAATGCATTCCTGATTAACTAAAGTATGGAGTGATCACGATATGGCAAAGAGGACAGTGGCCGTCGTCGGGCGGCCGAACGTTGGAAAATCCACGCTTTTTAATGCCCTGTGCCGGGAGAAGATATCTATAGTTTCTGATGAACCCGGAGTGACAAGAGACAGGATATATGCTGCCTGCGAGTGGCTTGACAAAAAATTCAATCTCATCGATACCGGCGGTATAGAGCCCGACAACGGCGACTTTCTGAAGAAGGAGATGGTGGAGCAGGCGCTTGTTGCGATAGACAGCGCTGATGTCATTATCTTTGTGACTGATGTTAGGGATGGGCTGACGGCAGATGATATGGAAGTCTCGTCCCTTCTTCGAAAATCAAAGAAGCCCACAGTTCTTTGCGTTAACAAGGTGGATTCATACGAGAAATTCAAAGATGATATCTATGAGTTCTACAATCTGGGACTCGGAGATCCTTTTCCGGTCTCGGCAGCCTCGATGTCCGGCTTCGGCGATCTGCTTGATGAGGTGATAAAGCTCCTTCCGCCTGATTTTGAAAGCGATGAAGAAGAGGGGATCACGAAGGTCGCGGTGATAGGAAAGCCCAATACCGGAAAGTCTTCTCTTGTAAACAGGCTTTCCGGGAAAAAGCGTGTCATAGTCTCGGATATTGCAGGAACTACCCGTGACGCAATAGATACGAGGGTGAAATATCAGGGCAAAGACTATATACTTATCGATACTGCAGGACTTCGGAGGAAGAGCAAGATAAAGGAAAACCTTGAGCGCTACAGTATAATAAGGGCCGTTTCTGCCGTGGAGAGAGCTGATGTTGTCGTTCTGATGATAGACGCGTCTTGTGGAGTTACCGAGCAGGATGCAAAGATAGCCGGGATAGCTCATGAAAAGGGGCGCGGAATACTGATAGCCGTAAACAAATGGGATCTTCCCGAAAAGGAAAACGGCACAGCGGAAAAATTTGCGCGCGAGGTCAGGAGGACACTGTCCTTCATCCCCTATGCCGACATTATCTTCATCTCGGCAAAGACCGGACAGAGGGTCGATCGGGTCTTTCAGAAGATAGACATGATATATGAGAATATGAACAGACGTATTGCGACGGGAGTCCTGAACGAGGTACTGTCCGAAGCAGTAGCGATGCAGCAGCCTCCGTCAGACAAAGGGAAGAGGCTGAAGATCTTTTATATGACAGAGGTCTCCGTGAATCCGCCTACTTTCGTCATCTTTGTAAATGACAGGAAGCTTATGCACTTCTCATATACGAGATACATTGAAAACAGGCTGCGTGAGGCCTTTGAGTTTGAAGGAGTGCCGCTCAACTTCATTATCAGGGTAAAGAGCGGCGAGGAGGATTGATCTTGGCAGTCGGATACAGGCTTCTTTCTTTTGTGCTGGGGTATGCGATAGGAAACATTTCCCTCGGCTACATAATGGGGAGGATACGAAAGGTGGATCTGAAGACCCACGGGAGCGGGAATATAGGCGCGACGAATTCACTACGCGTGCTCGGGCCTGCGGCAGGTTTTATCACCCTTGTCTTTGATGTATTAAAGGCAGTGATCGCAGCAGCGCTGGCTTTCCTTATCTTTTCAAATATTCAGGGCGCTTTGGACTTTGCGTCAATACGGCTTTTTATGGCATATGCGGGCTTTGGCGCAGTTATCGGCCATATCTTTCCCGTATATCTCAAGTTCCTTGGCGGAAAGGGCATAGCCACGGCGCTTGGGCTTATGATGGTCGCTTTTCCCAAAACTATCCTGATATGTGTTCTTGTATTCCTGATCGCAGTTCTTCTCACAAGATATGTGTCGCTCGGGTCAGTACTTGCGGCGCTTGCACTGATAGCGCAATGCATTTGTTTTGCAGTCTTTCTCCCTTCCTTTCTCCCTTATCAGGGAACGGAGATATATGAAGCCATGGCCTTCGGCGTCATAACAGGAACTATAGCTTTGATCAAGCACAGGTCAAATATCAAAAGGCTCATCACACATACCGAGAACAAGCTTTCATTCCATTCAAAGCCTGTTTCAGATGAGGAAAATTCAGCGGCAGAGAAGGAGGAAAAATAATGTCAAAGATAGGAGTCCTGGGTTCAGGAACCTGGGGAACGGCGCTTTCGGTCCTGCTCTTAAAAAATGGTCATGATGTAATCCTCTGGTCCTTTATGGAGGAGGAAGCAAAAAAGCTTCGAGATGAAAGAGTCCATCCTTCGCTTCCGGGCTCTTTGATACCAAAGGAGCTCGTTATTACCTCTGATATCTCTGAGGCTTTGAAAGATGCCGAGCTTATTGTAATGGCTGTTCCTTCAACCGCTACCCGTGAGACTGCAAAAAGGATCAGGAACATCGTAAAGCCCTCTCAGCCCATAGTCGTTGTTTCAAAGGGGATAGAGGAGAGTAGTCTCTTCGTTCAGACAGAGATAATAGAGGATGTGATCAAGGATGCAAGAACCGCAGTGCTTTCCGGTCCTTCACATGCTGAGGAGGTGATCAAATCCCTTCCCACCGTTGTCGTCGCGGGCTCAAAAGACAAGTCCCTTGCGCTCTTCATCCAGGAGACCTTCATGAATCCGGAGTTTCGTGTTTATGAAAGCTCAGACGTGAAGGGGATAGAACTCGGTGGCTCTCTCAAAAACGTGATAGCACTTGCTGCCGGTATGTCTGACGGACTCGGCTACGGGGACAACGCAAAGGCGGCGCTTATCACCAGAGGCGTCCATGAGATGAGCGCCCTTGCTGTAGCCTGCGGAGCGGACCCTTCAACGCTTTCCGGACTTACCGGTATAGGAGACCTTATCGTGACCTGCGACTCCATGCATTCAAGAAACAGGAGAGCGGGCATTCTCATTGGTCAGGGAAAGACTATGGAGGAGGCGACAAAGGAAGTAAAGATGGTTGTCGAAGGGGTTTATTCAGCAAAAGCCGCCCTTGCCCTCGGGAAGAAATATAGTGTCACCCTGCCAATAATGGAAGCCGTGAACAAGGTGCTCTTTGACGGTCTTCCCTGCAGGGATGCCGTATATGCGCTGATGTGCCGGGAAAGGAAGAGCGAGTTTTAGGACTTCCTGCTGACACACTAGATTTTGTATTTCATTCCTTGCCATTTTACATCATATTGTATATAATGCTGTGTGGCTTCTTGGTAGACAGGCTTTGAGTGTTATTTAACGATGGTTTCCCGGGGAGGGGATCGTAATGGGAATGGATATAGAATTCAAGCTTCCGGTTTTTTCAGGTCCGCTGGATCTGCTGCTTCACCTTATTGAGAAGAACAAAGTAAGCATCTATGATATCCCTATTGCCGAGATCACCGAGCAATATATGAATGTCATCGAGGAGATGAAGAGGCGGGATCTTGATATAATGAGTGAATTCCTCGTTATGGCCTCGACATTACTTTCCATAAAGGCCCGCATGCTGCTACCGAAGGAGGAGACCGTTACGGGCGAGGAGGAAGATCCGAGAGAGGAGCTTGTCAGAAAGCTCATTGAATACAGGATCGTGAAGAATGTATCCGAAAAGCTTCGCCAGATGAATGAAGAGGCGGGCTGTGTATGCTTCAGGAAGCCTTCGATACCCGAGGAGATCCTTTCCTATGAGGAGCCGGTAGATGTCGGAGAGCTTGTTAAGGGGCTTTCTCTTGCGAAGCTCAATGAGATATTCGAAGAGGTCTTAAAGAGGGCTGACAAGAGAGTCGATCCCGTGAGGAGTTCCTTTGGCAGGATCAAGAAGGAGGAGGTCACGGTAGACGAAAAGATAGCCTTTGTTTCGGCTTATCTTTTGAAACACAGGAGTTTCTCCTTCAGAGAGCTTCTGATGGAGCAGTCCACAAAGACGGAGATCATAGTTACTTTCCTTGCTGTGCTTGAACTTATCAAATCCGGAGAAATATTTACAAAACAAGAGAGCATTTTTTCGGATATTATGATAGAATCACGTTTGTCTGCCGCCTGATCGGGAAAAATAATGGATAGAGAAGAATTAAAATCAGCGGTCGAAGGAATACTGTTCGTTATGGGAAATTCAGTATCCTCAAGTACGATAGCCTCGGCTCTCGAGATCTCAAAGGAAGAAGCCGAAGGTCTTCTTTCGGTCCTTGCTGCGGAGTATGAGAGCAACCGCCGGGGAATAAGGATCACAAAGCTTGACGATTCATATCAGATGTCCTCTTCGGCGGAGATCTATCCTTATCTCATCAGGATAGCGAAGGAGCCGAAGAAGAGGGTGCTTACGGATACGCTTCTCGAGACGCTTTCCGTCATTGCCTACAAGCAGCCGGTGACAAAGGCTGAGATCGAGAGGGTCAGGGGAGTTTCGAGCGAGCATGCCGTGAACAAGCTGGTGGAATATGACTTGGTCTGCGAGGTTGGAAGGCTTGATGCACCCGGAAGACCGATGCTTTTTGGAACGACGGAGGAATTTCTCCGTTCGTTTGGCGTTTCGGATATCAAGGATCTCCCCGAGCCCCCGGAGGATCTTCTCGAGAAGTACCGGAAGGAAGCCGAGGAAGAGGCTGGAGCGGTAAACAAGGACAATGATGATATCATCACTGTCTGAAGTTATATATTAATTACAAGATGGAGGAAATGAAAATGGAAGGAGTTTCAAAGAGCCCGGCGCTTTCAAGGATCGAGAGCATCCTTGATGAAAACAGCTTCGTCGAGCTTTTTTCTCTTGTCACAAGGAGAAACACGGATTTCAATGCTCTTTTGAATGAAGGCTCCGGGAACAACGATGGTGTCATCACGGGGCACGGGCTCATCAATGGAGAGCTTTGCTTCGTGTTTGCGCAGGACCCTTCGGTAATGAAGGGAAGCATCGGAGAGATGCACGCAAAAAAGATCAGAGATCTTTTTGACACAGCCTTGAAGGTAGGCGCTCCCGTCGTAGGCATTCTTGATTCATCGGGCATCAGGCTTTCCGAGTCTCTTGACTCGATCGAGGCAGTCGGAAGCATCATCAAAAAGATAACTGACATCAAGGGCAGGAGCGTATTCTATACTGTGATCTGCGGAAAGGCAGGCGGCGGAGCTTCCGCTATCGCTTCACTTTCAGATTTCTGCTTTATGGCAGAAGGGGCATCCCTTTTTGTAAATTCTCCCGACTCGATCCCCGGAAATTCCGCGGCAAAGAACGATCTTTCAGCTCCCGATTACCAGTACAAAAATACAGGAGTGGTTGACGGAACAGGCTCTCTTCAAGAGATAGCTTCGTCACTTCGGCAGCTCTTTTCAATGATACCCGGCTGCGACCGTGAGGGCGGAAGGATGGATGATCCTGAGGACGACCTCAACCGTGCGGCGGCAGGCATATCCGAAAAGAGGAGTGATATCAGGGCTTATGCCACAGAGATCGCCGACAGGAATGTGTTCGTGGAGACAAAGGGCGGTTTTGCTCCTTCCGCAGTGACAGGCTTTATCAAGCTTGGCGGACAGACGGTTGGTGTTGCCGGAAATTCCGCCGATCCGGACGGAAATTATCCTCTTTGTGCAAGGGGAGCGGAAAAGCTTGCAGATTTCGTGAACTTCTGCGACAGCTTTGGAATTCCTGTTCTTTCGCTCGTCAATTGTGACGGCTTTAAAAGGACCGAGGAAAGCGAAAGAGATCTTCCGGGAGCTCTTGCATCACTTTCCTATGCATTTGCTGAGTCAGCTGTTCCGAAGGTTACGGTCCTTCTCAACAAGGCTTACGGGACAGGCTATCTTTTCCTCAGTGCAAAGAGCACGGGGGCGGATGTGGTATATGCTTATGAGGATACGGACATAGCTTCCATGGATCCTTCAAAGGCGGGAGCCCTTGTGGCGGAAGAACTTGGAACCGATGCTTCTGCTGCCGGAAAGGAATTTTCCGAAAAGCAGTGCGGAGCTGTAAATGCAGCGCGTCACGGTTTCGTTGACAGGATACTTGATTTTGCCGACACAAGGAAGTACCTGATCGCTGCATTTGATATGCTTGCGACAAAGGAAGAATATTAAGCGGGAGGAAAAATGAAAAAGATAATAATCACGCTTCTTTCCCTCGTAATGGTATTTTCATTCTGCGCATGCGGCGCCAAGGGACAGGAGGATCAATACGGTGATTACACTGCCGCAGATCTTCAAGATGAAGCTGAAAGGCTTGCTCAGACAGTACTTGCGGTACCCGGCGATCAGGCGTCACAGCTTTCCGAACAGTATTTAAAGCAGTCCCAGGTCACATCCGGAGTAGAAGCGGATCAATTCAAGATATTTTCTGTGATGATCGGTGATTGGGCAAAGGCTTCGCCTGAACTTGGCGAATTTCTGGGATTCTCAGACTTTTCCATTGACAAGACCGGAAAATCCCTGACCACGACCCTTACAATGGCATTCACAAACAGGGACGCGAAGCTTCTCACCACATACAAGACCTACAACATGCAGATCTCAAGCATCAACATCAATCCGGTCTATTCGCTCGGTGAGACCATGGGTAAGGCAGGGTTGAATACCATTATCGGTCTTTGCATAGTCTTTGCGGTGCTGGTGCTCATATCACTTCTCATCTCTTCCTTCAAGCTCATAAATATGGCTCAGAAGAGGAGCGAGGAAAAGAAGAAGGCACTTGAAAACAGCAGGAGTACTTCAGAGCATTTGGTACCTGCGGTCGGTGAAACCAATGGAGTTTCAAGTTCGAGTGCCGGAAATGATGAAGAGATAGCCGCTGCCATAGCAGCAGCGATATGCGCGGCCTCAGAAGAGGGCATCCCCACGGATTCACTGGTTGTCCGTTCTGTAGTAAGAAGATATTAATTTTAAGATTTAAGATAAAGGAGAATGAAGATGAAGAATTATACTGTTACCGTAAACGGAACGGCATATGATGTTACAGTTGAAGACAAGGGAGGAAGCGGCGTATCAGCTGTTGCCTCAGTTCCGAAGGCAGCTGCTCCCGCACCGAAGGCTGCTGCCCCCGCAGGCGGCGCAGGATCTGTAAAGATCGAAGCCGGCGCAAGCGGAAAGGTCTTCAAGATCGAGACTAAGCCCGGAGATGCGGTAAAGAAGGGCGATACGGTTCTCGTTCTTGAGGTCATGAAGATGGAGACACCGGTTGTTGCTCCCCAGGACGGAACCGTTCGTTCTATTGACGTTACCGAAGGAAAGTCAGTAGAAGCCGGCGAGCTTCTGGCTACAATGGATTGAGAAGCAGGGTTCTAAAGGAGTAAGAAAAGTGAATTACGTAGCTGAAACTCTGGAAAATCTATTCCACCAGACAGCGTTTGCGAATCTTACGGTCGGAAACTACATTATGATCGGAATAGCCCTTGTATTTCTCTATCTTGCGATCAAGAAGGGTTATGAGCCGCTGCTTCTGGTACCGATAGCATTCGGAATGCTTCTTGTAAATATCTATCCCGCTATTATTGCCTCTCCTGCAGAGAACGGAGGGACAGGCGGTCTTCTCTATTACTTCTTCCAGCTTGATGAGTGGTCGATCCTTCCTTCACTCATCTTCCTTGGAGTAGGAGCAATGACGGACTTTGGACCGTTGATCGCAAACCCTATAAGCTTCCTCATGGGAGCGGCGGCGCAGCTTGGTATTTTCCTTGCATACCTTCTTGCGATCCTTTTCGGCTTCAATGACGAGGCCGCAGCAGCAGTATCTATCATAGGCGGCGCTGACGGACCTACATCTATCTTCCTGGCCGGAAAGCTGGGACAGTCGTCTCTGATGGGACCCATCGCGGTGGCTGCATATTCTTATATGTCACTGGTTCCCATTATCCAGCCTCCGATCATGAAGCTTTTCACAACGAAGGAAGAGCGTGCCATCAAGATGGCAAACCTTCGTCCCGTGTCAAAGCTCGAGAAGATACTCTTCCCTATCGTTGTAACGATCGTCGTTTGTTTGATCCTTCCGACAACGGCTCCTCTCGTAGGTATGCTGATGCTTGGTAATCTCTTCAGGGAGAGCGGCGTCGTCAGGCAGCTGCAGGAGACTTCCTCAAACGCCCTCATGTATATCGTCGTTATTCTTCTCGGAACTTCAGTCGGCGCTTCGACCTCGGCCGAGGCTTTCCTGAATGTGAGCACATTGAAGATCGTAGCTCTCGGACTCATAGCCTTTGTATTCGGAACCGCGGGCGGCGTGCTTCTCGGAAAGCTCCTCTGCCACCTCACCAAGGGGAAGATCAATCCTCTTATCGGTTCCGCCGGAGTTTCCGCCGTGCCTATGGCGGCCCGTGTTTCACAGAAGGTCGGCGCAGAGGCGGATCCCACGAACTTCCTCCTCATGCATGCTATGGGACCGAACGTCGCGGGCGTTATCGGAACTGCCGTCGCAGCCGGTGTGTTCATGGCTATATTCGGAGTCTGAGTGCTTAGTTGGATAAAAAAATTCGTAAATAATTAAGAGGAGAAACCAAATGGGTGTAAAAATCACAGAAACAGTCCTTCGTGATGCGCATCAGTCACTGATCGCAACGAGGATGACCACAGAGGAGATGCTTCCCATCATCGACAAGATGGACAAGGTAGGCTACAACGCCGTTGAGTGCTGGGGCGGAGCGACCTTTGACGCCTGCCTTCGTTTCCTGAAGGAGGATCCCTGGGTTCGTCTGAGAAAGCTGAAAGAGGGCTTCAAGAATACGAAGCTTCAGATGCTCTTCAGAGGACAGAATATCCTCGGCTACAAGCCTTATGCTGATGATGTTGTGGAATACTTCGTACAGAAGTCCATCGCAAATGGTATCGATGTCATAAGGATATTTGACTGTCTTAATGACCTTCGAAATCTTGAGACTGCGGTAAAGGCTACAAAGAAAGAGGGCGGTCATGCGCAGATAGCTCTTTCCTACACACTGGGAGATGCTTATACGCTTGAATACTGGTCGTCTCTTGCGAAGGAGATAGAGTCTCTCGGTGCAGACTCCATCTGCATCAAGGATATGTCGGGGCTCCTTGTTCCAAAGGCTGCCTCCGAGCTTGTGGGCGCATTGAAGAAGTCGACAAAGCTTCCGATAGAGCTTCACAACCATTATACTTCGGGCGTATGCTCAATGACTCTCATGAAGGCAGTTGAGGCAGGCTGCGATATCATCGATACGGCAATGTCGCCCTTTGCAATGGGAACATCACAAGCCGCTACCGAGGTCATGGTCGAAGCCTTCAAGGGAACGGAATATGACACGGGACTTGACCAGACGCTGCTCGCACAGATAGCTGATTATTTCAGACCTATCCGTGAAAAGTATATCAAGAACGGCCTCATGTCTACAAAGGTCATGGGTGTCAATATCAAGACTCTCCTCTATCAGGTACCGGGCGGAATGCTTTCAAATCTCGTAAATCAGCTTACAGAGCAGCACAAGCTTGACAAGCTCGAGGAGGTTCTTGAAGAGGTTCCGAGGGTTAGAAAGGATCTTGGTGAGCCGCCGCTCGTTACTCCTTCTTCACAGATAGTCGGTACCCAGGCGGTCTTCAATGTATTGATGGGCGAGAGGTACAAGGTTGCTACTCAGGAGACAAAGGATATCCTGCTCGGAAAATACGGAAAGACCGTAAAGCCCTTTAACCCTGAGGTTGTAGACAAGGTACTCGGCGATGACAAAAAGAATGCCATCACCTGCAGACCTGCAGATCTCCTTGAACCGCAGCTTCCTGAAATGGAAAAAGCTGTGGCGGAGTGGAAGGAACAGCCCGAGGATACGCTTTCCTATGCTTTGTTCCCGCAGGTTGCGACTGAATTCTTCAAATACAGAAGGGCGCAGGAGACAGGGGTTGATCCTGCACATTATGACAAGGAAAACGCTTCCTACCCTGTTTAAGAGATTGTAGTTTGTGAAGGCGTGCTTCTGCGGGGGATCCTGCAGGCACGCCTTTTTTACAAATAAGGGGATCTTCATGCCGAAAAACGATAGAACGATCGATGGTTTCTATTTTGAAACGGACGAGCTTTACGAAGAGGCTCATAAGGAAAAGCTGGCCATAGCTTACCTTTCGAAACAGGTTGATCTTTTGGACAATAAGCAGGCTGTCAGACTTTACCAGCAGGCTGTTTCCCAAAAGCTCTTTTCTACCGTGGTTGGTCTTTCCTTTTTAAGGGACATTGAACTAAGACTCAAAAAGGACGAGAGCATTCCGAATGATCAGATAATGCCTGTCACGGTTTCACTGAAGGAAAGCCCATCGAAGGGCATGAGCAGCCTTCAGCCACAGGATGAGCCTTCAAATAAGAAAAAGGAAAAGATCGTAAAGGAAGACCGGAAGAAGGAAGCGTATCCATTCAACGAAAAGACAGAGGCCGGAAAGTACAGAAAGCGCTTTCACGGGGCTATAGCTTTTGTCTTTATATTGCTTGCAACGATAGGCGTAATGTTCTTCATCACACTTTCCTCGGATCTTCCCACGATCGTGAATTACAGGACAAGGCTCAACAACGAATATGCCTCGTGGGATGAGGAACTGAAAGAGAGGGAAGCAGCCCTTGACCTTCGGGAAAAGGAACTCATGGAGCGCGAAATGAAAAATCAAAGCGGTGTTTCAGCGGAGTGAGAAATGAATGAAAAGAAGATACTGGTCGTAGATGATGAGAGCAGGATAAGGAAGCTCATAAAGGATTATCTTCGCCGTAGCGGCTATGAAGTAATAGAAGCGTCTGACGGGGAAGAGGCCCTGGAAATCTTCTACAAAACAAAGGATATTTCTCTCATTATCCTTGATGTGATGATGCCGAATCTTGACGGCTGGGAGGTCCTTAAGGAAATAAGGGAAAGCTCAAAGGTTCCCATCATCATGCTCACCGCAAAGAGTGAGGAGGAGGATGAGCTGAATGGCTACTCTCTCGGAGCCGATGAATATGTCTTAAAGCCATTCAGCCCGAAGGTTCTGGTGGCACGGGTAGAGGCTGTTCTTCGAAGGAGTCTTGGTGAAGAGACTTCGATCATAGAGCGTGACGGGATCAGGATTGACGAAAATGCGCATGAGGTGACGGTTGACGGGAAGAGCGTAGAACTTTCCGTAAGGGAATACGACCTTCTTAAGTATTTCATGAAGAATCCCGGGATCGCGCTTTCAAGGGAGAAGATATTGAACAGTGTCTGGGATTATGATTATTACGGGGATGCCCGTACTATAGATACACATGTGAAAAAGCTCCGGAGCAAGCTTCTTGACAAGGGGGATCTCATAAAGACGATCTGGGGAGTAGGCTACAAATTCGGTTCTTCACAATAAGAGCATTATCGTCCAATGAAGGAAAATCTGAAAAATAAGATAACCTCAATACGAACGCAGATCGTCCTCGTGATCGTCTTTGTCTGCTTTGTTTCCATAGCAGCGAGCTTTTTCATGAATAATGTTTTTCTGAAGAGGGTTTACCTGAAGGAGAGGATGAACGGCATGCTTTCGGCCTTCAATTCGATCTATAATGCGGGGACAGGCGAATACTCATATGATGCGGATTTTGCCTATAGTCTTGAAGAGGTATCACTGCGTTATAATGTGGACATCATAGTCTCATCTCCAAACGGAGGCGTACTCATTACGACTCAGAGCGAGGGTGGACAGCTTCTTTCAAGGATGATGAAGAGGATGTACTCAATGCTCTTCTCCGGGAAGGGAGAGGAAAAGAAACACATCCTTTATTCCGAAGACAATTGCTCCATAGAGCAGTTCCATGACAAAGAGATGGGATCTGATTTTCTGGTGCTGTGGGGGACGCTTTTCGACGGCAATATTCTTTTCATGCAGTCAGGCATCGAACCAATTGAGACCTCTGCCGGGGTCGCAAACAGGCTTGTTTTCATAACAGGTATCATTTCGATCTTCATCGGGCTGATATTTGCATATTTGCTCGGACGAAGACTTACAAAGCCCATCATGGAGCTTTCCAACCTCTCAAAGCAGATGGCTTCCCTTGATTTTGATGCAAGATATGTTTCCCGGGATATACCAAATGAGATCGATATTCTCGGTGACAATATGAACCTTATGTCGGAGAAACTCGAGGATGCGATACTTGAATTGAAGAAGGCGAACCTTGATCTTCAAAATGACGTGGAGAAGCTGAGTGAGACGGACAAAAAAAGGAGGGAGTTTCTTTCTGCGGTCTCACATGAGCTGAAGACACCGATCGCGCTGATCCAGGGCTATGCGGAGGGACTTTCCGACGGTATATCCGATGATCCCGAGGACTGGAAATTCTATTCCGATGTCATACAGGACGAAGCAGGAAAGATGAACAGGCTTGTAAACGAGCTTCTTTCCCTTGACAGACTTGAGGAAGGAAAGGGAGAGTTCATCATAGAACGCTTTGATATTGTTCCGGTTATCAATTCGATCATAGAGAAGAACAAAAAGCCTCTCTCGGACGGCGGGATAAGGGTTGTATTTGATGGAGAAAAGCCGTTTTACGTGATCTCCGATGAGTTTCATACCGGGCAGATGATAGAAAATTATTTTTCAAATGCGCTTCACTATGTGAAGGGCGATGAAAAGATAATAACGATCAGTCTGAGCAGGACAGAAGCGAAGAAGGCACGCATTTCAGTGAAGAATACCGGGGACAATATCCCCAAAGAGGCGCTCCCGCATCTCTTTGAAAAATTTTACAAGGTCGACAAGGCACGATCCAGAGAATACGGCGGCTCAGGAATCGGGCTTTCGCTTGTAAAGACGCTGTCCGAAAAGCTTGGAGCAGGGTGCGGAGTTCATAATCTTTCCGACGGAGTCGAGTTCTACTTTGACCTTGACTTCTGAAAAACAGTTGAATATTGAACTTAAGAATGATAAAGTAACTCTTATGAAAAAAAGAGTCCTAAGCCTTATACTGTCTATATCGCTTGCCCTTTTGCTGACAGGCTGTACGATGATGACGCCGCTTACGGCAGAGGAAGAGAAGGACATTGCGCTCTACGCGGCAGCCGCGGTCTCAAAATACAATATCAAGCAGACAGAAGGCGTCTGTTTTGTTACAAACGAGACAGAACAGAAATATGATGAGGCTGAAAAAGCGAGAGAGGAAGAGCGAAAGAGACGGGAAGAGGAGCGAAAAGCCATTGAGGAGGCCGAGAAGAACGGCGGGAACAAGAATTCCGGTTCCGACTCAAGCGGTGACGGATCCGGCGGCGATGGGCAGGGCGGATCCTCCGGCGGAAATTCCGGTGAGGGCGGATCTTCCACTTTGAATCCTCCGGAGACTGCCTCAAAGGAGATCACTCTTTCGGAACTGATGGCTGAGGATTCGCTGAGGTTTTCCGTTTCAAAGACTGAGGTCATAGATCATTATACCGTTGAAGGTGTTCTTGATCTTTATCCCGGGAACGGGAAGGGTTATTTTATGGTTACTGTTACAGCCGTGAACGCGGGCGCTGCGGGAAAGGATCTTGATCTCTCCGCAAAGGGACTTAAGTACAGCTGTACAATAGGTGACAAGGCTGTCATGTCAAGCGGAAACGGTTTCCTGCCAAATGACCTTAATACCTGGGCAGGGAATATACCCGCAGGCGGGACAAAGGATTTCCTTCTTTTGTTCCCCTTCGAAAACAGTGTGCTTCAAAACACCTCATCTTTCACGCTGAAGGCGATGCAGGATGGGAATATATTCAGGATCACGGAGTAAAATTTCTTTCAGGGGGAGGCTTATTGAATGGACACAAACATCTTACTTGAGACCGGTACTAACGAGCTGGAGATACTGGAGTTTCGGGTTGCCGACAATTTCTACGGGATCAATGTCGCAAAGATCAGGGAGATACTGACATATCAGCATGTCACTCCCGTTCCGAATTCGCATCCTTTTGTAGAAGGAATCTTCATGCCGAGGGATACCATCATTTCCGTTATCAACCTGAGGAAATGCCTTGGTTACGAAGACCTTCCTGAAGGTAAGGGTCTTTTCTTCATTACGAATTTCAACAATCTGAACACGGCTTTTCATGTTGATGAGGTTCTTGGAATTCACAGGGTTTCATGGGAAGAGATCAATACTCCGGATTCTACCATCAGCGCAGAGGATTCCGGTGTTTCGACCGGCGTGATCAAGTTTGACCAGCATCTCGTTGTCATCCTTGACTTTGAGAAGATCGTTTCAAACATCAATCCCGAAACGGGGCTCAAGGTTTCGGATATGGATGGCTACGTAAAGGACGAGGAAAAGGACCGTTCGCTTTCGCCCCTCGTCATTGCGGAGGATTCACCGCTTCTTTCAAAGCTTATCGTGGACTGCCTGAAGAAGGCCGGTTATACGAACCTTCATATTTTCCCAAACGGAAAAGAAGCCTGGGATTTCCTTTGCGAGGAGGATGCCGCGGGAAAGGTTCAGAACGATGTTCACTGCATCATCACGGATATAGAGATGCCTCAGATGGACGGACACAGACTTACGAAGCTTGTTAAGGAGTCCGAAAAGATGAAGCCCATACCCGTTATTATCTTTTCATCGCTCATCAATGATGACATCAGGAGAAAGGGTGAGTCGGTCGGAGCGGATGCCCAGCTTACGAAGCCCGAGATCGGAAAACTTGTTGATGCGGTCGATACGCTGGTAGACAAGTACGAAAAGCGATAAGACATCCGGAGGATGGCTTTGACCAACGAAGAAGATTATCTTGACGGACTCTTAAGTTCGATCACACAAAAAAAATCTGACATAGAAGAGCAAAAGTCTCGCGAGGAGTCGGACCTCAGAAAGAAGTATCAGGACAGCACGAGACTTAGCCCAGATGACGATTTCTTAAAAGAAACCGGGCTTTCTGACTATCGGCCGGCTGCAGTTGACAGGAAAAACCTAAGGCAGGCCTTTTCGGAGTCCGGTTTTCTTTCTGACTTTGAAAAAACCTTAAGTGACGGCACCGCCGATGACTTCATCAGAGACTTTGAGGCGGAACTTGAGGATGAGGAACTATCCGGGAACAGCTCCGAAGCAGAGCTTTCCGCATTCCTTGATGATGAAAAAAAGCCTGACAAAACGGTTGCACCTGTCAGCAACAATGATCAGGAAAATTTCAATCTTGAAATGTCACCTTCACAGGAAGAGCACTTTCCTGATATTTCCACTGACCCGAAACCCGATGAGCAGCTTCTTTCAAATATAGACGAGATCGTAAAGAACGCAAAGAAGCAGGTCGAGGAGGGTGCACTTGTCCCTCCGGATCCCGGTGCCATGTCGGCGCCGCAGGTTGACAGTTCGCAGCCAGTACCACAGGGTGACAGCAACGACGACTTTGGCTTCGTTTCAAATCTGGATATCTTTGGGGATCAATCTTCCGATGCCCCTTCTTCTGAAGTCCCTTCTGTAGATAGTTTTAATTCAGAGCCTGACCTCTCCACCGGAGAAGATGCTTTTGGCGCGCCGGATGAAAGCGCACTTTCGGCGGCTTCTGAACTCGAGAATCTGTTTCCCGATGGCGACACCTCCGCGAAGGAGGTATCCCTTATGGACGAGGAAGGCGCAGATCAGGACCTTCTTAATATCCTTGGTAACGACGGTGAGTTTTCGGATATAGGTGATCTTCTTGCGGCCGATGCGAATCAGGAAGCACTTCCCGAGGCTGCTCAGGAATATGAGCAGAAGGCATCAAGCGTTTCGCCGGGCGGTGATGGAATTCTTCCGGATGCCTCTGTTTCAGATGAGGACGGGGAAGGAAAGAAAAAGGGCGGCTTCCTTGGAAAGCTTATGGGACTTTTCAAGAAGAAAAAGAAGGGCGAGGACGGAGCCAAAGATGAGGTTTCCTCAGAAGCTGTCTCATCAGAGCCTGTGAACATCAACCCCATCAATCCTTCCGCCGCAGAGCTTTCCAGTGAGACGGACAGTCTTCTTGCCGAATTCGGCGAGCTTCCCGAGTCCGCACCACCTGAGGTTTCGGAAGAGCCGAAGGAAGAAGAGGACGGGAAAAAAGGCAAGAAGGAAAAGAAGAAAAAAGGCAAGAAAGGAAAAGGCGGGGAAGAAGAAGGCGAAGGCGGCGAAAAATCCGACAATAAGGCTGAAAAGAAGAAACAGGCTGCAGAAAAGAAGGCTGCGAAAAAAGCGGCAAAGGAAGCTGAAAAGGCAGCTGACACGTCTCCTGTCATTCCCATGAAGGCGATAATCGTATTTGCAATATTCGGGATATCAGTGGCTGTTTTGGTAACGGTCCTTTCAAAGACAATATCCTCAAAACTTCTGTTTTCTGCCGCAGAGGCGGCATACAACAAGGGCGAGTACAATGACGCTTATACGAAGTTCTCGGGTCTGGATCTGAAAGGAGATGATGTTCTCTATCTTGACAGGTCACGCATACTCGGGACGCTTGATCTTCGTCTGAAGCAGTATGAAGTATCGATGAAATACAAGAAGTACGATATGGCACTTGATTCATTGATAATGGGGATTGAGAGTTATGAAAAGAACAGGGAGTATGCTGCAGAGCTTTCGATCTCAGATGTCTATGATTCCTTTGGCAAGAGGATAGAGGATCAGCTGAAGGATCAGTTCACTCTGTCAAAAGAGGAAGCTCACAATATCTACAATTCAAAGAGCAGGGTGGAATATTCCATCAGGATCAACAGGAAATTAAGAGAGTTGAAGCTTGTTGAGGATCCATTTGATAAGGAGGTCGAACAGTAAAAGGTGGAACCTACATCAAAGCAGGTAGCGGTCATTGACTATGACGCGGGAAATATCAAAAGCGTAGTAAAGGCGCTTGAATATCTGGGCTTCAAAGCCTTCGTCACGAGGAAGGAGAGTGAGATATTATCTTCTTCCCATGTCATTCTTCCCGGTGTTGGTTCCTTTGCGGATGCGATGGAGCATCTTGTCTCCTATGGACTTAAAGATATCATAATGAAACTCCGTACACAGGGAAATCCGTTCCTCGGAATCTGTCTCGGACTTCAGATCCTCTTTGAAGACAGTGAGGAAAGCCCCGGTGTAAAAGGACTTTCAATATTGAAAGGCCATGTAAAAAGGCTCAAGGAATCAGAGGGACTGAAGGTTCCCGATATCGGCTGGAATTCCTGCTCTCTTGTCAATTCCGGCAGGCTTTTTTCCGGCATCAAGGGCGAACCGTTTTTTTATTTCGTACATTCATATTATCTTTCGATGGATGATGAAAAAAAGGTCCGGGCGGTAATGGATTACGGCGGGACAAGGACCCATGCCGCAATAGAGGACAAAAATTTCTTTGCGTGTCAGTTTCATCCCGAAAAGAGCGGTGAAACGGGACTTTTGGTTCTTTCAAATTTTCTTTCCCAAAAGTGAGAAAACAATATGTACACGAAAAGGATAATACCCTGCCTTGACGTGAAAGATGGCAGGGTTGTAAAGGGAGTTAATTTTGTAGATCTGATTGATGCCGGAGATCCCGTCTCAGTCGCGCGTGAATACGACAAGGCGGGAGCGGATGAGGTTGTATTTCTTGATATCACAGCCTCATCTGACGGGCGAGATACGGTAGTTGAACTTGCGTCAAGAGTTGCTTCACAGCTTTTCATCCCATTTACGGTAGGCGGAGGAATAAGGACTGTAGAGGACTTTCGGGCTATTCTTCGAGAGGGCGCTGACAAGGTCTCCGTGAATTCCGCTGCCATAGAAAATCCTTCTCTTATCAGAGAAGCTTCATACAAGTTCGGAAGCCAGTGTGTGACGGTGGCTATTGACGCGAAGGCTTTTAATGACGGTACCTTTCATGTGTTCAAATACGGAGGACGCGTGGATACAGGACTTGACGCCGTTGAATGGGCTAAAAAGGCCGAGTCTCTCGGCGCAGGAGAGATACTCCTTACTTCAATGGACGGGGACGGAACGAAGAACGGCTATGATCTTGCTCTCACAAAGGCAGTCACAGATGCGGTAAATATTCCCGTGATCGCGTCCGGAGGAGCCGGGAAGCTTTCAGATTTTCTTACTGTATTTGAAGAGGCGGGCGCTGATGCGGCCCTTGCCGCCTCATTATTTCATTTCGGAGAGATAGATATAATGGAACTGAAGAGGTATTTAAAGGAGAATGATATTCCTGTAAGGCTCTGAAAAAGAAACTTGCACAGGTTTTTTCCTTGTGCTATTATCTATAGGCTTTTGTGCCGGGAAGGTCCCGGCATGTAGAAAAAATCACATGCTTTGGATGCGAAGAAACGGTGCCTTATGCGGTCTTTTTTCGCAGAGGAAGGGCATGGATGAACAACCGAAAGGAAGGTAAAAAATGAGCGTACTTTCAATGAAGCAGCTTCTCGAAGCCGGCGTCCATTTCGGACATCAGACGAGAAGGTGGAACCCCAAGATGGCACCATTCATCTTCACGGAGAGAAACGGTATCCACATTATCGATCTCCAGAAGACGGTAGGAATGGTGGATGATGCCTACAATGCGATATTTGATATTGTTCAGCAGGGCGGAACCGTTCTCTTTGTAGGAACGAAGAAGCAGGCGCAGGACACCGTAGCCGAGGAAGCAGAGCGCTGCGGTATGTATTATGTAAATCAGAGATGGCTCGGCGGAATGCTTACGAATTTCAAGACTATCCAGAGCCGTATCGGAAGACTGAAGAAGATCGAAAAGATGGCTTCCGACGGAACCTATGATGTACTTCCGAAGAAGGAAGTTCTTGAACTTGAGAAGGAAAGAGAAAAGCTTCAGAGGAATCTCGGCGGAATCAAGGAGATGAAGCATCTCCCCGATGCCATATTTGTGATCGATCCGAAGAAGGAGCATATCTGCGTTTCAGAGGCGCGTGCTCTCGGACTTACGATCGTAGGTATAGCAGATTCAAATGCGGATCCTGATGAGCTTGATTATATCATCCCCGGAAATGATGATGCCATAAGGGCTGTGAAGCTTCTTACAAGAGCGATGGCTGACGCGGTCATCGAGGCGAAGCAGGGCACCGAGGAAGCAGGTTCTGAAGCTGAAGAAGGCAAGGAGGAATAATAATGGCAGCAGTAACAGCAGCAATGGTGAAGCAGCTCCGTGAGGATACCGGGGCCGGCATGATGGAGTGCAAGAAGGCTCTTGCCGAGACCGACGGTGATATGGAGGCTGCGGTTGAATATCTGAGAAAGAACGGACAGGCAAAGGCAGAGAAGAAGGCCGGAAGAATAGCGGCTGAAGGACTTTGCGATGTAGCAATAGAAGGCGACAGCGCAGCTGTAGTCGAAGTCAATTCAGAGACTGATTTTGTGGCAAACAATGCAGATTTCAGGTCTTATGTCGGAAAGGTGGCGAATGCTGCACTTAAGACTTCAGCTACTGACATAGATGCTTTTCTTGAAGACAAGTGGCCTGAGGATACTTCAAAGACCGTGAAGGAAGCTCTTACAGACGAGATAGCAGTGATAAGTGAGAACCTTTCGATCAGAAGGTTCAAAAAGATCACAGCTTCCGACGGAGCTGTTGTTTCCTATATCCACGCCGGCGGAAAGATCGCTGTGCTTGTTCACGCCGCATGTGAAAATGTCACAGATGATGTGAAGGAAGCGCTCAAGAACGTTGCTATGCAGATCGCAGCCATGAATCCCAAGTACGTGAGTGATGCTGACGTAGATCAGGAATTCCTTGATCATGAAAAAGAGATAATAATGGCTCAGATCGAAAATGATCCAAAGGAGGCTGCAAAGCCCCAGAATGTCAAGGAAGGCATGGTAAAGGGTCGTCTCAACAAGGAGCTCAAGGAGGTATGCCTTCTCGATCAGGTTTATGTAAAGGCTGAGGACGGAAAGCAGTCCGTTGGAAAATACCTTGAAGCCGTTTCGAAGGCAAACGGCAAAGACGTCAAGATAGTTGAATTTGTCCGCTTTGAGACAGGCGAGGGAATTGAAAAGAAACAGGAGAACTTTGCGGAAGAGGTTGCAAAGCAGATCCAGTAAGTTGGCGCTTAATACTTAAGTACGCCGGGCACCGAATGATCCGGTGTCCGGTTTTTTAAAGGATAAAGCGATGGATGCTTCATCAAATACAACTTCAGTCGAGCAGGAGATCCTTCTCAGAAGAAAGAGGGAGAAGAGGAAGAGAGTTCAAAGGATAAAGACCGGCATTATAGCCTTTATCGTGATATATGTCCTTGTTTCGATAGTTATGCTCTTTGTTCTGTCATTTTCCGCGGCCTCGATGCAGAAGCAGATCAATGATCTTTCGGACAAGGTTTCAAAGCTTGAGGCTGTGAAAGCACAAAGAAAGACGGTCATTGATACTGTTGTTCCGGAAAGTGATATCCTTGTGGCCGACACAAAGACCGCGGAGGCAAATCTCGCAGGGGAGAAGGATACGCTCAAGGTTTATCTTACCTTTGATGACGGACCGAGCTCTTATACAAACAGGATACTCGATATTCTTGATGATTACGGAGTGAAGGCAACCTTCTTCGTGGTTGGAAAGACCGATGAGGATTCGAGGATCGCAATGAAGAGGATAGTAAATGAGGGGCATACCATAGGTCTTCATTCCTTCTCGCACAAATACAATGAGCTTTATGCATCAAAGGATGCCTTTGCCGCAGATTTTGAGAAGATCAGAAAATATGTATATGATGTGACGGGGATAGAGCCGAAATATTACAGATTTCCGGGTGGGAGCTCAAATACAGTTTCAGCAACAGATATGTCTGAACTCATCAGATTTCTCAATGAGAAGAATGTCACCTATTTCGACTGGAATGTGGCGAACGGGGATGAGACCTCATCTGATTATACAGTTGAGGAGCTCATTGAAAATGTAATGAATGATGTGGTAAAATACAAAACGTCCGTTGTCTTGATGCATGAAGCAGCGGACAAGGGCCGTACGGTCGAGTCACTGCCGAGATTGATAGAGCTTCTTCAGCAAAAAGGAGCCCTGATCCTTCCGATAAGCCGCGACACTACGGTGATACAGCACGTCAAGCTTAAAGAAGGCGAATAAAATTACAGGAGGAAAAGGATTATGGGTTTTTTTAAGGATCTGAAGGAAGATTTTTCAGATGCTGTGGATGAGCTCATCCCCGGAGGAAAATCCTCTGATGATGAGTTCAAGACAGGCAAGGATGTTTCCCTCAATGCAGACAAGGATATTGATGTCGAAGAGGAATTGAACAAGCTTGACGGGCTCCTTGCTTCTGTTTCAAAGAAGGTTGACTCAAACAAGAAGGCTGAGCCTGCTGAAGAAGAGAAAGTCAGCAAACCGTCATTCTTCTCAATGGATTCCGAGAATGTGGTAGATCCCGGCAAGACAGAAGAAAGCAAGAAGGAAGAGGAGGCACCCGCTTTCTCACTTGATGAGATGAAAGAGATCAAGCCTGAAACAGAAGAAAAGGAGAATGATACCATGGAAAACAACACATTCAATTTTGAAGGGCTTTCTTCAGCTGCTGAACCCGCAAATACCGAAGCAAGTGCAGCTGCTCCTGCAACGGAGCCTGTACAGGATGCCTACGCTCATCAGCCTGCGGCAGAGGCACCTTCACCTGCAAATCAGGTATCTGACGAGAATGCTGTGATCACGGCCGGAATGACGATCACCGGTGACCTTACATCAACAGGTTCGATCAGCGTAGAGGGTCTGATTAACGGAAATGTCAACTGCAACGGAAAGCTTACCGTTACCGGAACTATAAAGGGCAATTCCTCATCCTCGGAATTCTTTGCAGATCAGGCGAAGATCGAGGGCGAGGTTTCCACACAGGGCACCGTAAAGATCGGCGTAGGCTCTGTCATCATAGGAAATATCAAGGCTACGAGTGCTGTTATAGCAGGCGCTGTAAAGGGCGATATAGATGTTCAGGGACCGGTTGTCGTAGATACATCTGCCGTAGTCATGGGAAATATCAAGTCACGTTCCGTACAGATCAACAACGGTGCTGTTATCCAGGGCTTCTGCTCACAGGAATACGCAGATGTGGATGTAGAGAGCGTATTTGCCTGATATGAAGAGATTTCTCCTGAAACTTTCCGGCGAAGCTCTTGCCGGAGAAAAGAAAACGGGTTTCGACGAAGCTGCCGTTCTTGAGGTGGCAAAGGAAGTGAAGGCCCTCGTTGAAGAAGGGATTCAGCTTTCTATCGTGATAGGCGGTGGAAACTTCTGGAGGGGGCGCTCCTCTGAAAAGATAGACAGGACAAAGGCCGATCAGATCGGGATGCTTGCAACAGTCATGAACTGTCTCTATGTTTCAGAGATCATGAGATCTGTAGGACTTTCCACGATCATCATGACACCTTTTTTGGTCGGAGCCTTTACAGAGCTTTTCTCAAAGGACAAGGCACTCGAAGCACTTAATGATGGTAAGGTGGTGTTTTTTGCCGGAGGAACAGGGCATCCGTACTTTTCAACGGATACAGGGGCTTCACTTCGCGCCATAGAGACGGAGTGTGACGGAATACTTCTTGCAAAGACGATAGACGGTGTCTATTCCGCCGATCCGAAACTTGACGACACTGCGGTGCGCTATGACAGGCTATCTATCGGGGAAGTCGTTGAAAAGAAGCTTCAGGTTCTTGATCTATCAGCCTCTGTGATGTGTATGGAGCACCATATGCCGCTTTATGTTTTTTCTCTCTTTGAAAAGGGTGAGATACAGAAAGCTGCATCAGGAGCTGATTTCAACGGGACCGTAGTTACTGCTTAGAAACAAAAAGGGGGTTATCATCATGGACGAAAGACTTAAGCCTTTTGAGGAAAAGATGGGAAAGACCATGAACAATCTCTTTTCCGAGCTTGATTCCATACGCGCCGGGAGGGCGAATCCGCATATCCTTGATCATCTTCGGGTAGACTATTACGGAACACCGACTCCCATTCAGCAGGTTGCAAATGTCAATGTTCCGGAGCCCAGGATGATACAGATATCTCCCTGGGAGCCTTCGATGCTGAAGGTCATTGAAAAGGAGATACAGTCCTCCGACATAGGCATCAATCCGACAAATGACGGAAAGGCTCTTCGCCTGGTATTTCCCGAGCTTACCGAGGAGAGACGTAAGGATCTTGCGAAGGATGTGAAGAAGAAGGGTGAGGAAGCAAAGGTCGCCATCAGGAACATCAGGCGTGATGCCGTGGATGCCATGAAGAAGCTTGAAAAGGAAGATGTTTCAGAGGACGAGATCAAGGATCTTGAGGACGAAGTCCAGAAGCTCACGGACAGCTTTATCAAGAAGGCTGATGATGCGGTGAAGAAAAAGACTGATGAAGTGATGACTGTATGATCTTTTTATGAAGTGGTTTTTTGGTCGGGACACAAGGCTTAGAGAGCTTTGTGTCCCCTTATGTTTTTGAGAGAATAATCATTATGGAAGAAGAAAGAAAGATACCGCGCCATATCGCGATCATCCTTGACGGGAACGGGCGCTGGGCAAAGAAAAAGGGGATGCCGAGAAGCTATGGTCATGCAGCCGGGGCAAAGAGGGTGGAACCCTGCGTTAAGGAGTGTGACAGGCTCGGCGTTGAATATGTTACGATGTATGCCTTTTCGACAGAGAACTGGAAGAGATCCGAGGATGAGGTTTCAACACTGATGAAGCTTCTTAAGCAGTATCTTGCCCGCTGCAGAAAGATCGCTGTGGAAAACCATATGAAGATCAGGATAATAGGTGACGTGCCGGGACTCCCGAAAGAACTTCAGGAGGAGATTGAGATCACAGAGGGCGCCACATGCGGCAATCCCGGACTTACCTTTTCGATCGCATTAAATTACGGCGGGAGAGACGAGATAATAAGGGCTGTGAGAAAACTCCTGTCTGACGAGGTCTTAAGAAAGAGGATAGAGGAAGAGGGCGTAGAAAGCGCCGTGGATGAAGCACTGATATCGTCATCCCTTGATACGGCAGGACTTCCGGATCCCGATCTTTTGATCAGGACCTCCGGAGAGGAGAGGATATCAAATTTCCTGCCCTGGCAGCTTTGTTATACGGAGTTTTATTTCACGGATACTCTCTGGCCTGACTTTGATGAGAATGAACTGAACAAGGCCATTGATGAGTACGGGCGAAGGAGCAGAAGGTACGGCGCTTAGTACATCTTTATAAACGAGAGGGATTCTGTTATAATTCATAAGTTAATGTTTTAGACTTATTAAGGATCAGAATATGTTTGGCAAAAGGCTTTTCAGCGGGATAATATTGATCGCGCTCGCACTCGTTTTGATAATACCGGGAGGCTATGTCCTTCTCTTTTCCACCATGGCTCTTTCACTGATAGGGCTATTTGAACTATACCGGGCTTTTTCGCTCCAAAGGTCGATCCTGGCACTTCTCGGCTATATCTTTACTATAGTCTTTTACTTGAGTTTCATCTTTCCGATCTTTGGTCAGGATGCTTTAGCCCAGTCCGCGGTATTCCTCTTCATAGCCCTTTTGATCGCGCTTCTTACGGTCTATGTATTTACTTATCCAAAATACGAGCCGGCCAATGTCTTTACGGCCTTCTTCGGGGTCTTCTATGTGCCGGTGATGCTTTCCTTCATCTTCCTTACGAGGCAGATGGATAAAGGCTATATCATAGTCTGGCTCATTTTCCTTGCCTCCTGGGGAACTGATACCTTTGCTTACTGCGTCGGGGTTCTCATCGGAAAGCACAAGATGTCGCCGAAGCTTTCACCAAAAAAATCAGTAGAAGGCGCTATAGGGGGTATAGCCGGTGCGATAGTACTTACCTTCATCTACCTCTACATCTTCAGGAATGAAGCAAATCTTTTACTTCCGGACATTGTCTTTCTTTCTGTTTCCGCCGGCGCCGGCGGCTTCATATCAATGATAGGAGACCTTGCGGCAAGCGGAATAAAGAGGCACACCGGGATCAAGGACTATGGAAAACTGATACCCGGTCATGGAGGGATCCTGGACCGTTTTGATTCCGTAATCATCACGGCTCCAATCATCTACTATTTTGCTGTATTTCTTTCAAGGAGCTGATCTTTTTGAAGAATGTCTCGATAATAGGCTCAACAGGCTCTATAGGCACACAGACGCTTTCCGTCATCAGGGAACACCCTGACGAGTTCAGTGTAAAAGCTCTCTCTTGCGGCAGGAATATTGCGCTTCTCGCAGAAGAGATAAGGGAATTTCATCCCGAATATGTCTCAGTTGAACGGGAAGAGGATCTCCCTGCCTTAATGGAACTGACAAAAGACTGTCCCATAAAAGGGATGGGATGCGGCAAGGAGGGACTCCTTACAGTCTCATCTTTCTCTTCATCCGACATCCTGGTCTCCGGCATAGTAGGAATGCGTGGGATAGAGCCTACCATTGCCGCGATCAAGGCAAAGAAGGACATAGCCCTTGCGAACAAGGAGACTCTCGTCTGCGCCGGGCATATCATTATGCCTCTTGCAAAAGAGTACGGGGTCTCAATACTTCCTGTTGATTCCGAGCATTCCGCCATTTTCCAGAGTCTTCAGGGAAATCGTGATAATGAGATAGACAGGATAATTCTTACGGCTTCAGGCGGTCCCTTTTTCGGGATGAGCGCTGTCGAGCTTCAAAAAGTAACGGTGGATGAGGCTCTTAAAAATCCGAACTGGGATATGGGAGCAAAGGTCACCATAGACTCCGCCGATATGGTAAACAAAGGACTTGAGGTCATGGAGGCGCATTGGCTTTTTGATGTGCCGATAGACGATATCGTGGTCCATGTCCACAGGCAGTCGATACTTCATTCAGCAGTAATGTTCAAAGACGGAGCCGTTATGGCGCAGCTTGGGACTCCGGACATGAGGATCCCGATCCAGTACGCCCTCACTTATCCAAAGAGAGAGTGTCTTTCCGGAAAGAGGCTTGATCTTTTTTCGATAAAGGACTTGACCTTCGAGAAGCCTGATCTTTCGGTTTTTAAAGGACTGAAGATCGCAATGGAGGTGGGAAGGCAGGGTGGAAATCTGCCGAGCGCCTTTAACGCAGCGGATGAAGAAGCAGTAAAACTCTTCCTCGAAAAAAGGATCGGCTTTACCGATATTGCCGACATCATTGAAAAAGCAGTGGAGGAGACAGAATACATCAGTTCTCCCTCGCTTGACGAAATAGAGCAGACAGGGAATATTACAAAAGAGCGTATCAGGAAGGATCATTTATGACAATAGTAATCGCAATACTGGTCTTCGGATTCATTATCTTTTTTCATGAATTCGGACATTTCATAGTCGCAAAGCGCTGCGGCGTAAAGGTAAATGAATTCTGCCTCGGCTTTGGACCGAGGCTCATAGGTTTCAAAAAGGGTGAGACGGATTATTGTCTGAGGCTTCTCCCGCTTGGCGGTGCCTGCGTGATGGAGGGCGAGGACGAGGATACCGATGATGAGAGGAGCTTTCTGAAGAAGCCCATCTGGAAGAGGGCACTCATTATCGCCGCGGGTCCTTTATTCAATTTCCTTCTTGCATTCATCCTTGCGGCTATAATGCTCGGGACCATGGGGATCTCAGAGCCTGTTGTATCAAATGTCATGGAAGGCTATCCGGCAGAAGAGGCAGGCCTTCAGGAGGGCGACAGGATCAAGGCCCTCGGAAATTATGATGTCCATTTCTACAAGGAAGTCACCGCCTTCAACTTCTTCAACAAGGGGAAGCCCGTTGAGGTGACCTATATAAGGGATGGCAAGGAAGCAAAGACTACGCTCATTCCGAAATTTTCAGAGGAGGATCAGAGGTACCTTCTCGGGATCACAGGTCCGGTCGAAAACAAAAAGTTGAATTTCTTTGAGGCTTTGGGAAATGCCTTCTATGAGCTTCGTTATCAGATCACTGTGACCTTCAAGAGTCTCGGGATGCTGATCACCGGACAAGTCGGGATCAAAGATATGTCAGGCCCTGTCGGTATTGTGAAGGTAATAGGCGACACCGTCAAGAATTCCATCCCCGACGGCGGGCTTTATGTGGTAATGAACCTCTTCAATATCACGGTGCTTCTTTCTGCGAACCTTGGTGTTATGAACCTGATCCCCATTCCCGCACTTGACGGAGGAAGGCTTCTCTTCCTTCTCATCGAAGGGATATCGAAAAAGAAGGTGTCGAGGAAGGTGGAAGGATATGTGAATACCGCCGGTTTTATTGCGCTGATGGCATTGATGGTAGTCGTGATGATATCCGATGTGGCAAAGATAGCTACAGGACAGATGTGATATGGAAAACAGGAAAGTCACAAAAACCGTAAATATAGGCGGTGTGCTGATAGGCGGCGGGAATCGGATCGCGATCCAGTCAATGTGCAATACAAAGACTGAGGATGTAAAAGCAACTGTCTCACAGATCAAAGAGCTTGAAAAGGCAGGCTGCGACATAATAAGGGTTGCTGTTCCCACGATGGAAGCTGCAAGGGCGGTAGCGGATATCAAAAAAGAAATAAATATTCCGCTGGTCTGCGACATCCATTTTGATTACCGGCTTGCCATAGCATCTATAGAAAACGGAGCTGACAAGATCAGGATAAACCCGGGAAACATAGGCGGAGCAGACCGCGTAAAGGCTGTGGTTTCAGCGGCGAAGGAAAGAAATATCCCGATCAGGGTGGGTGTGAATTCAGGATCGCTGGAGCATGACCTTCTTGAAAAGTACGGCGGGGTCACTGCCGAGGCTCTGGTTGAAAGCGCGCTGGAGAAGGCTGCGCTGATCGAAGACATGGGATATGACAATCTCGTGATTTCAATAAAGTCCTCCGATGTCCTAATGAGCATCAGGGCGCATGAGCTCATTTCAAAAAAGACGGATCACCCTCTTCATGTCGGGATCACGGAATCCGGCGCCATTTACCGCGGGAATATGAAGAGCGCCATAGGTCTTTCCGTTATCCTATATGAGGGGATAGGAGATACCATCAGAGTATCCCTGACCGCAGATCCGAAGGAAGAGGTGAAGAGCGCAAAGCTTATTTTGGAAGAGCTTGGCCTCAGGGAAAAGGGCGTTGAGATAGTTTCCTGCCCGACCTGCGGAAGGACCGAGATAGACCTTATTTCTCTTGAAAAGCAGGTTGAAGATATGATCGAGGGACTTAAGCTCATGCCATTAAAGATATCAGTCATGGGCTGTGTAGTGAACGGCCCGGGAGAGGCGAAGGAGGCCGACCTTTCGATCTGCGGAGGAAAGAAAGAGGGACTCATATTAAAGCACGGCGAGATAGTGAGAAAGGTTCCGGAGGATGAGCTGCTTAGCGCATTCTCCGAGGAGCTTTCAGAGTGGTTGATAAATGATAAGTGATGTCAAAAGCATTTTTTTCCGTTTTTAAAGAACTTGAAAATGAGGATCCCGGGCTTTCCGTTGTGCTTCGGGATGCACAGATACTGAAGATCACCGAGTCTTCAAACAAAAGGAGGATGAAGATATACCTCCTTTTTAATGACCTTGTCCCGAAGGACAGGATAAATGCACTTGAGAGGATGATCTCGGAAAGAGTATTCAAGGAGCATGTTTCAGTTACCATAGTTGAGAGGTATTCCCTCGGGGATGAGTTTGTCCCCAGGCAGATATTATCTTCATACAAGGACTCTATCCTTACGGAGCTCTACCAGTCAGACCGCATATTATTTCAGATCGTAAAGCAATCCAATTTTTCCTTCAACGAGGATGACCACCTTTCCATGCGCCTTCCGGACGACGGAACGAGTGAACTCTATGAGGGGCAGATTCTTAAGTATTTTGATGATGTATTCAGAAACCGCTTTGGCTCAAATATTTCCTTTGATATCTCCTATGAAAAGCCGGCGCGCGATCATCTCAAGGAAAACCGCCTGAAGCTTGAAAGGCAGTCGTTTGCCATATCTGAAGCTATCTCAAAAAGAGAAAAGGAAGTGTTTGAAAAGAATGAGGAAAAGGAGAATAAGGGCTTCGCAAAAAAGGAAGAGCCAAGGGAAAAGAAGGAAAAAGAATACAGGATAAAAACGAACAGCGTTTCAAAGAAATCGGAAAACGAGCCCGGACTATTTTACGGAAGGGCTGTTGGAAATGATTTTACAAAGATGATCGATATCGCGGAGGATACGAGCGAGGTCGCGTTGAGAGGACAGGTATTCTTTACTGAAGAAAAGGAGCTTCGAAGCGGGAAGATCCTTTTCACTTTCAGTCTCTATGACGGTACGGACTCAATTTCCGCGAAGCTGTTTCTCGAGCCTGAGATTGCGAAGAACCTGACGGGGGAGATCAAAAATGGCAGCTTCATAGCATTGCGTGGTCTCATCTCCGAAGACAGGTTCTCGAAGGAGCTTGCGGTGGAAAGGGTCTACGGGATCAGGAAGACGGATGACTTTCTGAGTACCGGAAAAAGACAGGATCTTTCTTCCGAAAAGAGGGTGGAACTCCACTGCCACACAAAGATGAGCGCCTTTGACGGAGTTTCCGAGGTCAATGATATCATAAAGGAGGCCGTTTCCTTCGGACACAAAGCTCTTGCGATAACAGACCATGGTGTCGTCCACGCCTTTCCCGAGGCGGCTGAATATGTGAAGAAAAACAAGTTTGATATCAAACTCCTTTATGGAATGGAGGGATATCTTGTTGACGACACAAAAGCTCTTGTCACAAATTCGAAGGGACAGAGTCTTGACAGTGACTATGTGGTTTTTGATCTTGAGACTACGGGGCTTAATGCAAAAAATGTAAAGATAATAGAGATAGGCGCCGTAAAGGTCAGAAACGGCGAGATCATTGACAGGTTCTCGGAATTTGTAAATCCAAAGGAGCCGATCCCCTACAGGATCACGGATCTTACCGGCATCAGGAATGATGATGTAAAAAATGCATCGACTATAGATGTCATTCTCCCGAAGTTTCGGGAGTTCTGCAAAGACTCGGTGCTTGTAGCTCACAATGCCGAATTTGATACCGCATGCATCAAGTACAGGTCTCTTGATCTTCATATAGACTGGGACTTCACTCATGCTGATACGATGACTATTGCCCGCTTCCTTCATCCCGAGAAAGCACAGTTTTCGCTGGAGCAGGTTGCGAGATTGTTTTCAGTCGAGCTCAAGGATCATCACCGCGCCGTAAACGACGCTGAGTGTACTGCGGGCATCTTTATCAAGATGCTTCCACTGCTTCGGGAGCGCGGGATAAACGATCTTGATGAATTAAATGAAAAAGGGCAGCCTACTGATGAGATGATAAAGAAGATGCATCAGAACCATGTCACGATCATCGCAAAAAATGATATTGGAAGGATCAATCTCTATCGGCTTGTATCCCTTTCAAATCTTAATTACTTCAAGACCAAGCCCAAGATTCCGAAAAGCAAGCTTCTTGAGCACAGGGAAGGTCTGATAATCGGAAGCGCCTGCTCCGAGGGAGAACTGTTCCAGGCGATCCTCATGGGACGAAGCGAGGAAGAACTTTATCGGATAGCTTCGTTTTATGATTATTTTGAGATAATGCCTGCAGCCAATGATTCCTACCTTCTTCGGGAGGAGAAGTACGGCATAAAGACGATAGATGACATCAGAAATATCTCAAGACAGATAGTCGCACTTGGTGATGAGCTGAAAAAGCCGGTGGTCGCTACAGGAGATGTGCATTTTCTGGATCCCAAGGACGAAGTATACCGAAGGATAATAATGTTCAACAAGGATTTTCCCGACTGCGACCTTCAGCCGCCCCTTTATCTTCATACGACAGATGAGATGCTGTCGGAGTTTTCGTATCTGGGATCGGACAAGGCCTATGAGGTCGTGATCAAAAACACAAATATGATAGCGGATATGGTCGAGAGGATTTCGCCCACGCGCCCCGACAAATGCCCTCCCGTAATACCGGATTCCGACAAGACCCTTCGAAGGATCTGCTATTCAAGAGCGCATGAGCTTTACGGGGAAGAGCTTCCCGAAATGGTTTCATCCCGCCTTGAGCGGGAACTGAATTCAATAATCGGAAACGGCTATGCCGTGATGTATATCATAGCGCAGAAGCTCGTCTGGAAGTCTGTGGAGGATGGCTATCTCGTGGGCTCAAGAGGCTCCGTAGGCTCCTCCTTCGTGGCGACCATGGCGGGGATCACGGAGGTGAATCCGCTGCCAGCACATTATCTTTGCAGGAGCTGCCATTATTCCGACTTTGATTCGGAAACGGTGAAGTCTTTCGTGGGGCGAAGCGGCTGCGATATGCCGGACAAGATCTGTCCCGTCTGCGGCAAACCGCTTTTCAAAGAAGGGAATGACATTCCTTTTGAGACCTTCCTCGGTTTCAAGGGTGATAAGGAGCCTGATATCGATCTCAATTTCTCCGGTGATTATCAGAACAAGGCACACAAATATACAGAGGTAATATTCGGAGAAGGGCAGACCTTCAAGGCCGGGACCATAGAATCCGTTGCGGAAAAGACAGCTTTCGGCTATGTGAAAAAATATAATGAAGCGCATTCTCTTAACAAAAGAAGCTGCGAGACGGAACGAGTAGCCCAGAAGCTTCAGGGGGTTAAGACTACAACAGGTCAGCACCCGGGCGGGATAGTGGTCCTTCCGATGGGAGAGGATATAAACAGCTTCACACCAATACAGCATCCGGCGGACAAGGCAGAGAAAGATGTCATTACCACGCATTTTGATTTTCACAAGATCGACACCAATCTCTTGAAGCTTGATATCCTCGGGCATATTGACCCTACGGTTATCAGGATGCTGGAGGAGATCACAGATACGCGCGTCACCGATGTGCCGCTTGATGACAAAAATGTAATGAAGCTTTTCCAGGGCACGGAGCCGCTTGGTCTGTCTCCGGAAGATCTTTGGAATACGGATATGGGAACTCTCGGGATCCCGGAATTTGGCACTGACAACGCAATGGGGATGCTGAAGGAGGCAAAGCCCAAGGAGTTTTCCGACCTTATCAGAATATCGGGACTGTCCCACGGAACGAACGTGTGGAGGGGCAATGCGCAGGACCTTGTCCTTTCAGGAACTGCCGATATTTCAACCTGTATATGCACGAGAGATGACATCATGATCTACCTTATCAGCAAGGGCCTTGAACCCGAGGAGTCCTTCAAGATCATGGAGGATGTCAGGAAGGGAAAGGTCGCGAAGGGAAAGTGCGACAAGTGGGAAAAATACAAGGCGGATATGAAGGAGCATGATGTACCCGACTGGTACATAGGTTCCTGCGAAAAGATAGAGTACATGTTCCCCAAGGCCCATGCCGCCGCATACGTAATGACCGCTTGGCGTATTGCCTGGTACAAGATATACATGCCACTTGCTTATTATGCAGCCTTCTTTTCAATAAGGGCTAAGATAGATCTTCTCGATATGTGCCAGGGAAAGGAACATCTCGAGGAAAAGCTGAACGAGTACGAAACGCGGCAGAAGAACAACGAGCCCATATCGGCTACCGAAAAGGACAGCTATATGGATATGAGACTCGTGCATGAATTCTATGCGAGGGGCTTTTCGTTCCTGCCTCTTGATCTTTACAAGTCAGACGCGAAGCGCTTTGTGATAGAAGATAATGCTCTTCGACCGCCCTTTTCAACCATCAGCGGAATGGGAGAGCAGGCTTCGGTCGCGCTCTTTGAGGCAGCCAGGGAGAAGCCTTTCCTCTCAAAGGAGGAGATACGAACGCGCGGAAAGGCGCCGCAGAAGGCTATAGAGATAATGGCAAAATGCCATCTCATAGACGATCTTCCCGAAAGCCCGCAGATCTCGCTGTTTGATGTTATCGGAGGATAATGATGAGAGAACTTTCTGAAATGAGAAAGGATATAGACAGGGTCGATGAAGGCTTAAAGGCGCTCTTTGAAGAAAGAATAAGTCTTTCACTTGAGATCGCAGATTTCAAGAAAGAGAATGATCTTCCTATCTATGACAAAAAAAGGGAGGAAGAGATGCTTGACAGGCTTTCAAAAGATTATGAGGATCCCTTCATGAAGGAGAGTATAAGGGAGCTTTTCAACTGTCTTATCACGATATCGAAAAGGCTTCAGGAAAAAATGATAAAGAGGGGTGAGGATCAGGAATGAAGCGTTTTGGTTCGATCTATATAGGGACCTTCGGGCTGGCGCTCAAGGTCTATGAAGTTACAAAGGAAAAGAGATTAAAGGAGATCGACAGTCTACGGAAAAATACTCTTATCTTTCACGATATATACAGGGAGAAGCGATTGACCGGCGAGACAGTGAAGCATTTGATCGCAACATTATCGGAAATGCTTGATACACTCCGGCTTTACAAGGTTGACAGCTACAGGGCCTGCGGCAGCTACTCCTTAAAGGAGGCTGAAAATCTCCTCTTTGTTCTTGACCAGATCCGTCTTCAGCTGGGACTTTCCGTGGACATCCTTTCAAATTCCGAGCAGCGCTTCATGACATATCGGGCGTTTGCAAACGAGAAGGATTTTGAGAAGCTTACGAGGGATACAGCAATACTTGTTGATATTGGCGGCTACAGCCTGCAGCTCACGCTATTCGTGGACGGCTCCATAAAGACGACGCAGCATATCCCGATAGGAGTTGCGAGCATCAGGGAATACCTGATCAGATTGTCCTCTGAAACCGATCTCAGACAGCAGATAGCGGAGATGACTGAAAAGGAGATAGAAGCCTTTTCAAATATGTTTTTGAAGAAGGACGATATATCAGTCGAAAACCTCATTATTCTCAATGATAATCTTTCCGAGGGTATATCAAAATACTTCGGTGTAAAGACGAAGAGCGCCACCTTTGAAAAAGAGAATATATTGAAACTTATCGGGCAGCTAATAGATGAAGGCTCTTATGCTGCAGGAGGTGTAAAATGGCAGGAAGACGGCCGACCCGAGATAGATACCTTCAGCCTTTCAATGCTTGAACTCATCCATTCGATCCTTTCAGTGCTGAAGCCAAAGGATGTCGCATTCCCTGACAAGACTATTAATGACGGTATTGCTTTCATGCTGGCAAAGGACGAAAAGACCCTTAGTGAAAAGCATGACTTTGAAAATGACGTGCTTTCTGCCGCCTCCTTCATAGCTGAGCGCTACGGGAGCTACAAGCCCCATCTCAAGGTTCTTGACGAGCTCGGCACAAAGATAATAGACGCCATGAAGAAGAAAAGCGGCCTTACCCGCCGTGACCGCCTGATATACAGGGTTTCTGCCATTCTCCACGACTGCGGGAAATATGTGAGCCTTTCAAATTCCGGAGAGAATTCCCACAGCATCATAGTAAGCTCCGAGATACTCGGTCTTACCCACAAGGAGCGGGAGATGGCGGCCTATGTGGCTCTTTTCAACAGGCTCGATCCCTATCCTTACGAAGAGATGGCGGATGAATTTACCGAGGAGGAATATGTAAAGATAATCAAGCTCCTCGCAGTGCTTAGAGTCACAAACGCCCTCGACCGCTCGCATAAGCAGAAATTCCGGAAGGTAAAGATGGAGCTTACCGAAAAGGAACTCATCATAAGGATCTCAAGCGATGACTCTATATCGCTTGAAAAGGGACTTTTTGAAGGAAAGGCTGATTATTTTGAAAGGATCTTTTCCGTGCGGCCGGTGATCAAGGAAACTGTGACGCGCTGACACTTTTTTTGAAAGAGGTTTTGATTTATGGACAAAGCTCTTCTGAATCCGGATTATTATGTAAATCGTGAGCTTTCATGGCTCTTATTCAATGTGAGGATACTTGACGAGGCAAGGGACAAGAAAAATCCCCTTATGGAGAGGGTGAAATTTCTCTCGATCACTGCCTCGAACCTCGATGAATTTTTCATGGTCAGGGTTGCGTCTCTTCACGACATGATAAACGCTTCCTACGAAAAGCCCGACCTTTCGGGGATGACAGTAAATGAGCAGCTTGACGCCATACTTTCCGAGACGCATGGCTTCATAGACAGGCAGTATCTTACATTAAACCGCTCCATTATCCCACTCCTTGAGGAAGAGGGCGTAAGGATAGTTACTGACTTTCGACAGCTTTCAAAAAAGGAGGCGCTGTACTGCGACGATTATTTCAGGAAGAATGTCTATCCGGTGCTGACGCCGATGGCAGTTGATGCGTCAAGGCCTTTTCCGCTTGTTTTGAACAAGTCACTTAATATCGCCTCGCTTCTCAAAAAGAAGCAGGGGGTGACTCCTCTTGTAAAGACACAGAAGGCAAAGGGGACCGGAAAGAATGATTTTGCAACGGTTCAGGTCCCCTCCGTCCTTCCGAGACTTATCGAGCTTCCGGGAGAGGGAGACTTCAGGCAAAGTTTCATACTCCTTGAGCAGCTGATCTTAAAGAATATAGGAGAGCTTTACAAAAACTATGAGGTGGTATGCTCATATCCCTACCGGCTGATAAGGAATGCGGACCTTCCCATAGACGAGGATGATGCTTCGGATCTTCTGCAGGAGATCAAGAAGTCACTCCACAGAAGGGATTGGGGAGAAGGCATCAGGCTTGACTGCGACGCCTCTATGGATGAGAGGCTCATTATGTATCTGAAGAAGCAGTTTGATGTAACGGACAGGGAGGTCTATTTTGTGAACGGTCCCATTGACCTTACCTTTCTCATGAAGCTTTACGGTACGGTCGAGGGAAAGAGTCTGTATGACAAGCCATTTGAAAGCCGCCGTCCCAAGGGCATCCCGGAGGGGGCAGATATTTTTTCACTCATCAGAAAGGGCGATCTTTTCATGAACCACCCTTATGATTCCTTTGAGCCGGTCGTGGAATTTATAAGACAGTCAGCCGTTGACAAGGACGTTCTTGCGATCAAGCAGACGCTCTATCGGGTGAGCGGTAATTCGCCGATCGTTGCGGCTCTTGCGAAAGCTGCCGAAAACGGGAAGCAGGTTACGGTCCTGGTGGAGCTCAAGGCGAGATTCGATGAAGAGAATAATATCCAATGGGCGCAGCAGCTTGAAAAGGCCGGCTGTCACGTGATCTACGGCCTCGTAGGTTTAAAGACCCATTGCAAAATAGCACTCGTTGTCAGAAACGAGGAGGAAGGGATCAAGCGCTATGTACATCTTGGTACAGGAAATTACAATGACAAGACCGCCCGCCAGTATACTGACTGCGGGATATTTACCTGCGCTGAGACAATAGGAGAGGATGCCACAGCTGTATTTAATATGCTTTCGGGTTATTCGGAGCCGGAGCATTGGAACAGCCTTATACTCGCGCCTATATGGATGAGACAGAAATTCTATTCACTGATCGACAGGGAGATACATCACGCAAAGGCCGGAAGGAAGGCGCTTATCATCGCAAAGATGAATTCGCTCTGCGACAGGGATATGATAGCAAAGCTTTACGAGGCTTCACGCGCAGGCGTCGAGATTTTCCTGATCGTGAGAGGTATCTGCTGCCTCAAGACCGGGATTCCGGGGATCAGCGAGAACATCCACGTCATATCGATAGTAGGTACCTTCCTTGAGCACGCGAGGATATTCTATTTCTACAATGACGGTGAAGAGGACGTATTCATGGGCAGTGCGGACTGGATGCCGAGGAATCTTGACAGAAGAGTAGAGATCATCTTCCCTGTGCTTGACGAGAACATCAAGGGAAGGGTGAAGCACATACTTGAGGTGTCGCTCAAGGACAATCTCAAGGCTTATTATCTTTCGGCAGACGGAGTATACAGGCATTTTGACAGAAGAGGGAAGAAGGCCTTCGGCTCGCAGAATGAGTTTATGAAGGAGGCGCTTTCAGGGGATGAAGAGGGTGCACTCCTTTTGAAGACAAGGACCTTCACTCCGGTCTGGGCGGTAAATGACGGACCGCAGGATATGAACTGAAACAGAAGATATAGTCGTCGTTATCAACAATCCCCACAAGATATTGTGGATAACACTTGATTTTTTCGGGTGAGCATGTTATTATGTCACTGAGGTGCAGGGAGCACCTTGAGATGCACAATTGAAATATGCTGCCAAGGAGGGATCAAAGCGACTATGGATGAGTATTACAGAGTCAATCCAATCCAGATGTCCGATGGTTCAGATCTTGATTCCCAGGGACAACCGTATTTCAAGCAGTCTCGCAGGAAATCAGGTTCTGATTTCGGCAACATATTCATCTCTGCCTGTGATGAATTGAAAACAAAGACAGGCATCACACACCAAAGTAGGGGTTATACCCCTGGCCTGGCGCTTGCAAGATAAGCAGGTGTCAGAGATCCGACCTTTTAAAGGCAGGAGATAGGACCGGAGGAAGTGGCCGCTTCCTTCGGTTCTGCTGTTTTTTCTTGACATCCCCGATTTTTTGTGTTAATTTATCACTCGTTGTAAAAAAAGCAGAGCTTTCCACTCTCACCTGAGCGTTTTCCTTTGCGACTCAGTGTTAATAATAAAGAAGATCGACCATAGTTTATGGTCGGTATATCTTTGTTTGAAAGTGGATGGGCTGTGCTCATCCTTATTTTTTACTGTTTTTGAAATAGAAAGAAGGTAAACACCATAGGAAACGAGCTTCAGATAAACGAGGAGATCACTGACCGAGAGGTAAGGGTGATCGGTGAGGACGGAGAACAGCTTGGTATCATGTCCTCCAGGGAGGCACAGGTTATTGCTGAGGAAGCGGGACTTGATCTTGTGAAGATCTCTCCCAAGGCGGTTCCTCCCGTTTGCAAGGTCATCGATTACGGCAAATACCGTTATGAGATTGCCCGAAAGGAAAAGGAACAAAAGAAAAAGCAGAAGATCGCGGAATTGAAGGAGATCAGGTTCTCCCCCAACATCGACACAAACGATATGAACACGAAGATGAATGCCGCGAGAAAATTCCTTGAGAAGGGCGACAAGGTGAAGGTGACGCTTCGCTTCAGAGGCCGTGAGATGGCTCATATGAAGGATTCAAAGCATCTTCTCGATGAGTTTGCCGAAGCGCTTTCAGATGTGTCCGTCATTGAAAAGCCTGCAAAGGTGGAGGGGCGGACGCTGACACTTGTTTTGAATTTCAAAAAGCAGTAAGGATATCATCTCCGGCAGAACTGCCGGATGAAAAAATATGTTAGGAGGAATGAAAATGCCGAAGATCAAGACAAAGAGGGCGGCAGCCAAAAGATTCAAAGCGACTGCTTCCGGAAGCCTCAAGAGGAACAAGGCTTACAAGCGCCATATCCTGACGAAGAAGACCACAAAGAACAAGAGGAACCTTCGTCACGCGACTATCATGGACAAGACGAATGAGAAGAATATGAAAAAGGTATTACCTTACCTTTGATCTGATAGGAGGATAATGATATGGCAAGAATCAAGGGCGGTCTTAACGCCAAGAAAAAGCACAACCGCGTACTGAAGCTCGCAAAGGGCTACAGGGGAGCGCGTTCAAAGCAGTATCGCATCGCAAAGCAGACCGTTATGAAGGCGCTTGCAAACGCCTACATGGGACGCCGTCAGAAGAAGAGACAGTTTCGAGCTCTTTGGATAGCGCGTATCAATGCTGCAGCAAGGCAGAACGGTCTTTCTTATTCAAAGTTCATGTACGGACTCAAGCTTTCCGAGATCACACTGAACCGCAAGGTTCTTTCCGATATGGCTGTCAACGATCCCGAGGGCTTCAAGGCACTCTGCGACACAGCAAAAGCAAAGGTTGCCTGATATGGCAGTACTTGTGACCGGTGGGACCGGTTTTATCGGAAGTCATACGGTAGTTGAACTTCTTAATGCGGGTTATGAGGTTGTCGTGATCGACAACCTCTCAAATTCCAGCGAAAAGTCGCTTGAAAGGGTGCGTGAGATCACGGGAAAGGATGTGAAGTTTCAAAAGGCTGACATCCTTGACAGAGAAGCGATAGAAAAGATATTCTCGGAAAACAGCATAGATTCCGTCATTCATTTCGCAGGCCTCAAGGCTGTCGGCGAGTCGGTTTCAAAGCCCTGGGAGTATTACAACAACAATATCGCCGGAACTCTTACCCTTATTGATGTGATGAGAAAGCACAATGTGAAGAATATCATCTTCTCATCCTCTGCCACGGTTTACGGCGATCCCGCGGAGATACCGATCACCGAACGCTGCCCGAAGGGACAGTGCACGAATCCTTACGGCTGGACCAAATCAATGCTTGAGCAGATCCTTTCTGACGTGCAGAAGGCAGACAATGACTGGAACGTGATGCTGCTTCGCTACTTCAATCCTATCGGTGCGCATGAAAGCGGCAGGATAGGTGAGGATCCCAGCGGGCTTCCAAACAATCTCATGCCCTATATTACTCAGGTCGCGGTAGGGAAGCTCGACCATCTCAATGTATTCGGAAATGATTATCCCACTCATGACGGGACGGGAGTGAGAGACTATATCCACGTGGTGGATCTTGCAAAGGGACATGTGGCCGCACTGAAAAATATCAAAGGCTCAGGACTCCGTATTTACAACCTCGGCACCGGAACAGGCTACAGCGTTCTTGATGTTGTGAAGAATTTCGAGGAAGCGACGGGAGTGAAGATCCCTTACGAGATCAAGGAAAGAAGACCCGGGGATGTGGCTGAGTGCTACTGCAGCGCTGCTCTTGCAAAAAAAGAACTTGGCTGGGAGGCGCAGTTTGATATCCGCCGTATGTGTGAGGATTCCTGGCGCTGGCAGAAAAACAATCCCAACGGCTACGAATAAAATTTGCTTGCAAATACTACAATTATATATTATAATGTTCGAGTTGTTTGTCAAATAGGCAAGCATTCGGGAGGCACTTTTGAAGCGAAAGCCAGATCGTGCCGATCCGGCCCGATGGTCAAGTGGTCAAGACGCCGCCCTCTCACGGCGGAATCAGGGGTTCGACTCCCCTTCGGGCTATTGCAGCATTGCTACTACTGAAATCGCACGTTTTTACGTGCGATTTCATTTTGTGTTGAGGTATTTTAAGGTGAGAGAAATTGACAAAAAGTAAGGCATACGAAAAGAGGCTTGAAGAGCTGATCACTCCGGTGCTTTCGGAACTATCGTTTGAGCTTTGCGATACAGAGTTCGTAAAGGAAGGAAATGATTTTTTTCTCCGGGCCTTCATTGAAAAGGAAGGCGGGATCACCCTGGATGACTGCGTAGAAGTCAGCAGAAGGATGAATGACATCCTTGACCGGGAGAATTTCGTAGATGTTCCCTATACGTTTGAGGTGAGCTCTCCGGGGCTTACGAGACCGTTCAAAAAGGACAGGGACTTTGAGAGGAATATCGGGAAGGACGTTGATCTTTCAACCTATGAACCCATAGACGGGGCAAAGGAATTTACCGGAGTTCTTGAAAGTTTTGACGAAAATACGATCACGCTTTTTTATCCGGACACAAAAGAAAAGCAGACCTTTCAAAGAAAAGCAGTTTCATCGATACATCAGTCGATTGATTTTTAAAACATTTTTTTTCAGGAGGACGAAGGAAATGAATACCGAACTCATCGGTGCATTGAAGCAGCTTGAGCAGGAAAAGAGGATCAGGAAAGAGGTGATCCTTACTGCTGTTGAAAACGCGCTGATCGCTGCGGCAAAGAACAATTACAAAAAGGCCGAGGAGGTCACGGCGACCGTAGATCCAAAGACCGGTGATTATCATGTCTATATCGTAAAGACCGTAGTCGAGGAGGTTTCAAACACCTGGACGGAGATATCACCTGAAGAAGCCCATACCATTGACGGCAGCTATCAGATTGGGGACAAGGTTCCTGTTGAGCTTGATTCACATGAGTTTGGAAGGATCGCAACAGGAGCTGCCAGAAATACCATCATCCAGACTATCAGGACGCAGGAAAGGGAAAATGTCCTACGCGAGTTTTCCGACAAAGAGCACACCGTTGTCACCGGCGTTGTCCAGAGAAGAAATGCCGCAAACGGTACGATAATGATAAACCTTGGCTCTGCAGACGGCATTTTGGCCGAGCGCGAGCAGGTAAAGGGTGAAAGCTACAGGCCGCAGCAGAGGATCAGGGTTTATATCCTTGAAGCAAAGGCTGCGCAGAAGGGTACGAGGATCAGGGTTTCAAGGACTCATCCCGATCTTGTCAGAGGACTCTTTGAGCAGGAGGTATCCGAGATAGCGGACGGCACGGTCGAGATCAAGGCTATTGCCAGAGAGCCCGGAAACCGTACCAAGATCGCAGTCTGGTCAAATGACGAGGATGTGGATCCCGTAGGTGCGTGTGTCGGCATGAACGGAACCCGTGTAAATGCCGTTGTTGAAGAATTGAACGGAGAGAAGATAGATATCATCAACTGGTCTGAAACACCGGCGTTCCTTATTGAGAATGCGCTTTCTCCCGCAAAGGTGATCTCCGTAATAGCAGATTCCGAGGAAAAGACGGCGAAAGTTGTTGTTCCTGATTTCCAGCTTTCTCTTGCAATAGGACGCGAGGGACAGAATGCACGCCTTGCCGCAAGACTTACGGGCTACAAGATCGACATCAAGTCAGAGACACAGGCGATCGAGTCCGGAGAATGGCCTCCCTATGACGGTGGTGATGAGGGAGATTATGACGACGGTGAGGAATACTACGACGAGAACGGCGAATATGTCGGTGAGGAGACAGAAGTAAAGGATGGAGAAGAGTCCTGAGAAAAAGGTTAAGGATCCTGTTTTATCTCTTGTTTCTATCGCAAGAAAAGCCGGCGGTATCAAGTGCGGAACCTTCCTCACAGAGGACCTGGTAAGAAATGCAAAAGCAAAGCTTGTTGTTATTTCCAAAGATATGTCAGAGCGGGAAGCCGATGACCTGAAGGCTCTTTGTGACAGGAACGCAGTTCCCTACATTGTGCGCGGAACAAAGGAAGCTCTCGGAGAGAGCACAGGAAAAGGTCTTACAGCCTGCGCAGCCATAACAGATGAAAACCTCGCAAGAGGTATAATGAAAAAGCTATGAGAAGTTTTTTGTTTCTTTTTGATGGAGGATGACCATGGCAAAAATGAGAGTATATGAGATTGCAAAGGAGCTTGACGCTTACTCGAAGGAGATACTCGATTTTCTTCAGGAAAAGGGCGTGGAGGCAAAGACAGCAAGCTCAAATATTGATGACGACGCCATCGCCATGGTGAAGGGAAGATTTTCAGCCGGAGCGAATGGTGGAAAGGATATGCAAAAAAAGCCTGAGAGCAGTGAGGTTGTTAAAAAACCGGAGGAACCTAAAGGTACGGAAGAAAAAAAGCCGGAGCCCTCTCTTAAGGAAAAGGGCGAGGGGACTTCTATAAAGAATCCTGCCGCAAGACCTTTAGAGAAGCCTGTTTCAAAGCCTGCTCAAAAGCCGGTTTCGACCAAACCCGCGCAGAAAGCGTCTGAAAAGACTGACGCTCCCGCGAAGAAGAAATCCTCTATCACTGCGGTCTTCAACGCGCAGTATACCAAGAACGGCGCCCAGGGCGGCCGCAGGGATCAAGGAGGCGTTAGGAAGCCCCGCCGTCCCGAAGGAGCATCTTCATTTACGAGTCAGAGCGCTCCCGGCATCAGAAAGCCCATACGCCCCCGTTCCGCGGATGAAAGGGTGATAAGGCCCCGGGGCATGGACAACGCGCCGGATTATGTTCCCGTTCCTCCGAAGCCCGTTGAGAAGCCTGCTCCCGCTCCGAAGGAAGAGGTGAAAAAGGCTCCTGAGCAGGAGACTGCACCTGTTATATCTCAGGATCAAAAGAAAGTTGAGCATACTGAAGAGAAGCCGAAGACCATAGTCAGGGAGAATATTTACGCAAACCACCCCGAGAGGCTTCAAAATGGAAAGCCTTCGTCCTTCGGGAAGGATCAAAAGGATCAGATGGGGCAAAGACCTCAGGGAGGCGACAAGGACAGGCGGAACGGTCAGCCAAAGGGACGCGACAATGATCGTCGTCCCATGAGCAAAAACCAGGGCGCTGCCGCGGCGCAGAAGGGCTCTGCTCCCGAGCAGTCAGGACGCAAGGGCGGATTTTCAAAGGACAGGAAGAAGAATGCCGGAAACGCTGACTACGACGCACTCGGAAGCAAGAAACAGGAGCGCTTTGTAAACCTTGAGAGAAAGGGCAGGACAAAGCATCACGCTCCTTCAAACAAGGCTCCCGAGAGAAACATGGAAGAGCTCATGTCCATCATCATACCCGAGCATATTACCGTAAAAGAGCTCGCCGAGAAGATGATGGTGAAGCCCACGGATGTGGTGAAGGATCTCTTCATGAAGGGCAAGATGGTCACGCTGAACTCGGATCTCAAGTTTGAGGAAGCGGAAGAGCTTGCTCTCGAATACAACTGCATAGTTGAGCGCGAGGAGAAGGAGGATGTCATCGCGAATCTTCTCATGGAGGAGGATGAGGATGAAAAGGATCAGGTTCCCCGTCCGCCGGTTGTCTGCGTAATGGGGCATGTAGATCACGGAAAGACATCACTTCTCGATGCCATCAGGGATACAAGGGTCACCGACCGCGAGGCCGGCGGTATCACGCAGAAGATCGGTGCTTATGTCGTCAGTGTAAAGGACAGAAAGATCACCTTCCTCGATACGCCCGGACACGAAGCCTTCACCGCAATGAGAATGCGCGGTGCGAAATCCACAGATATTGCGATCCTTGTCGTTGCGGCGGATGACGGAGTGATGCCGCAGACAGTGGAAGCTATCAATCACGCGAAGGCTGCGGGAGTAGAGATAATAGTTGCCGTAAACAAGATCGACAAGCCCAATGCCAATGTCGAGCGTGTAAAACAGGAGCTTTCGGAATATGATCTCATCCCCGAGGACTGGGGCGGGAGCACCATATTCGTTCCTGTTTCCGCCCATACTCACGAGGGCATTGATGATCTTCTTGACATGATCCTCCTTACGGCGGATGTGCTCGAATTGAAGGCCAATCCGAAGAGAAACGTAAGAGGTGTCGTAATAGAGGCAGAGCTTGACAAAGGACGCGGTGTTGTTGCAACGGTCCTTGTCCAGAAGGGAACGCTTCATGTCGGAGATCCCGTTGCCTGCGGCCCGTGCTATGGTAAGGTAAGGGCTATGACAGACGAATACGGAAAGCATTTAAAGAAGGTCGGTCCCTCCATGCCTGTTGAGATTCAGGGACTTTCAGCAGTGCCTACCGGCGGAGAGATATTCATGTCCTTTGATTCCGAGAAGGAAGCTCACAGCTTTGCAGAGACCTTCATAGCGGAGGAGAAGAAGTCACTTATCGACGAGACGAGATCGAGGATGTCTCTTGACGGTCTCTTTACAAAGATACAGGAAGGCAAGGTCAAGGAACTTGACATTATCGTTAAGGCTGATGTACAGGGCTCTGTGGAGGCTGTAAAGCAGTCTCTTGAAAAGCTTTCAAACGAAGAAGTAGTAGTGAAGGTGATCCATGGCGGTGTTGGCGCGATAAACGAATCAGACGTGACACTTGCTGCTGCTTCAAACGCTGTCATCATCGGTTTCAATGTCCGTCCCGACGCTGTCGCGAAGCAGACAGCCGAGACCCAGGGCGTGGATATAAGACTCTATACCGTCATCTACAACGCTATTGAGGATGTTGAGGACGCGATGAAGGGAATGCTTGAGCCCGTATTTGAAGAGAAGGTGACGGGACATGCCGAGGTACGCCAGATCTTCAAGTCCTCCGGTGTCGGAAATATAGCAGGATCCATTGTTACGGACGGTGTGCTTGAGCGCGATTCCGGGGCAAGGATATTCAGGGGCGATGACATGATCTATGAAGGAAAGCTTGTTTCACTGAAGCGCTTCAAGGATGATGTGAAGGAAGTGAAGTCCGGCTTTGAATGCGGTCTCGTATTTGAAAATTTCGGAGAATTCGTTGAAGGCGACCGTATCGAATGCTACAAGATGGTAGAGGTTCCCAGGTCATGAGAAAGAACTCGAACAAAGCCGCAAAGGTGAATGAAGATGTTTTTCGGACGCTTTCACTCATACTGCATGATGAAGTGAAGGATCCCAGAGTGGATCCCATGAAGGTCTCGATCACATCCGTAGAGGTGACAGCCGATCTGAAGCTCGCCAAATGCTATATTTCAGTATTCGGTGATGAAGCGGACAAGCAGAATGCCTTGAAGGGACTTAAGAACTCTCAAGGTTTTATAAGGCATGAACTTGCAAGGAGGCTGAATCTCCGCAATACACCCGAACTCAATTTCATCCTCGACAATTCAATAGAATACGGAGCAAGGATGACAAAGCTCATAGATGAACTGAACATATCGCATGAAGACGATCCTGACGAGAATAATGAGGACTGAGTTTGATGATAGATATTGATCTCATTTTGAAGGACAAAAAGACCATAGCTATCGGCGGTCATGTGCGCCCGGACGGAGACTGCGTTGGCTCCGTTCTTGGTATGTACAATTTCATCAAAGACAATTACAAAGATGCCTCTGTCAAGGCTTATCTTGAATATATCCCGAGGATATTCATGTTTTTGAAGGGAGCTGATGAACTTATCCCTCCCTCTGAAAGCGACGAGGAAATCGATCTGTTCATCTGCCTTGATTGCAGTGACCTGAAACGCCTCGGACCATCACAAACACGTTTTCTTGCTGCAAAGGAGACCCTTTGCATAGATCATCACCTTGTGGACGGGGATTTTGCGACCTACAACCATATCATCCCGGATTACAGTTCCACCTGCGAGCTTCTCTATGATCTCTTCGGTGAAGAGAGGATCACAAAGGAGATAGCTGAATGCCTTTATACAGGGATCATTCATGATACGGGTGTCTTTCGTTTCGACTGCACAACAAAGGAGACTATGAGAAAGGCCGGGATCCTCATGGATAAGGGTGTTGATTTTCCGTGGATCATTGACAAGACCTTCTTTCAGAAGACCTTCAATCAGAGCAGAGTTCTTGGGCACGCTCTCGAAAAAGCCGTCAGGCTTTCAGATGACAGGATAGTCGCGACCTTTATCACGCGTGAGGAGATGAAGGAATTTGAAGTGGAAGCCAGGCATCTTGAGGGTATAGTGAGCGCTCTTCGTGATACAAAGGATTCACTTGCCGCTATTTTTTTGTATGAGCTTGAGCCCGGATGTTTCAAGGTCTCGATGAGAGCTACTGCGGACATCAATCTTGCTTCTATCGCGGCCCGTCACGGCGGCGGAGGCCATGCGAAGGCAGCCGGCTGTGAGATCGAGGGCGATCCGGTGGAAGCTATAGCAAATATCTCCCAGGAGATAGAAGCGCTTTTTTGAGCGATGACGGATATTTCGGAATTAGAGGGCGGTGCCCTCATAATAGACAAAGAAAAGGGCTGGACTTCCTTTGATGTGGTGAACAAGCTTCGCCACCTTCTTCGTGTGAAGAAAGCCGGCCATACCGGGACTCTCGATCCGAATGCGACCGGAGTCCTTGTTGTTTTGTTTGGAAGGGCAACAAAGCTTGCAGAAAGACTGACTCATGATACCGTAAAGCGCTACGAAGCGGAAATGCTTCTTGGCATCACGACTGATACGCAGGATATCACGGGAGAAGTGCTTTCAAAAAGGGATGCGGCAAATGTCACAGAAGAAGAGCTGCTGTCAGTAATGAAAGACTTTACCGGAGACCTCCTTCAGAAGCCGCCTATGTATTCCGCAAAGAAGAAGGACGGAAAAAAGCTCTATGAATATGCGAGAGAGGGCGTTATCATTGAGAGGGAGCCTGCGCCTATTCATGTATTTGAAAACAGCATAAAGTCCTTTGAGAGCGGGCGCGCAGTGATAGAGGTTTCCTGCTCTGCCGGAACCTATATCAGGACGTTAATTAACGATATGGGGGAGAAGCTTTCAACCGGAGCCTGCATGGGGGATCTGCGGAGGCTCTCCACAGGGGATTTTCGGATAGAGGACGCTCTCAAAATATCGGATGTAAAAAGGCTTTTAGACGAAGAAACGCTTTTTGACCACATTATAACGCTCGATGAGCTTTCAAAAAGATATGCTGATAATCAAGGGTGAAGACAATATAAAGGATCTCTTTTCGGATGCCGATGGTACTGCAGTGACCATCGGGAAATTCGACTGCATCCACAGAGGTCACAAAAGGATAATCTCCGCCCTGAAAGCAAAGGAAACCGAGGGGCTTCAGTCACTCGTATTCACTTTTTCAGGGTCTCCGAGGATAGTCATCCAGGGTGAGGACCGCTTCAAGGGACGAAACCTCATTACCTCTGAAGAAAGGATATCAGTATTAAGAGAGCAGGGAGTGGACTTTCTTTTTGAAAAGAAGTTTGACAGGGATTTCATGAATGTCTCAGCGGAGGAGTTTGTGAGATTCCTCGTTGAGAAGCTCAAAATGAGATATATCGCCGTTACGAAGGAATTTCGTTTCGGGAAGGAGAACAAGGGAAGCGCCCTGCTACTTCAGGAGTTCTCGTCCAAATACGGCTTTTCTCTTGATATCATCCCGCTTCTTAAAAACCCGGACGGTACCGTGATCTCAAGCTCTCTCATAAGGGAGTCACTGAAAGAGGGGCGCGTAGACTATGTAAATGAGATGCTTGGATATGAGTATTTCATAATGGGCAGAATCGTTCGCGGAATGGGAATGGGAAAGAGAAAGCTTTCCTATCCTACGATCAATATGCTTCCTCCTGATGAAAAGCTCCTTCCAAAGGTTGGAGTCTATGTGACAAGGGTTCTGGTTGCAGGCAGGTCATATTTTGGCATGACGGATATTGGAGTGAAGCCTACCGTAGATCAGCCCGAGGGAGAGAGGCGGATTACGGTTGAGACGCATATATTTGACTTTTCAGGTTATATCTATGATGAGACCGCAAAGGTGTCATTTCTTTATTATCTTCGGGAAGAGGAAAAATTCCCGGATCTTTCAACACTTCAGGAACAGATCACGCGTGACGAGAAAAACGCAAGAGAATGGATCCAAAAAAGCTTAATATAGTAAAGGCTTTGAAAGAAAACTTTCAGGGAAGGAGGCTTTATGGACAGATCCTCATTCGATAAGCTCATAGAATATCTTAAGGGCAAAAGGGTGTTCATTCAAACCCACAACTTTCCGGATCCTGACGCCATAGGCGCGGGCTTCGGGCTTCAGGGGATATTGAAAAGCTTTGGTATCGACTCGATCCTCTGTTATGTCGGTCAGATCGACAGGATAAATACCAAAAAGATGACAGAGCTCTGCAATATCAAGATCTATTCCGAGGACGAGACCCCGCTTGAGATGAGAAGCACTGATCCCGTCATATGCGTTGACTCCCAGAAGGGAGGCGGAAATATCAAGGATCTTCCCGGCGATGAGATAGCCTGCATCGATCATCATCCGCTGATCGAAAACGTGGATTATATGTATCGGGATGTGAGGACGGTCGGCAGCTGCGCCACTCTGATCACCCAGTACTATGAGGAGCTTTCGATAGAGCCTGATGAATATACTGCCACAGCGCTTTTGTACGGACTCAAGATCGATACCATGAATTTTACAAGAGGTGTGACACAGGCTGATATAAAGGCGTTTTCTTATCTTTTGGACCGGTCTTCACAGGACATCATCGAGCGCCTCACGATGAACAGCATGGAGTTTTCGGACCTTCAGGCCTATGGCGCAGCGATAGAGAGCATCTTTGTATATGACAGGATAGGTTTTGCGGGGATACCCTTTGCCTGCCCGGACGCGCAGATAGGAATGGTGGCTGATTTCATACTGTCTTTGGATGAAGTTGATGTGGCGGTTGTATATGCTCACAGAAAGGACGGGATCAAGTTTTCCGTGCGCTCCGAGGTCGTGAGAGTAAATGCCGGAAAGCTCATCGCTGAGGCAGTAAAGGATATCGGCTCCGGTGGCGGGCATTCCTTCATGGCAGGCGGCTTCATACCCGCAGAAAACGTGGAGAAGCTTGGAGCGTTCCCGGATGATGCGATAAGGGAGCGTTTCCTTTCAGCTGAAAAGCGGCTGAGAGAAATCTGAAAAGCTGTCGGGGTGATGAGGGACAATACCTTGTCACCCTTATGTTTTTTCTGATAAAATATAAGCGGTTTTGACGCCAATAATTATTTAAAAAAGGGGGATTATTATGGCGAAAATACCTGAGAAGTACAAAGATTACACCTTTAATGAGAACGACTTCCTGCCGGAGCATTAAGTTGTCGAGGACAAGGAAAAGGAGGAACTTGTAAGGAAGCTCGCCCTTCTCATCACGGATGACATCGAATTCAATCTGGGAAAAGCAAAGATAGAGAACGAAGGTCCGGATTTCTGGCTTCTTGACAGGCTTCTTACAAAATATGCTCTGAAGCGAAAGATAAAGATCAAGTTCAAGAAAAAGTAAGATGATTTCTCTATGAAAGGAGAACGGTTAATGAACAAGTTTGGCAAAAAGCTCGTTTCACTGATCATGTCAACCGCTATGGCGCTCACATTCGCGCCCGGCTTAGCAACAGCTTCACTTGCGAAAGAAAGCGGTTTTGATGTGACCGCAACAAATGAAACGGCAGTACCTGTATATGGTCTCTACAACCCCAACAGCGGTGAGCATTTCTTCACGGCCAACGAAGACGAAGCAGCGAGTCTTACCCTGCTGGGATGGGAAGAGGGCGATATAAAGTGGTATGCGCCCGTAAGCGGCGATCCGGTTTACAGACTTTACAATCCAAATGTAACCGATCTTAGCGGAAACAACATTGGAGACCATCATTACACAATGAATCCTGCTGAGGTTTCAAGCCTCATTGAGGCAGGTTGGCAGAAGGACGATGCTTTGTTCTATTCAGCTTCCGTTAGCGAAGACGATTCAGTCCCGGTCTTTGGCGTTTACAATCCCAATGCCTATGCGCTTGGAATGTCAGGCGCTCATCATTTCACGATCAATGGCGATGAGATAAGGGGACTTCTTGACCTCGGCTGGCAGGAGGGCTACATCAAATTCTTCGGATATGAAGAAGATCCTTCGGTATCGGCCGCAATTGACAGTGTTATTGAAAACATGTCGATGGATGAGAAGATCTCACAGATGATCATCCCTGCATTCCGGACCTGGAACGGGACGAATATGACTGACCTTTCCGCCGCTCCTGAACTTGCGGAAGCCCTGAAAAAACATCAATACGGCGGGATCATACTATATGCCTCAAACATAACGGGGACAGAACAGGTTACGAGGCTCCTGAATGATCTTCAGAACAATAATCTTGAAAACGAGAATGTCTCTACCAACATCCCTTATCTGACTACAGTTGATGAAGAGGGCGGCATAGTCATCCGTCTGAACTCCGGAACGCGAATGACCGGTAATATGGCAATCGGAGCGACAGCGGATTCGGAAAAGAATGCCGAAAAGACAGGTATCGTACTCGGTGAAGAACTTGCTGCAGTTGGCTTCAATACTGATTTTGCGCCGGATATTGATGTAAACAACAATCCCTCAAATCCTGTAATCGGCACGAGATCATTTTCCGATGATCCCCTTCTCGTATCAAAGCTTGGAGTTGCTTATTCGAAAGGGCTTGCAGAGAATAATATCATCGCAACCTACAAACATTTCCCCGGACATGGCGACACTGCGACAGACAGCCATATAGGTACGCCGTCCGTTGAAAAGACCTATGAAGAGATACAAAACACAGAGCTTGTCCCCTTCAAGAACGCGATAGAAAACGGGGCGGATATGATAATGACCGCTCATATTACCTATCCCCTTATCGATGATGAAGTGACCTTCGGGGACGGCGTGACGAAGGGGTATTATCCTGCGACGATGTCAAAGAAGATGATCACTGATATTCTCAGGAACGATCTTGATTATGACGGGGTAGTTGTAACAGATGCTCTTGAAATGGCAGCCATAGGAAAGGCCGGTCTTGTTCCCGGTGAAAATGATTCGACCGAATACAGGATCAATATTGCAAAAGAGGTGATAAATGCGGGCGTTGATCTTTTGCTGCTCCCTGTTGACCTTAACAGCGCTGAAGTTGCTGAGTTCTATGATGATTATATTTCGGGGATAGAGGAAAAGGTCAATGCGGGCGAGATAAGCGAGGAAAGGATAGATGAGAGCGTCAGGCGGATCCTGAAATTGAAGCAGAAATATTACATATTTGACGCACGGGGAGAGCTTGACAATGCTGTCTACATTGAAGATAAGGTCAGGCACAGCCTTGAGACAGTAGGCTCTCTGGAGCATCATGATGAAGAGATGAGGATCGCAAGGGAAGCGATCACCCTTGTAAAGAATGAAAATAATGCCCTGCCTCTTTCAAAGGACAGCGGCAATGTCGTGGTCCTCGGGCGCTTAAAAAATTACCTTACCACGATCATTTCCACGATGAACAGCCTGAAGGAAAGCGGCGCTATCGGGGCATCTTCAGATGTTACGGTAGATTATTATTATGATTCATCTTCTGATGTGAAGCTGCATTATACGGATGAATTGAAGGAAAAGATCAAAAACGCCGGCACAGTCATTGGCTTTTCAAATGCATCCGGAAGCTCATATCTTAACAAAGATAATGCCGAATACATAGCCCTTCAGACCGCTATAGAGGATACCCACAAGGCGGGAGGGCGCTTTGTACTCATAAGCCAGAACCTCCCGTATGACTCAGCGGTATACAAGGATGCGGATGCGATAGTACTTGCCTATCTTGGTTCCGGACTCAATCTCGATCCGACCGAAAAGACGGAGAGCGGGACAGGTCTTATAGCAAGAAATGCGAATATCATTGCGGCCCTTGATACTGTATTTGGACTTAACGCTCCAAAGGGTAAGCTTCCCGTAAATGTTCCTGTGGTTCTGGAGCAGGACGGCGGCAAGCTTGGCTTTGGGATGGAAAACCTTTACGCAAGGGGGTTTGGTCTTACGTACTGATCATCAGGAAGAAGCTCATTAGAAGGAGATGAAGCAGTAATGCTTTTACAGGATCGGCTTAAGCGTTCAGATATGATCTCATGCCTTTTGTGTAAGGATGCTCCATGCAGCAAAGCCTGCGAGAGTTTTGATCCGGCGGAGGCGCTCAGGAGCATCTGGTTTGATGATCAGTCGGTTGCAGCGAAAAAGATACCGGCAGAAAACCCTTGCCTGGACTGCAGCGCCCCTTGTGAAGGGGCCTGCATAAGCACGTCAAAGGTGAATATCAAAGCGCTTATGACGCATCTTTCCTGCAATGTTCGCCCGAAGTGTGAGAGCGATCTGCCGCCGGATGAGGAGCGCCTGAAATGTGATATCTGCGGGATACCTTTGGAAAATCCTTTTTTGCTCGCGTCCTCTGTAGTTGCGTCTACTTATGATATGTGCGCAAGAGCCTTTGAAGCCGGGTGGGGCGGAGTATGCTTCAAGACCATCTGCTCTATTGATATACATGAGGCTTCACCGCGGTATTCAGCGATCAAAGGGGAAAATGGCAGCTTTCTGGGCTTTAAAAATATAGAGCAGCTGTCAGAACACAGTGTAGCTGAAGATATGAGCATTCTGAGGGAATTGAAAAAGAATTATCCCTCAAGATTCATCCTGGCTTCCATCATGGGGCAGAATGAGGAAGAGTGGGAATCCCTTGCAAAACTTTGTGGAGAAAACGGGGCAGATGCTGTAGAACTCAATTTTTCATGTCCCAATATGCAGGAGAATGGCCTGGGGTCTGATATCGGTCAGGTCCCGGAGCTTGTAGAGAAGTATACAAGGGCCGCAAAACGAGGCACTTCCATACCTGTGCTTCCAAAGCTGACGCCAAATGTTGCGGTAATGTCACCGGCTGCAGAGGCTGCAAAAAGAGGCGGAGCGGATGGACTTTCCTTGATCAATACGATCAAAAGCGTTATGGGGATCGATCCCCTTACATATGTTTCTTCTCCGGATGTGAATGGGAAGTCTGCCATAGGAGGATACAGCGGAAGTGCAGTGAAGCCGATCGCACTTAGATTCCTCGCGGAACTTGGGAACAACAGGCTGCTTTCGGGGCTTCATATAAGCGGGATCGGAGGAATAGAGACCTGGCGTGATGCTTTGGAATTTATCCTGATGGGAGCCGGTTCCGTCCAGATAGCGACAGCAGTGATGCAATACGGGTACAGGATCATTGATGATCTGAAGGCGGGACTTAATTATTATCTTGCAGGGAGGGGCTTGAATTCCATAAAGGATATCATTGGCGCCGGACTATCAACGATCAGCGATACGACTGATATACTGGAGAGGGATTCAATCCTTTTCCCCCGTTTTGAGCCGGAGAAGTGCATCGGATGCGGAAGATGCGTGATCTCCTGCAATGATGGAGGGCATCAGGCACTCAGCTTTGTTGATAGAAAGCCGAGGCTTGACGGGAGCAGATGTGTCGGATGCCATCTTTGCCGGCTGGTCTGTCCGCAGGGCGCTATAGGCCTCAGTATGAAGAGGACAAAGAATAGAACGAAGAGACTGGAATGAAAAACAAACTCAGTTTAAAACACAGAGTTGCTGTGAATGCTGTAGTCTTTATGGGGATTCTTACGGCTGCAATTGCTGCCATAGGATGCGCATTTTATGTCAACAACGTAAGGGAGAGCTACATCGACTATGCAGATACTGTTCTGAAATATGCATATGAGGAGGCTTTGGACTACAACTTTGGCGATATGATCGCTGAGAGGTCCATGCCTGATGGTTATGAGGAGCTTCGCACAAGACTTAACAGGATAAAGGACAACTCCAGCATTGAATATCTTTATGCCGTTTATTTCGAGGATGCGGACGATATCCGCAGTCTCAGATACGCGATCAATACAAGAACGAAAGAGGAACTTCAGGTGGCACAAAGCGAAGGCAAGACTCTTTCACAGATCTATACGTATATGGGAGTGCCCTGTGAGGAGGGAAGCTTCGAGGAGGATACATTAAAGATCCTGCAGGAGGCGGTAAAGACCAAAAAGCCTGACAGCGGGACGCTCGAGGGCTATTCAACTGTATATGGCCATATGCTCAACGGCTACCATGTCGTATTCGACAGCAACGGCGATGCTGCGGGCCTCATCTGTGTCGAGATCAATACCAACAGGATATATGACAATGTCCGCCGCTTCATGGGCTCGGTTATCTTGATCGCAATTTTACTCACCGCTGTGATCATCATTTTGTATGTGATCTATACGAGGCATTATCTTGTAAGTCCCATCCTGAAGATAGTCAGAAACAGCGATTCATTTGTAGGAAAAATGAAGGCGGGTGCCGCGCCGGAGGAGCTTGTATATGAACCTGTTGAGGTAAAGACGGGTGGTGAGCTTGAGCTTCTTGCAGACAATGTGAAAAGCCTCGCTGACGGGGTTTCTTCGTATACCGCAAACCTGAAGTCGGTGACAGCAGAGAAGGAGCGGATCGGTACAGAGCTTTCTCTTGCGACCAGGATCCAGGCCAGCATGCTGCCCGGTATTTTTCCCGCTTTTCCGGGAAGATCTGATTTTGATATATATGCGTCCATGACGCCTGCAAAGGAGGTCGGAGGGGATTTCTACGATTTCTTCCTGACAGACGACGACCACCTTTGTATCCTCATAGCAGATGTATCGGGAAAAGGCGTTCCTGCGGCTCTTTTCATGATGGCTTCAAAGATAATCATCGCCAACAACGCCATGAGCGGCAAGTCCCCCGCAAAGATCCTTGAGGATACCAATAATGCAATATGCCCCAGCAACCGTGAGGAAATGTTTGTTACCGTGTGGCTCGGGATAATCGAGCTCTCAACCGGGAAGATGACGGCGGCAAGCGCGGGGCATGAGTACCCGGCTATTCGATTCGGAAAAGGAAGCTTTGAACTTTACAAGGACAAACACGGCTTTGTAATTGGCGGAATGGCAGGCTTGAAATATACGGAATATGAACTTATGCTCACTCCCGGTTCAAAGGTATTCTTGTATACGGACGGTGTGCCTGAAGCGACTGATTCAGACAAAGAGCTTTTCGGAAAGGACCGCATGCTCCGTGCACTGAACAAAGATCCCGCAGCCGCGCCCAAGACGGTATTAAATAATGTCACATCTGCGATCGACGGATTCGTAAAAGACGCAGATCAGTTTGACGACTTTACGATGCTCTGTGTGGAATATAATGGAAAATAATGGGTTTGGGAGGTTTTGATTGAAGAAAAAAGGCGCAAAACTGATCCTTCTTATCATGATATTTACCCTGTCATTGAGTTTTCTTGCAGGAGTCGTATCAAGGGCTGAAGGGACAGACACTTCTTCGGCAAATGCCGGTTCGGCAGGGCGCAGGGTTTCCGATTACAACGGCAAACGTGTCGGCGTGCTTGCGGGTACCATGAATGACACGTTTGTGATCAAAGCGCTTCCTGATGCAAAGCTCAGCTATTACAACAATATCTCTGATATGATAGCGGCGCTGGAGGCTGATAAGGTCGATAGCATCGCCGGTGACGAGCCGGTGTTCTCAATGGCGGCTTCAGAGAATGACAGACTGGAGATTCTTGACGAGAGCTTGCAGGACTATGATTTGGGCGCAATATTTCCAAAGACACAAAAGGGGGAGAAGCTCCTTTCAGAGTTCAATGAATTTATCGCAAAGCTGAAGGCAAGCGGTGAGCTGGATGAGATCTTCATGAAATGGAAAACCGGACCGGAAGAAAAAAAGACCCTGCCGGACTATTCGAATTTCCCTGCGCCAAACGGGATAATCACCATGGCTACCGAGGGCTCATATCCTCCATTGGATTACTTTCGTGGAACTGAGATCGTGGGAGTTGAGGTGGATCTTGCCGCCCGGTTTTGCGAGGCTTACGGTTACGGATTGATGATCGATGCCATGAACTTCGACGGCGTTCTGGCTTCAGCTCAAACAGGCAAGGCAGATTTTGGCTTGGCCTGCATCACCATCTCCGAGGAGCGGAAGGAAAGCGTCAATTTCTCAATTCCCTACTACAAAAGCAGCGCCAAGCTCATGATATTGAAGAATAATGCAGGCGCCGGATCAAATGTCAGCCCCGGGTCGGATAATTCGTTTCTCAGAAGTATCGGGGAAAGCTTCGAAAAGACCTTTGTCCGTGAGGAACGCTGGAAACTCTTTTTGGAAGGTGTTTTGACGACCCTTGTTATCACGCTCCTCGCTATGCTCTTCGGCACGATCCTTGGTTTTCTGATATTCATGCTCTGCAGGAACAAAAACCCCGTGGCAAATATTATCACCAGGATATTCATGTGGCTCATACAGGGTATGCCGGCGGTCGTCCTTTTGATGGTCCTTTATTTCATTGTCTTTGGATCGGTTTCGATAAGCGGTGTAGCCGTTTCAGTGATCGGCTTTACGCTTATCTTTGGAGCGGCGGTATTTGGACTTCTGAAGATGGGGGTTGGTACGATCGACAGAGGGCAATACGAAGCCGCGTACGCGCTCGGCTATTCAAATACCAGAACCTTCTTTCGGATCATACTTCCCCAGGCGCTTTATCATGTGCTGCCCGCCTACAAAGGCGAGGTCGTAAGCCTCATCAAGGCGACGGCGATCGTTGGTTATATCGCGGTACAGGATCTGACCAAGATGGGCGATATCGTCCGAAGCCGCACCTATGAGGCATTTTTCCCACTGATCGCCGTGACGATCATCTACTTCGCTCTGGAGGTTCTGATCGGGAGGATAATAAGCAGACTCAGCATCAACATCAATCCGAAACGACGCAAACCATCAAAGATACTGAAGGGGGTGAATACCAATGATCAGAATTGAGCATCTGAAAAAAGAATATCCCAATGTTACGCCACTTAAGGATGTGACTGTGGAAATAAATGACGGCGATGTGATCTCCATCATAGGCCCGTCCGGCACCGGAAAGAGTACGCTTCTCCGCTGTATCAACCAACTTGAAAAGCCCACGAGCGGAAAGATCTTTGTGGACGGCCTTGAGATCACAGATCCCAAATGCGACATCAACAAGGTGCGCCGGAAGATGGGGATGGTGTTCCAGAGCTTCAATCTTTTCGGTCACAAGACCATTATCGAAAATATAATGCTGGCCCCCATGGATCTTTTGGGCAAAAGCAAACAGGAAGCCTATGATACCGGAATGAAGCTGCTTCGCACGGTGGGACTGGCGGAAAAGGCTCTTAATTATCCTGATGAGCTGTCAGGCGGGCAGAAGCAGCGTATCGCGATCGCCAGGACGCTTGCTATGGATCCCGATGTGATACTTCTTGACGAGCCGACGAGTGCCCTCGATCCCACTATGGTAGGTGAGGTTCAGGCGGTCATCCGTGATCTTGCAAAGACCGGAAAGACCATGATGATCGTCACGCACGAGATGAATTTCGCAAAGGCGATCTCAAACCGCGTGTTCTATATGGAAAACGGCGGCATTTACGAAGACGGCTCACCGGAGCAGATTTTTGACAATCCAAAGCGCGAAAACACGCGCCGCTTTGTTCGGAGACTGAAGGTTCTTGAACTGAATATCGAAAGCCGTGATTACGACTTCATCGGCATGCAGGGGCAGATAGAGGTATGGTGCGCCAAGAATCAGATCTCCCCGAATTATTCAAATCGAATCCAGCTTGTTTTTGAGGAAACCACAAATCTTCTGATCCCTCTTCTCAAGACTCCGAAGGTTCAGGCTGTCTGCGAATATTCTTCTGAGACAGAACTTGCAGTATGGACTTTCAGCTATGCCGGTGAAAAAGTGGATATCACAAAAACAGAAGATGAGATTTCACTTTCGGTGATCAAAGGTCTGGCAGGATCGATCGACTATGAATGGGCGGAAAATGAGGAATTGCAAAATTGCCTCAAGTTGAATATCAGGTCAGAGGGAATAGTTTCATAAAGTGTAGAAACCCACGGGAGGATGTTTGGAAAGTGGAGGCAGAGCTTATGGCAAATGAGATTAATGTCAAAGCAAGTCTTGAAAACCTGCAGGAAGTGATCGCTTTTGTAGACGGCTTCGTCGAAGAGCTCGGTGCGTCAATGAAAGCGCAGATGCAGATAGATGTTGCCGTTGAGGAGATCTTCGTAAATATAGCAAGCTATGCCTATGCCCCGGATACGGGAGATGCGGTCATTTCGGTGGAGACAGATACTGAGAAAAAGCAGGTTTTGATCACATTCAAGGACTCCGGAGTCCCTTACAATCCCCTTGAAAAGGAGGACCCTGACGTGACTCTTTCCGCCGATGAGCGCGGTATCGGCGGGCTTGGGATATTTATGGTCAAAAAGAGTATGGACGATATGCGGTATGAGCGAAAAGACGGATGTAATGTGCTGACGATTGTGAAAGGGGTATAGGGGCTGCTCTCTATAGGAGGTTGAAGACATTGATTAAAAAGATATTCCCGGTCATTGCGATAGCGTTCCTTTCCTTCAGTCTGTTTGCAGGCGTTGCGGTAAGAGCTGAAGGAACGGGGCAGGAAACAACTGCTTCTTCGGAGAAGCAAAATTCCGGGGAACTGAAAAAAATCTCTGATCTTAGCAACAAAACGATAGGTATGCTTACGGGAGAAGTCTTCGATGCGATCGTATCCGAGGCACTGCCTGATGCAAAGATCACCTTTTTTAATTCGTATGCTGATTCGGTAGCGGCATTGAATGCAGGAAAGATTGATGCCATTCCCGCTGATGAGCCTACGCTTTTGCGGATCGCCAAAGAGTACGACAATATCATGATAATGGATGACACCATTGGTTCCTTCGAATATGGCTTTGTTTTTCCAAAGAGCAGTTCCGGAGAAAAAAAGCTGTCGGAGTTCAATGAATGGCTTGCAAAGTTCAAAGAAAGCGGCGAACTTGAAGAGTTGATCCAAAAGTGGAAATCAGAAGATGAAAGCAAGATGACAATGCCGGACGTTTCTTCTCTTCCTTCGACAAACGGGAAACTTACAATGGTTACTGAGGCTTCCATTCCTCCGTTTGACTACGTTCGCGGGAAAAATACGGTGGGAATCGATATAGATATTGCCGCTGAGTTCTGTAAGGCCAAAGGCTATGGATTGAATGTTCAGATAATGAGTTTTGACGGTCTTCTGACTGCAGTACAGTCCGGCAAGGCGGATTTTGCTGCATCAGCAATTACTATCACTGAGGAACGGGCAGAGAGCGTCAACTTTTCAATACCATACTATTTATGCCCCGCCTCATTTCTGATATTGAAGGAAAGAGGAGGCGCTGCTGCAGATGTCCGCCCTGAGTTTTCCGAATTTTCCGAGCTTTCGGGAAAGACCGTATCCCTGCTCACCGGCGCGCCCTTTGAGGAACTGGTCAAGAGCAAAGCTCCGGGTGTTTTGAATTTCACTTACTTCAACAGCACACCGGATGCTATCCAGGCGCTCAAAACAAAAAAGACCGATGCCTTTTTCATGAATAATGCCGTAGGTCAGCTTATTATCAACAGAAATCCTGATCTTGCGATCTTTCCAAAGAGCCTTGATGATTCCAAATTCGGGATTGCCTTTGCAAAGGGCGATCCCCGCAGGGATGAGTGGCTGGCAGCCTTCAAAGAGATCCCAAATTCAGAGATCGAGAAGGCATGGGACAAGTGGACAGGAGCTGATGAAAGCGTCAAGGAGCTTCCTGCGCAGGATTGGCCGGGTACAAAAGGAACGCTTCATGTGGCTGCTTGCGATACGCTTGAACCAATGAGCTATGTCGGAAAAGACAATGAGGTGAAGGGCTTTGACATAGAGATCATTCTGATGATAGCCAAAAAGCTTGACTACAAGGTTGAGTTTACCGGGATGGACTTTGCTGCAATACTTGCCGGCGTACAATCAGGAAAGGCTGATATGGGCACCGGGAGCATCGTTATCACACCAGAACGCTCCCAGGCAGTGGATTTCATTGATTATTATCCGGCAGCCTTTGTGCTTGTCGTCCGGGCTGTTTCCGCATCGCCGCAACAGCCATCTTTCCTTCAAAGTATCGGTGAAAGCTTTGAAAAGACCTTCGTCCGTGAGGATCGCTGGAAACTCTTTGTGGAAGGTGTTTTGACGACCCTTGTCATCACGCTCCTTGCCATGCTTTTTGGCACGATCCTCGGCTTTTTGATATTCATGCTTTGCAGGAACCAAAATCCCGTGGCAAACATCATCACAAAGATCTTTCTTTGGCTCATACAGGGCATGCCGGCGGTCGTCCTTTTGATGGTGCTTTATTTCGTAATCTTTGGATCGGTTTCGATAAGCGGTGTAGTCGTATCAGTGATCGGCTTCACACTTACTTTTGGCGCGGCGGTATTTGGACTTTTGAAGATGGGCGTTGGCGCGATCGACAAAGGTCAGTACGAAGCCGCGTACGCGCTTGGCTATTCAAATACCAGGACCTTTTTCAAGATCATACTTCCACAGGCGCTTTATCACGTGCTGCCCGCCTACAAGGGCGAGGTCGTAAGCCTCATCAAGGCAACAGCGATTGTTGGTTATATCGCGGTGCAGGATCTGACGAAGATGGGCGATATCGTTCGAAGCCGAACCTATGAGGCATTTTTCCCGCTGATCGCCGTGACGATCATCTACTTCGCGCTGGAGGTACTGATCGGGAGAATAATAAGCAGGGTTACCATAAACATCAATCCCAAACGCCGCAAACCCTCAAAGATACTTAAAGGGGTGAATACCAATGATCAGTGAATGACGGTGCCGGCCCCGGGCTTTAATGCTCCCGAGGGGACTGTGCGAATTTCTCTTGCGAATCTGAATGAGGAAGATTATGTGGAGATTGGAAGAAGGCTCAATGAGCTTCTCGATGAGTATTGGGAAAAATACGAGGCGAAGGAGCCGCTCAAGGACGCAGCGTGACCGGACGCATTAATAGAAGATCAGGAAGGAAGCAGCTATGAAGCATTTTTTGAGTTCGCTTGGAAAGAAGCTTTTCGGAGGGATCAACCTGACCTGGCCGAAGCTTATCATAGCAGCAATCGCAGCCGGAGCATTTACCGCGTTGATGGCGAACATACCGGCCTTGAAATACACATCCTTCCATGCCATAGTCGTGACCTTTGAGATGTGGATCCTCTTCGGCATCATTATCATAATGAACAGCAGATCAAATCTTGATTCCGCGTTCAAGTGCTTTGTGTTTTTCCTTATCAGTCAGCCCCTTGTTTATCTTCTGCAGGTGCCCTTCTCCTGGCAGGGCTGGGCCTTGTTCGGGTATTATAGAACCTGGTTTATATGGACATTACTCTGTTTTCCCATGGGCTTCATTGGGTATTTCATGAAGAAGGGAAAGTGGTGGGGCTATCTCATACTGCTTCCCATGATACTTTTGACAGCTGATTCCTATTCTTTATATTTCAGTGATTTTCTGTTCTACGCGCCGAAATACATTTTGATATGGCTGTTCTGCGGCTGCGTCATTATCTTCTATCCTGTGCTGATATTTGAAAACAAGAGAATAAAGCTTGCAGGAGCGATCATCGGAATCGGGATCGTCGCTGTTCTTACGGTCCTTGGGCTTTTGAATCCTCCGATCTACAGCACAACCCTTATAGTAGGCGGCGGGGAAAACGGGTTTAACGAAAACTCGAGGGTTTATCTTGCAGACGAGAGATACGGTACCGCCGAGATGCGCTATGAAGCAGGGATTGAGGATTATCTCATTCATTGCGATTTCAAAAGAGCGGGGAAGACGGTCCTTACAATAGAGGCTCCGGACGGCAGAAGGACTGATTATGAGATCACGATAGAAAGAGATACGTATGAGATGAAGAAGGTTGGGGAGTGAAGGGGGATCGGTGCCGCTTTTGGCATTGCCAAGGCGCTACTCACAGTATTTCTGCTCCCGGTGATCATCTTTTTCCTGTTCGTCGCGGGAGTATTTTTTATCGCAATTCCAATGCTGGTGATAGTTGCGATCGTGATCATTGCGGCGATGGTGGCGAGGAGGAGAAGGTAGGGAGACTACTTTTCCTGACAATAAATTGAGAAGCGATGATTGAAAAGTGCTCAATGAAATGATTGAAAAGTGCTCAATAACTGAAGTGCCGCGGGGACGGTTCTCTTGTCACCCGATAAATAGAAAAAGGAAAAATGGATATAGAAGAATTCAGCATGCATGATCGCTTTGAGTTTCGTACAATAAGACCGGAAGAAGCTGAAGAAGCTGTTGTGATCGAAAAAATATGCTTTCCACCCAATGAAGCATGTTCAAGGGAGAGTATGATCGCGCGTATAGCGGTAGCAGCGGATCTCTTTTTGGTTGCGATCGACCGCAAAACCGGTGAGATCGCCGGTTTTTTGAACGGCATCGCAACAGATGAGTATTCATTCAGGGATGAATTTTTTACAGATGAAACGACGCACAACTGTGATGGCAAAAATGTAATGCTCCTTGGTCTTGATGTTTTACCCCAATACAGAGGACAGGGGCTTGGGAGAGAACTTGTCATGACCTATTGCTTCAGAGAACGGGAGCGGGGACGAAAAAGACTTGTCCTTACCTGCCTTTTGGAGAAGGTTTCTATGTATACGAAGTTTGGATTCAGGGATCTGGGCGTATCAGCTTCCAAGTGGGGAGGCGAGGAGTGGCACGAGATGGATATTATCCTTGAGGATCAGGGAAAAGTATAGCATTGAAAAAGATAGTATTTTACGGAGATTCCAATACCTACGGATATGATCCAAGAGGCTTCCTCTCGATGCGCTATCCCGGGGAGGTTCGATGGACGGAAAAGATAAGGGAGCGCTTTGATGGCGTTTATGAGATCATAGAAGAGGGACAAAACGGCAGATTACTGCCAACGCTTCCGGAAGAAGAATTTGACCCCCTTTCTCCCTCGCGCCTGATCCGCCCATCCGGTAAAAAAAACACAAAAAAAAAGGAGGAACACAAAAATGAAAAGAGTAGCAGATTTTCTGAAAGAAGCAGGTACGTATTATCTTGCAACGGTTGAGGGTGACCAGCCCAGGGTGAGACCTTTCGGAACAGCTCACATATTTGAAGACAGGCTGTACATTCAGACCGGCAAGGTAAAGGATGTATCAAAGCAGATCCATGCCAATCCAAAGGTTGAAGTATGTGCGTTCAAGGATGGCAAATGGCTTCGCGTTTCAGGGGAACTCGTGGAGGATGACAGGATCGAAGCCCGCCAGGCCATGCTTGATGCATATCCGTCATTGCAGAATATGTACAAGGCTGATGACGGCAATACAGAAGTATTCTATTTCAAAGATGCCACAGCGATATTCAGTTCATTTACTGATGAACCGGAGACAGTGAAGTTTTGAGAGGAAGTGACAAAAGAACCGCCCTCGTGCACTGCAATTTGAAAGGAGTAGAAGAAATGCCTGAAAATGAGGAGTACAGTTTAAGTGTTGGCCGTGGAGATGCTTTGATGATGTATGCAACTTCATCGGGGAGTTACACGATAAGGCTTCATTTCCGCCTTGATGGACCGATCGTGCAGGATGCGATGCAAAGAGCTCTTGACAAGACAGCCAAAAGGTATCCTTATTTCTGCGTCACATTGAAGAAAAATGAACGGGAGTTTTATTACGAGAGAAATGATGCTCCCGTGGCGCTTCTTCACACGGATGAAATGATCACATTGGGAACAAAAGAGACCAATGGGCATATCTGGGCAGTTTCCTTCAATGATGACAATCTCTACCTCAATTTTTTCCACGGTCGGGCTGATGGCACCGGGGTTTATTTTCTGGCGGGAACCCTTCTGTATTACTATTTTCATGAAGTGTACGGACTCAATGACAGCACAGGGATACGAACATTGGAAACACCTATTACAAAAGAGGAGACAGCTGATCCTTATGATGCATTTCCTCTCATCGATCTCTCGAAGTTTCAGAGGCCGCCTGTGCCTGAAGCCCTCAACATGATGGGAAGTCTTGGACTGAAAAGGGGGGAAGGAAAGGGGTATATCCGAAAGCTTTCCATACCTGAGGATGTGATGGTTCCCTTTATCAAGGAAAACGATGCAACTCCGGGGATACTTGTATGTGTGTTGATGGCCAGGGCGATCGAACGGGTTCTTCCGGATCACACGCTCCCCATCGTCAATAGTTATGTTATCAATTCCCGTCCCATGCTGAACGCCCGCGAATCCTTCCATAACGCCACCGAAAGGGCGACGCTGGATTTCAGCGATTCGATCAAAAAGCTGCCGCTGGATATGCAGTGTACTGCTTACCGGGGGAAAACTATCCTTCAAAGTGACGAGGATATGGTAAGAAACAGGGCTGCTGCTTCTGCTTCGATAAGCCAGATGGTTTTGAACCTTCCCGATTTTGACTCAAAGGTACAGGCTGCGAGGCGCGCTATGGAAGGTTTTTTCAAGTCAAGTTCATATATTGTCAGCTATGTTGGACGATGGGCTTATCCAAAGCTGGGAGAGCATATACGTGAATTCTGGACGGAAACTCCGACAGGAGAATTTCCCCTACTTGAACTTTCCGCAGTAAATGGAAATGTATATATATCAATGCTCCAAGCGTATTGCGAGGATGTATATTATGAGGCGTTCAAAAAGGAGCTTGAGGAAAACGGGATCACATATGAGGAACATGGAATGAAGCCGATCCAGGTTCCGGAGATAAGATTTTGACCATGGTGACAAAAGAACCGCCCCCGTGGCACTCCCAAAGAGAGCGAGGGATGATTGTCGTTCTGAACGAAGCGAAGAATTTTCTGATCGAGGGCTTTTTATAGTACATCTCAGGTAGTAGGATAAAGGCAACATTAGAAGCAGTGGGAGCGGATCGGTCATCCGCAGAAAGGGGTGCTATATGTTGGCTTTTTTATTCTTCGTAGCTCTGATATGGGTAGCCTTCAAACTTCTCACATTGAGTTTCCGTGCCGCCTGGGGCATTACAAAGATACTCTTCACAGCTATTTTTGTCCCGGCGATCATTGTATTTCTCTTTCTCGGCGGACTCATCTTCCTCGCGATCCCGATACTGATAATTTTGGGGATTGTGGCTGTTGTGTGGATGGCGCTGAGAGCGTAGTAAATGAAAATGAGGATTGGTATGCTGGAATATATTGTTGAGCAAACAAGATTATTTTTAGAGGATAAGCCGAAAATCAAGCGAAAAAAGAAAGGGCAGTTTTTCACGTCAATAGAGACAGCCAAGTTTATGTCTGAAATGTTTGATATATCTTCTTGTGGCGATGAAATAACCGTTCTTGATCCGGGATCAGGTACAGGGATTCTTGCGGTCGCTTTTATTGATCAAATAATATCAGTGCTTCAAGATGTTCATGCTTCAAGGAGATTAATACATTCCTTGCCTGACAATACCAACCGAAGAAGATCGGCCCATCGGGATGTGGGGGCAGTGCCACCTGCGGTACATCAAGACGGAACGTAATGCCTTATTTGCTGAACTTCTGATTAGCGGCAGGCAGAAAGCTCTGCCGTCTTTTTTATAAATATCCTATTTCGCGTTTTTTAATTACAACTGTTTTTGCGAAATATCTATGGTATAATATGAGCAACGGAGGGTAAATGCCATGAAACTGATTGAACGGACAATTTATCTTGACAAGCTGAAAGATGTGATGGGAACGCCGGATATCAAGGTCATCACCGGTGTGCGCCGCAGCGGAAAGTCAAAACTCTTGGAAGCGTTTATGGAGTATGTCCGGCAGACAGATAAGAATGCCAACATCATGCATGTCAACTACAGTCTGAGCGAAT
>CAMVHB010000001.1 GCA_947167155.1 uncultured Lachnospiraceae bacterium | reverse complement strand
TCAATAAGTTCTATGATCTGGCAGTGCAGCAGGATACGGTCCCTGAAAGCGTCCGTTCACATTATGAGGCCCTTGGAGCTACAGCATCAGCTTGTATAGGCTGCAAGAGCTGTGAGAGCAGATGCCCGTTTGGCGTGGCTATTGCAGACAGGATGCAAAGGACAAAGGAGTTGTTCGGGGTATAATTCAAACAAAAGGAACGAATTAGAAAACCGCCAATGCCTTCTCTATCATCAAAATTCGCATAGATAAGCAGAGTTGAATGAGGCATTTACTTGATAGTGCCCGTATTGATAGTCAGGAAGGGGCAGGCGATAAATCTATGTGAGATGCAGTCACCTTACTAAGGGAAATGGAAAAAATAATATTCTACGGCGACTCCAATACATATGGCTATGATCCCCGGGGCTTTTTTGGGATGCGCTATCCAAAAGAAGTCCGCTGGACTGAAATTGTAAGGGATCGCTTCAAGGGGAAAATTGAAATAACAGAAGAAGGGCAAAACGGCAGATCTCTCCCGGAGATCCAAAGGGAGGAAGGCTTTCTCAGATCGATAATGGGGGCTCTGTCAGACAAAGATATTCTATTTGTCATGCTTGGTACAAATGATATCCTGCTTACCGACCATCCGGACGCCGACAGGGCTGTCCAAAAAATGGCGAAGCTGCTTGATTGGATAAAGGCGGAAGACCCGGTATTTGAAACCATTGTTATCGGGCCTGTGCCCATATCCGGAGCGTCTTTTGACATGAAGGTATATCATGACGAAAGCATTCGCATGAGCCTTGGTTTCAAAAGCGTTTGCGAAGAAAGAGGCGTGTCATATTATGATGCGGCAGATTGGGACATCCGCCTCACATACGACGGGGTGCATTTTTCCGAGGAAGGCTGCCGGGATTTCGCGGAGCAGATCATTCGGATAATAAGAGAGAGGATGGAGCAGAGAGTAAGGAGACATAGGGAGAACCTTCTGGATACGAGTGTTAAGAGATAGGAGAAATCCCTGAAGGATAGGAATATGCCTGCCTATATGTCAGAGAAAGACCCTTACGGGATCGATCTTGTGAGAAATGATCTGGAAAGGCTCGTAAAGAAGGACAACGACGGCAATCCTGTATTGAAGAACGGGAAGCTTCAGTTCAAATTTCCGAACAAGGATTGACGGGCAAGTGACACGGGGACGGGGCATAGATTCAAATAATATATAGGTTGAGAAAATGATCACAGTCAATCTTTATTATACCGGGACAAATGGCAGCGCCAGAAAGTTCGCGGAAGAAATGGAAAGCAGCGGGACTGCGGACAGGATCCGCTCGGAGGAAGGTAATGTCAGATATGAATATTTCTTTCCGATGAAGGATCCGGAGACAGTTCTTCTTATTGATGCCTGGGAAAGCCAGAAGGCGATCGATGAGCACCATGCTTCGCCAATGATGGCAACTATCGCGGCGCTTCGAAAGAAGTATGATCTGCATATGCGGGTGGAACGGTATGTATCAGACAAGGATGGCGTGCCGGAGTCTGATAAGGGCTTTATTAGGGCGTAGGAGACAGGGACAGGTTCCCTGTCTCCTGCAAAAAATACTTACATGGAAGTACATTCTCTGCTATAATCCGCAGTTGTTGATAAAAATTGAAGATTTCAAGGTATAATTGGAAACGCACATCCCTGCAGGGTGGTAACGAACAACACGGAGATCTTCTCTGAAAAGAAAGAGAGGAAGTACGTATGTTGCCCCAGAGCAGATTACAGGATGTGTTTTTTACTGCCTTTATGGCATTTGTCATGGTTTACGCCATGATCTGTTACAACATTTCACTCAGTATAGGCGGTCTCCAGAACTTTGTTTTTCTGGCAGCGTTTAATGAGATCATTATCATGTGGCCGATCGCCGTTGCTCTTGAACTTATTTTTGTGGGAAAACTGGCACAGAAGCTGGCATTTCGATTTGTCACACCCGGAAAGGATTCAAAGATAATGATAATCCTTTCGATCTCCGCGATGTCGGTCTGCCTTATGTGTCCGCTCATGAGCCTGGCTGCGACCATTATTTTCAAGCATGCGGGAGAAGGGTTTGTATCTGTCTGGCTTCAGACTACGGCGATCAACTTTCCAATGGCTCTTTGCTGGCAGATATTCTTTGCGGGGCCTTTTGTGAGAAATATCTTCGGGCTTATCATGAAGAAAATATCCGGGAAAAAAGGGTCCGATAATCAGTCTGCCTGACCATCATTATTTGAATTTGGAGCGTGTCAGAAGGGCAGGTCGCGGCGACAAAGAAGAAGTACATGAATTTTGATTGAGGTGACGCCGGGTTAGGGCTATAATGATGCAGCAGATTTTGTATTTTGAAAGGATATAAAAATGGCTGAGAGACCTCATTCAAGAAAAACAGGCTCCGTATCGGGCTCCGGAAGCGCCTACAGGAGAGGAAGCGCTTCCTCGGGAGCGTCAGGGCAGTCTTCAGGCGCAGCTTCAGGACACAGCTTCGGCGGCTCTTCGGGATCGAGCAGCGGCAGCTCATACAGACCCGGCGGCAGCACAGGCTCATTCCAGAGTGCCGGCTCGTCAAGTTCGTCAGGAGGCTACTATGGAGGCTCTTCAGGCGGATATTCCGGCGGTCCCCATATCTCAAAGGGCGGTATCGGCGGGATAGGAGGTATAGTCGCTGTAGTAGCGATAATCCTTATCCTTGTGCTCCGAAACGGAAGCTGCGCCGGTATCACCGGAAACAACGGATTTGACACGAATACCGGAAATACAGGAAATGTCGGTGCTCTCATAAACCAGTTTACAGGAAATACCATCGGATATTCCTCCTATTCATCACTTGGCTCTTCTGTAGGTACCTACGCTTCTATGTCAGATGTGAACAGAAGCGTATCCCCTCTTGCGAGAGCAAAATACACAAACATCGCAGGGGTACAGAGTCCAAAAACCACGATAATGGTCTATCTCTGCGGCTCTAATCTCGAGTCAAAGTCCGGGATGGCGACGGGCGATATCAAGGAGATGCTCTCATCCTCCGTTTCTACAGACAATGTCCATCTCATCCTTGAGACCGGCGGAGCAAAGAGATGGCAGAACAATATGATCCCTGCGAACAAGCTCGGCAGGTATGAGGTTACTGACGGCGGCCTTAAGGATCTTGGCAGCGTTTCAAACGCTTCAATGACCGACGAGAAGACCCTTGCCTCCTTCATCCAGTTCTGCGCGAAGAATTATCCTGCGGACCGCTACATGCTGATCATGTGGGATCACGGCGGCGGCTCTGTCACGGGCTTTGGCTCCGATGAGAACTATCCCGGCGACTCCATGACCATATCAGAGATAGGAAACGCCCTTCAGATGGGCGGGGTCAGGCTTGATTTCATAGGCTTTGACGCCTGCCTGATGGCGACGCTTGAGACGGCCTTTGCCATGGAGCCCTATGCTGATTACCTGATCGCTTCAGAGGAGACCGAACCCGGAAGAGGCTGGTATTATACCAACTGGTTAAATGACCTTGCAAAAAATCCCGCTATCTCAACCCTTGACCTTGGAAAAAGGATAATAGACGATTTCGTCTCACATTCAAATTCGGACTCTCCCGGCTACAAGACCACGCTTTCCCTTACCGACCTTGCTGAATTCAAAGGGACCGTAGAGGCTGCCCTTCCGGGTTTCGGTCAGGAACTGAATTCGTCAGTGAAGAATAATTACAAGGCAGTAACCTCAGCGAGAGCGGATACAAGGGAATTTGCCACATCTTCAAGGCTTGATCAGGTTGACCTTGTGGATTTCTGCAACAACCTGAAGACTGCCGAGGCACAAGCTCTTTCAAATGCAGTGCAGGGCTGCGTCAAATACAATCTTACAAACAATATAGCGGATGCCCATGGAATCTCCGCTTATATCCCGCTGGGGGCGAGCAACAAGGCAGCCTCCATGAACAGAATCTATAATGAGATAGGCATGGACAAGAACTATGCTGCCTCCGTCAGATCCCTGACCGGTCTTTCAGCCTCAGGGCAGATAGGTTCATCTTCAGCCCAGGGTGGCTCAGGAAACCTTTTGGGCTCGCTCATTGGTTCCTTTATGGGAGGTGGTAATTCAGGTTCGTCGGGCTCTCTCTTCGGAGGCTCGGGCGGCGGCTCCCTCCTTGGCTCTCTTTTTGGCGGGGGCTCTTCTTCATCGGGCAGTTCAGCATCCTCCATCCTCTCCCTGCTTTCATCCGCGCGAAGCGGAAGCAGCCAGAGGGTTGGCCAGAATGCCGTCATGGAAGGCTACCAGGCAGGCTATCCCGGCGCAGAGATGAACTATGCTTCACTGCTTGGCGATGGCTTTGAGATGAGCGATTCGGAATTGAGCGAAAATGCTGAGATCGTGGCAGCTAATGCCTTTGACGCATCAAAGCTTGAATATCAGGATGTAAACGGAAATACCGTGATCGCCCTTTCCGATGCGGACTGGGAGAAGATAAGGACAGTTGAGCTTTCGGTCTTTGTGGATGACGGCGAAGGCTATATCGACATGGGGCTTGACAACCGTTTTGAGTATGACGAATACGGAAATCTCATTGTAGACTATGACAGGCTCTGGGTGGCGCTCGACGGACACCCCTGCGCTTATTATCTTCTTTCTGATGACTATGACGATTCAGGTGCTTACGAGACCATAGGCTATGTTCCCGCCCTTGTGAACAATGAAAGGATGGACATCATCCTGAAATTCACGGATGAGGATCCTGACGGCGTGGTCCTCGGGGCAAGGGTAATGGATTCAAACGGCACCCTTGACAGGGGACTCTATGAGCTGAAGAGCGGCGATACCATAGACCTTCTCTGCAACTTCTATTCCTACGACATGAAATTTGATGACAGTTATTTCCTGGGAGAGCAGTGGACCCTTACGAGGGCACCGAAGGTATCAATGATGGCACTTACCAATCAGGATTTCATGTTCGGCTACAGGTTCACGGATCATTTCGGCGCGAACTACTTTACTGAGATGGTGAAGTAAAAATCTGTCATGGATCGTGAAGTACTGAAACACAAAATAAAGCACAATACCGAGAGAAGTATAGCGGTATTCAAGTGGATCATATTTTCGCTCCTGATGGGGGCGGGATGCGGCCTCATAGGCGCCCTTTTTCAAAAGGGCGTCTTATTTGTGACCGAGCAGAGAATGGCGCATCCGTTCATCATGCTCCTGCTTCCTGTAGGCGCGGTCGCGATAGTGTTTTTTTACCGGAGGCTTGGAGAAAAGAAGGATCCCGGCACGAACCTCATACTTGACGCCATCCATTCGGGAGAGGTCATCCCTCTTCGGATGTCGGTCCTCATCTTTTTCTCAACGATATTCTCGCATCTTTGCGGCGCCTCGGTGGGGCGTGAGGGGGCGGCCCTCCAGATAGGCGGTTCCATTGGACAGAATGTGGGGAAGCTTTTCAGATTTGACTCAAACGACAGGAATACTATCACAATGTGCGGAATGTCGGCGGTCTTTTCGGCCCTCTTCGGGACTCCCGTAGCTGCCGCCTTTTTCTCGATGGAAGTGGTCTCCGTAGGGATAATGCATTACGCGGCTCTCGTGCCCTGCGCGATCTCGTCTATTATGGCGCGCTTCATAGCATCACTCTTCAATGTGGAAGCGCCTCATTTTGAGATCCCCGCGGTAGCGGAGACCGCGGATATCAGGGCTTATCTTCTGATAGCGCTTACGGCCGCGCTTGCAGGCCTTGTTTCGATACTCTTTGTGCTGTCTCTCCACGGAACAGCCTATGTCTTGAAAAAGGTGACTGAGTCGCCATATTTAAAGGCCTTCCTCGGAGGCTCTGTAATACTCCTTCTTACAGCGCTCCTTGGCTTCAGCACCCAGACCTTCAACGGCGCGGGGGTAGATGTGATAAGGGACATGGTCGCAAACGGTGCGAACTGGTATGATTTTCTTTTGAAGATGCTTTTTACCGCGATCTGTCTTTCCTGCGGCTACAAGGGCGGTGAGATAGTGCCGGCCTTTTTCATAGGCGCTTCCTTTGGGGCGTTCTTCGGTGGCCTTGTTGGCCTTCCCATTCCGCTTTCCGCGGCGATCGGCATGTGCGCCCTTTTTGTCGGCATCACGAACTGTCCCGTCACAGGGCTTCTTATAGCTTTTGAGCTTTTCGGGATGGAAAACTGGCCCTTCTTCCTTCTGACGGTAGCGATAGCTTATGTGGTGAGCGGCTATTTCGGAGTCTACAAGAGCCAGACCATAGTCTATTCAAAGTTCCATTCAAATTACATCAACAAAAATACCCATCAATGAAGAAAAAAAGCGGGACTGTTTCAGTCCCACTTTTTCCATGGAGCCCTTCCGGTCTCCCACATTTTTTTCAGGATATCTCTTTCCCTCACGGAATCCATGCACTGCCAGAAACCCTTGTGCCGGAAGCTCATGAGCTCCCCTTCCTTCGCAAGCTCTTCGAGGGCCACCTTTTCAAAGACGGTAGAGTCGTCCTGAAGATAATCAAAGATCTTTGGCTCAAGGACCATATAGCCCGCGTTTATCGGGGTTCCGTCAGAAGACCTCTTCTCCCTGAAGGAACGGACGGCGCCGACCTCGTTGATGTCAAGGACGCCCTTTTCCTGAGCCTGGATCACAGCGGTGAGAGTCGCTGTCTTTTTGTGCTCCCTGTGAAATGCAAGGAGGTCAAGGATATTGACATCACATACAGCATCGCCGTAGGTGAGCATGAAGGTCTCATCACCGACATAGGGGCGGATACGCCTTACGCGCCCTCCAGTCATGGTATTAAGACCTGTGTCCACTACCGTGACCTTCCATTTCTCCGCGTGGGAATTGTGGACTATCATATTATTTCCTTCAGTGAAATCATAGGTCACATCGCTGACACGAAGAAAATAATCATTGAACCAGTTTTTGATATATTCCTGCTTGTAGCCCGCGCATATTATGAATTCATTGAATCCGTAATAGGAATACTCCTTCATGATGTGCCAGAGTATCGGCATATCGTCGCCTATCTCGACCATGGGCTTTGGCCTGTAAATTGACTCTTCACCTATCCTTGTTCCAAAACCGCCTGCAAGAAGAACAACCTTCATATCATAACACCTCCGGAAAACCTATTTTCCAGCTTCAAGTTTCTTTACCGCTTCGTCATAATAGTCGTTTCGCACATATATATATGAGGGATATTCGCCGTAGTCCTCACTTATAGAAAGGGCGGTTTCCGGCGTATAAGCCTTGATATATTTCGAGTGGAGATTTTTGTAGTTTTCATCCACGAAATCGATAAGCTCCGGCGCATATTCGTCCATGGAATAAACCCATACAGTATGACCGGGGTTAAAAACGATGACTCTGGGAGGGGTTTCCCTGAGCAGTGGAAAGACATCATCTGACATAGCCTCCCATCCCCAGGGCGTGATCCCGATATTCCAGATCATGGGACGATCCGCGTTCATATCAAGATCAAGCATAAAGGTATTGATCCATACGGGTTCTCCCTTGTCAGTCAGGGCAGCTATAGCTTCCGCCGCGGCGATATCGCCCTCCTTGTAGGTGGGGGCGTCAAAATCCGCAAGCCTTACATAAAAGACCGCCATATAAGCTATGGAAAGAAGGGAGGCAACCCTCAATAAAGCAGCAAAAGCCTTTTTCCGTTTCCACCGGACAAATACCGCATTTCCAAAAAACAGCGCGGCAAAAAGGCAAAGGATCATATAGGGGGTTCCGCTGTGGAAGGAGTTTTGAAACATGACCCCTCTTACTGAGAGCGCCACAAGGAACAAAAATGAAATAACCGAAACAAAGAGGCTGATCCTGATCGCAGCAAATATGAGGAAACAGATGAGTAATATGAAGAGCATAATGAAAAATCCGGCGCGTGCGAAGTCTATCTTGCTTTCCGGATTCATAAGAGTCTTTACGTCCAGGGATAGGTTTCTGAATATGCTTAAAAAACCGTCCCTTACCGCAGCCCCTATATCGCTCCCGAAGCTACCGTTATATTTTGAATAGATATCGCGGTTGTAGGTATAGGCCGAAAAGAAGACCATACCAAGCAAATTGTTTGCGGCATAATATATGACCATGATGACCCAGGGGATGAGAATGGAAACGACAAGAAGAAGATATCTTTTTATCATCCGAAGGAGCCATCTTATGAAGCTTTCCTTTTTTCTTATCTCCCAGTATATCTCGAGAATAAGGACTGCAACGGCTATCACGAAAAGACCGAAGGCCGAGATGAACATGGTGCCGAAGGTAAGCAGGACGGACCATGATATTATTATATAATTTCTTAATCGAAGCTCGTGGGTCCTGTAGAACTGCAAAAATTCAAGGAAGAGGAAGGAAAAGCCTATTCCCGCGATCTGTTCTGAGAGGATAGCCGGACCAAAGTCGTAGGAGCAGGAGACAAAGATGAAAAGTATGGGGAAAAGTGCTACAGCACGCTTCTTTTCGGTCTTTCCGTAGAAAAAGACCATGAGGGTCCACATGAGGGCGTAGAATAAAAAGAAACATATCCGCTGGAGGGAAACTGTCCTTGCCCCCAAGGAAGCAAAGAAGGCGCTCATGTAATAGGAAAACGGCATATGCTGGGAGGAATAATCCGTATAGAGCTGATAACCATCCACCATATCCCGGCCGGCAATCATTATGTCAAGCTCGTCAGTAGGGAACCACGGCGACCCAATAAGAAGATATTCCAGTGAAAAATAAAGGAGAAAGAGCAGTAAATACAGAAGAAAAGGATATCTGAAAAAGGTATATCTGATCTTTTCAAAAAGAACTCTCATTAGTATGCTTTGCTCCTTCAAATTGCATAATCAAAGCTAATTTTATATCAGCTAAACTTCGCTTGTCAACGCTGTCTGAGGGTGGAAAGGGTTTGACTAAAGCAGGCGGGAGAAGTATCATAATTGAGATTGCCTGTTGATAACAAAATTGCTCTGCCCAAAGGAATGATCATGAAGAATTCTCTTCTGAAAAAACAGAATATTCAGTGGCTTGTGATATATGCTGTTTTTGTCCTAGGAGTCATCATAATGCACCTTTTCATGAGGACGGATCTTTATGATGATGCTTTGAACATAGAGCTAAACTCCGGCTATTCCGCATTTGAATGGGTGAGCTTCAGGTACTATGCCTGGTCATCAAGATATATCCAGGAGTTCATAGGCTACTTTATACTGAAGGCGCCCACTGTCTGGATGCTTCTTGACATTATCTTTGTTTCCCTGATGCCCTTTTTCCTTACGGAAATTACTGACGCAAAGGGGAGCGAGAAATATCTTGCGTTTTTCCTCTTGACTCTATATCCCGTACTTCAGCAGTCCGAGGCCGGCTGGATATGCACGACTATGACATATGTATGGCCGGTATTCTTCGGGCTTCTTACCTTCTGGCTTTTCAAGAGGCTTTTGAATTCAGAAAAGATGAAGTGGTATATTCTCGTGCTTTTCTATCTTTCCATGCTTATCGCTTCAAACCACGAGCTTCTTGCCGTTCTCATGATATGCGTCTTCATATACGAGGCCTTTGTCATGTTCCTTAAGAAGACTGTCGACAGAAAGAAACTTCTCCTTATCCTCTTCGCAGTCATTCTTGGGGTGCTCAATATTGCGATCATCATGATGTCTCCGGGCTTAAGGGCGAGGGCGTCGATAGAGGTCAGATTTTTTGAGGGCTATGAAACGCTTTCTATCGTAAGGAGGCTTTATCTCGGGATCAACCGCTGCGTCAAGATATTTGTGACTTCACCGAACGCGATCTTCATTATCTTTACGGCTGTTCTTGCATTCATTTCGCTGAAAAGGGCAAGGCACATCATATCAAAGATCGTATGCGTTCTGCCTACGGTATTCCTTTTTGCGATACATCTCGTTTATCCTGTGGTCTTTGTCACGAGCGATGTGTACGAAGTCCATTTTTCAGATCCCAATACCATGAACGTCCTGCTTTGCGGTGGGCTCATGCTTATCTTCCTTTCATTCGCGATACTTGTGGCCTTTCGTGACGACCAGGCAAAGGGCTTTTTGAATGTCATAGTCTTTGTTATAGGCTTTGCCACTACAGCAGTCATGGGCTTCTCCCCGACGATATATGCGTCAGGCTACCGCACCTCTATCTTCACTTATTTTTCGTTGATCTTTGTCATTATTTCAGTACTCGTTCACGAGGCGAAGCGAGTGGAGGAGGAAGGGAAAAAGGTGATCGATTATCGGCCCCTTGTGATCACAGCCTTTGTGGTTGCAGGCTACATTTCAATACTTCAGGTTTTTGATTTTTGGAAGAGGATCAACTGATATGTTTCTTGACTGGTTCAAAGGAAAAAGGATATTTATTACAGGGCATACGGGCTTCAAGGGCTCGTGGCTCTCAAGGCTTCTAGTGACTCACGGCGCGATAGTGCGAGGCTATTCACTTGAGCCGCCGACGAAGCCCGATCTCTTTTCGCTTTCCGGGGTTTCAAACAAGATGGATTCTGTGATCGGCGACGTAAGGGATCTTGAGTCACTGAAGAAGGCATTTTCAGACTTCTCACCCGAGATCGTCATGCATCTTGCGGCCCAGCCTATTGTCCGGGAGTCCTACAAGGATCCAGTCTATACCTACGAAACAAACGTGATGGGGACCGTGAACATCCTTGAATGCGCAAGGCTTTCAGACTCAGTCCGTTCGATCCTCAATGTGACTACGGACAAGGTCTACAAGAATAATGAATGGGAGTGGGGCTATCGGGAAAACGAACCGCTGGACGGCTACGACCCTTATTCGAACAGCAAATCCTGCTCCGAGCTTGTGACCCATAGTTATATAAATTCCTTTTTCAGGGAGAGAGATATCCCAGTCTCAACCGCGCGCGCCGGAAATGTCATAGGCGGCGGGGATTTTTCGCCGGATCGGATCATCCCCGATGCAGTCCGGGCAGCAGGAGAGGGGAAAGAGATAATAGTAAGAAATCCCAATTCCACCCGTCCCTACCAGCATGTTCTCGAGCCGCTCTACGCCTACCTTTTGATAGTGAAGGCGCAGTATGAAGACCATGAAGTGGCAGGCTTTTACAACGTGGGACCTGATGAAAGGGACTGCATCACAACAGGAGAACTCTGCGACATGTTCTGTGAGTCATGGGGGAGAGGACTTTCGTGGAGAGCTGAATCTGACAACGGACCTCATGAAGCGAATTTTCTGAAGCTTGACTGCTCAAGGCTGAAGAAGACCTTTTCCTGGAAGCCGGTATGGAGCGTTAAAGAAGCAGTTGAAAAAACAGTTGAATGGTCAAGAGTTTATTTTGACGGAGGGGACATTCCCTCTGAGATGGACAGAGAGATAGAGGTATTTTATGGGAAAATGGAATAATGAAGAAGAGGCAAGGAATGATATAAAGGGTCTCGTCAAAGATTTTTATCACGAATTCAGGGAGCCGTCAAACACAAAGGAGTTTCACGAGGGTGACCGTATAGGTTACGGCGGAAGGGTCTATGATGAGAAGGAGATGCAGTCTCTCGTTGACTCTGCACTCGACTTCTGGCTTACAACAGGGCGCTTCTCAGACCTCTTTGAAAAGAGCTTTTCAGAATGGATAGGCGTGAAATTCTGCCACCTCGTAAATTCCGGCTCGTCTGCGAATCTTATAGCCTTTTCGGTGCTTACAGCACAGGAACTCAAAGAGCGGAGGATCAAAAAGGGGGACGAGGTCATCACGGTAGCCTGCGGTTTCCCGACGACCGTGACGCCTATATTGCAGTACGGTGCCGTTCCCGTATTCGTGGATGTTTCGATACCACAGTACAATATCGATGTTACGAAGCTTGAAGAGGCTTACGACGAAAAAAAGACAAAGGCCGTCATGATAGCCCATACCCTCGGGAATCCCTTTGATCTTTCGGCTGTAAAGGCCTTCTGCGACAGACATTCGCTCTGGCTTGTTGAGGACAACTGCGACGCCCTCGGCTCGAAATATACGATAGACGGCACAACGAAATATACCGGTACCTGGGGAGACATAGGAACCTCAAGCTTTTATCCTCCCCATCACATGACAATGGGAGAGGGCGGTGCAGTATATACAAACGATCCCCTACTTCACAGGCTTATACTTTCCTACAGGGACTGGGGGCGCGACTGCATCTGCCCGAGTGGTCACGACAATTTCTGCGGGCACAGGTTTGACGGCGACTACGGAACTTTGCCCCATGGCTATGACCACAAATATGTTTATTCGCATCTAGGCTACAACCTGAAGGTCACCGATATGCAGGCGGCGATCGGCGTTGAGCAGCTGAAGAAGTTCCCTTCCTTTATCGAGGAAAGAAGGAAGAACTGGAAGTTCCTTAAAGAAAAGCTTTCAAAAATCCCCGGAGTTGATGAAAAAATGATCCTTCCCGAGCCCGCAAAGAATTCAGAGCCTTCATGGTTCGGCTTTCTCATTACTGTCAGGGAGGGCGCAAAGAAGCATGACGGGACTTTGATCACGCGAGACCTTGTTACGAGATATCTTGAAGATCACAATGTCCAGACCCGGCTCCTTTTCAGCGGAAACCTGACCCGCCATCCGGCCTTTGATCAGATAAGGGATACTGAGGCCTATCGGGTTTCGGGCGAACTTACGACCACAGACAGGATAATGAACGATACCTTCTGGATAGGCGTCTATCCCGGAATGAACGAGGACAAGCTTTCCTATATGGCAAGGCTTATAGAGGAGGTCATAGAATGAAGATAAGGCTTGCGGATTATGTCGCTGATTTTCTTGTAAAAATGGGAGTGACAGACGTATTCTCCGTTGTTGGCGGAGGGGCCATGCATCTCAATGATGCCCTCGGGCATAAGGACGGCCTTCATGTCACATACAACCATCACGAGCAGGCCTGTGCAATTGCGGCTGAAGCCTACGCCCGTTACGAGAACAGGATCGCGGCGGTCTGCGTGACCACGGGTCCCGGAGGCACAAACGCCCTTACCGGCGTTTGCTGCGGCTGGCTTGATTCGATCCCTATGTTCATAATAAGCGGTCAGGTGCGCTATGACACCACGGCCCGTTACTCAGAGCAGTTTACGGAAGGGCTCCCCCTTCGCGCGGTAGGTGATCAGGAATATGACATCACAAAGGCAGCGCGTGAGATGACAAAATATGCTGTCATGATAGAAGATCCGCTTACCATCCGTTACCATCTTGAAAGGGCCTGGCATCTTGCTGTTACCGGCCGCCCCGGCCCCGTATGGATAGATATCCCTGTGAATTTCCAGGGGACGACTATAGAGACCGATGACCTCAAGGGCTATGACCCTTCTGATGACGACAAGCTACTTCCGCCTGCTGTTTCTGATGAGACAGTAAACGACATCCTTGAAATGATAAGGAATGCAAAACGCCCCGTCCTTCACGCAGGCTACGGGATCAGGCTTTCAGGAGGCTATGATATTTTCAGGGAGCTTGAGAAGAAGCTCAATATCCCTGTAGTTACATATTGGAACGCGATCGATCTCGTTGAGACAGACGACCCCCTGTATGTCGGTCGTGCCGGCAATATGGGAGACCGTCCCGGAAACTGGGCTATACAGAATGCCGACCTTATCCTTGCGATAGGTACGAGGATTTCAATAAGGCAGGTAGGCTACAATTTCAAGACCTGGGCCCGCGAGGCAAAGGTAATAATGGTCGACATCGACAGGGCGGAGATGAAAAAACACACCATTCATGTCGACGTTCCCGTCTGGGCGGATGCGAAGGACTTTATGGAAAAAATGAACTCCCTCGCTTCCGAAAAAGTTTTTGACGGAGAGGAGTGGATAAAGACCTGTGCGGACTGGAAAAAGAACTATCCTGTGGTACAGCCGTCTCAGAAAAAGGAGACAGGCGTTGCCGCCAATGTCTATGCTGCCTTTGATATCATAAGCCAAAATATTCCCGAAGGCATGATGACAGTGGTCTCAAACGGCGCCTGCTGTGTTGCCGGTCACCAGACCTGGGTCATAAAGAAGGATTCCCGCTTTCACAACAACAGTGCGATAGCGAGCATGGGCTACGGTCTTCCTGCAGCGATAGGCGCGTGCAGGAGTATCGGAGGAAAAGATCTGATCTGTCTTGAGGGCGACGGCAGTATCATGATGAACCTTCAGGAGCTTCAGACCGTGATCACAAACCGTCTTCCGATCAAGCTCTTCCTAATAAACAACAGTGGCTATCATTCGATCAGGATCACCCAGTCCAATCTCTTTTCAGAGCATTCAAGGGTAGGGATCGGTCCGGAATCCGGAGATCTCTCATTCCCTGATTTTGAAAAGATAGCGAAGGCCTTCGGTTTCCCTTATTTTTGCGCAAGGAGCAATCAGGAGGTCAAGGCGACTCTGGATCGGGCGCTTGAAACAAAAGGTCCCGTATTTACGGAGATATTCACCGATACCGACCAGAGGTGGGAGCCGAAGAGCAGCACTAAGAGGCTTGCGGACGGCACTCTTGTAAGTCCGCCGCTCGAGGATCTTGCGCCCTTCCTTCCGAGGGAGGAGCTTGAAAAGCTGATGTTTATCCCTCTGGTACCGGAAGGCTGATATGAATGGCGCGATAATAACGGGGCCGACCGGCGCGGTGGGCTCTGCCCTTATAGAAAGCCTTATTGAAAACGGGGTCAATGTCCTTGCGGTTACAAGAAGGAATACAAAGAGACTTTCAAATATTCCAAAGTCGAAGCTGGTAAGGACGGTAGGACTTGATCTTTCGGAACTGAAAGAGCTTCCGGATATCGTAAGTAGCCTTCCGGAAAAATATGACGCATTTTATCATCTGGGCTGGGCCGATACCTTCGGGGAGGATGCAAGAAATGATGTGAAAAGCCAGCTCATGAATGTGGGCTTTTCTGTGGATGCGCTTGAAGTGGCCGCAAAGATAGGGGCAAAAGTCTTTGTGGGAACCGGCTCGCAGGCTGAGTACGGAAGGCATGAGGGGGCGCTTTCTCCTGATACTCCTGCCTTCCCGGAAAACGGCTACGGCATCGCAAAGCTTGCGGCGAATGAGTTTACCAGGCTTCGGGCAAGGCAATTGTCAATAAGGCATGTCTGGGTAAGGATTCTTTCCGTGTACGGCCCCTGCGACGGAAAAGGCACGATGATAATGTCGACCATCAGAGCGCTCCTCAATGGAGAACGTCCCTCCCTTACGAAGGGCGAACAGCTTTGGGATTATCTTTATTCAAAGGACGCAGGGCGCGCGCTTTTCCTTCTCGGAGAAAAGGGAAAGGATGGGAGGACCTACTGCCTCGGGAGCGGGACAAAAAGACCTCTCCGTGAATATATGGAGGAACTTCGGGATGCGATAGATCCCGCTCTTCCTCTTGGCATAGGCGATAGACCTTATTCAAAGAACCAGGTCATGAGTCTGTTTTCGGATATAAGCGCTTTGACAGAGGATACAGGTTTTGTCCCCTCATATTCATTTTCAGAAGGGATAAAGGAAACCATAGACTGGGTCAGGAAAGAAGTATCATGAAAAAAATAAGTGTAATGATCCCCTGCTACAACGAGGAAGAGAATGTCGTTCCGATGAGCGAGGCTGTGACAGAGCTCTTTGAAAAGGAGCTGCCGCAGTATGATTATGAGTTATTATTCATTGACAATGCCTCAACCGATAATACCCGTCCGCTGCTTCGGCAGATCTGTGAGAAGAATCCGAAGGTGAAGGCCATCTTCAATGCCAAGAATTTCGGACAGTTCAATTCCCCCTTCTATGGAATGCTTCAGACCACCGGCGACTGCACCATTACCATGGTATGTGATTTCCAGGATCCACTCGACCTCATTCCGAAATATCTGAAGGAATGGGAGGATGGCTACAAGATAGTCGTAGGGGTAAAGACAAAGAGCAAGGAAAATCCTTTAATCTATCACCTTCGGTCCCTTTATTACAAATTCGTAAAGAAGTTCTCGGACGTCGAGCAGATAGAGCATTTCACGGGCTCCGGACTTTATGACAAGGATTTCATAGAGGTCCTCCGGAATCTTCACGATCCCACGCCTTTCCTGCGCGGGATAGTCGCGGAGCTTGGCTTTCGGATCAAAACCATTGAATATGAGCAGCCGAAGAGGCGTGCGGGAAAGACCCACAACAATTTCTGGACCCTCTATGATGCTGCAATGCTTTCTATTACATCATATACGAAGATAGGTCTTCGAATAGCTACCTTCATAGGAATGATAGTTGCGCTGATAAGCCTTGGCATAGGACTTGTATACCTCATCATGAAGCTTATCTGGTGGGACAGGTTCTCAGCCGGTATGGCGCCAATGCTGATCGGGATGTTCTTCCTCGGCTCTCTCCAGCTCTTCTTTATAGGACTGATAGGAGAATACATAATGAATATGAACAAGAGGCTTATGAACAGGCCGCTCGTTGTTGAGGAAGAGAGAATCAATTTCAAAGAGGAAGAAGACGCTCAAGAGAATAAGTCATGATAAATTTTTTATGGAGAGGGATAAGAAAGCTTGCCATAGGCTTCCTTCGGATCATATTCAGGATCCTTCACAAGGACCTTACGAAGGAAAAGGAAGAAGGCTTCATCCAGTTCGTGAAATTCGGTCTCGTAGGTCTCTCAAATACAGTAATATCTTATCTCACCTATGTGATCTTTCTGTTCCTGTTTCAAAATGCAGGTATCTTCCCTAAGTGGGATTATCTGATAGCCCAGGCCATAGCCTTTGTCACAAGCGTAGCCTGGTCCTTCTACTGGAACAACAAATATGTTTTCAAAGAGGAGGAGGGGGAGAATAGGAATATCTTCCTTGCACTTTTAAAGACCTATGCATCCTACGCCTTCACCGGACTGTTCTTAAACAGCCTGCTGTCCTACCTTTGGGTGGATGTCCTTCACTGGTCAAAGCTAATTGCACCAATTATCAACCTTATAGTAAGTGTTCCCGTAAATTTCTTTTTGAACAAGCTCTGGGCCTTTAGGACAAAAAAGAAGGAGTGACCAATCCGGGATGTACATAAGTAGAGCGTGCCTTGAAATGAGGCACGTTCTTTATTATAATCGAAAGGATGATTATTTTCCGGATTTAGAGAGGATGATCCCTATGAAAAAGAGACTGATGAAGCTGTTTTCTATAATCCTTAGCTTTGCGCTTTCTTTCACATTTTTCGGCACAGTTTCATTCGCGCGGTATTCCGGCACTGACCCGACCTGGGACCAGTATTCCTCTGACTATTATTACAGGCAGATGAACGCTGAGCAGAAGGAACTCTATGACAGGCTCTATGAAAAGTGTATGGAGCTTCTTACGACAGAGAAGGACTGCACCAATATTGAGGAGGGTGAATATTATACTGACTATGTGGAGTATGACGAGTCGCTCGGCTCAATTGAAAGGAAAGGTCTGGTGACCACTACCGCATATACTTTTGCGAACTCAAATCCCCAGTTTTATTTTCTGGCGGGGGACAGCATATATGGCTATTACACTCGTACCGGTGCCAGTCATTACAGATACTATCTCTGTATAAGGGTTTATGACGAATTCGCGGATGGAAGCGACAGAGCGGATTATACCGAGAGGTTTTCCGCTTCGGTGAACAGATATATGGCTGAGGTGAACCTCGGAAGGAGTGCCTATGATAAGGAACGTATTGCCCACAATATAATTACCAGAAAGCTTAGCTACGATGAAAACGCAAACTTTGATCAGTCAAGCGCCAGCGCTTTTCTGACCAATTCTTCGGTCTGCGCGGGTTATTCAGAGGGGCTGGAGCTCCTTTTAAACGGCGCGGGCTTTGAGTGTATCCCCGTTACAAGCGAGAGCCATGAGTGGCTTCAGGTGAAGCTGGACGGCACCTGGTACGCGGTCGACGTGACCTGGGATGATCCTGACGGCTTCTTTGCTTTTCCTACCGAGGAATACCTCAATGTGAGCGACGCTACACTGCTTGAGGCGGACAAGGAATCATATGATACGAAGGGGGTCCATGTGCCCGAATCATATTATAAGCAGTTGAACCGTCCGGCCTGCAATTATGATTATCCTGACAGCGATCCGAACGCGAAGCCCGATGATCCGGTAGAACCTGAGGATCCCGATGATCCTGAAAATCCTGACCCTGTAGATCCAAAAGATCCCGAGAATCCTGATGATCCCGGAGTTCCGGATCCTGTTGATCCCGAAGATCCCGAAAACCCCGACCCTACAGACCCCGAGGATCCTGAAAATCCGGATCCCGTGAATCCTGATCCTGTAGATCCCGATCCTGCCAAGCCTGAGCCTGACGGGACTGGAGCGGATGATTACGGAGAATCCGGAACCTACGCAAACAAGGATGGCTATATCGCGCTTTTCAGGTTATACAATCCAAATTCAGGGGAACATTTCTATACCACCAACGTGGCTGAACGAAGGTCATTGATCGCTGAGTATGGCTGGAGGGGCGAAGGGATAATCGGTTATTTTCCTGCAGATCCAAATCTTGAATCCAAAGCAATGTTCAGGTTCTATAATCCCAATGCAGGAGACCACCATTATGCTTCAGATCCGGTAGAGATCAGGAATATCCTGATCGCAGGATGGGAGCCAGAGTCAATATCCTTCTATTCCCTCAGGGAAGGCGCGGGTATCCCGATATACAGGCTTTACAATCCAAACGCAGTGACAGGAACGCATCATTATACTTCAGACAAGGCGGAGAAGGATCGTCTTGTGAGCCTGGGCTGGAGAGATGAAGGAATATCCTGGTATGCAGCGGCATAATAAGAAAAGAGGTAGGTGAAATGGACTATGAAAGGCTTGAAAAGGCGCTTTTGGCGATAAGAGAAAAGACGGATTTTGTCCCGAAGGTGGGGCTTGTCCTTGGAAGCGGGCTCGGAGCTTACGCAGAGTCCGGCGATATGGAGGTCGTGGCGTCCGTAGATTACAGTGACATCCCGGGCTTCCCGGTTTCGACAGCTCCGGGGCATATGGGAAGATATGTTTTCGGATACGTCGGAGAGAACAGGGGGCCTGTCGTATGCATGCAGGGCCGCGTTCATTATTATGAGGGCTATGACATGGAGGATGTGGTGCTTCCGGTGAGGCTGATGGGGCTTATGGGAGCGGATATTATCTTCCTTACAAATGCAAGCGGCGGGATCAAGGACGGCTTTACTGCCGGAGATCTCATGCTGATCACTGACCAGATCTCGTTTTTCGTGCCTTCGCCCTTGAGAGGAAAAAACGAAGAGCGTCTCGGAGAGAGATTTCCCGACATGTCTGAGATCTATGACAAGGATCTTCGGGCTCTTGCAAGAAAAAAGGCGAAAGAGCTTTCCATCGATCTCAAGGAAGGCATCTATGTACAGACCAAGGGACCGAATTACGAGTCGCCTGCCGAGGTGCAGTTTTTAAAGACCATAGGGGCGGATGCAGTCGGAATGAGTACCACCTGCGAGGCTATAGCCGCAAATCATATGAAAAAGAAGATAATAGGCATCAGTTGCATTTCGAACCTTGCTGCAGGGATATCAAAAACCCCTCTTTCAGGCGAGGAGGTGATAGAGGCAGGAAAAGCTGCGGCGCCGAAATTTACGGCCCTTGTTACAGCAATTATCAATGATCTTTAAAAAAAGAGGAGCGACGAAGTGAACACAAAATTCATAAATGCAAAAGTCCTGAAGACGAGTGACGATCATACCTTCAACATCATTGACGGAGAGGTCTGGGTGAAGGGAAATGAGATCATCTTTGCCGGCGAAAAGGACAAGGGACCTTCAAAAACAGCGGATGAGTCCGGCGATCCTATAGTCTGGGAACGTACCATAGACTGTGAGGGAAACCTCATCATGCCGGGACTCAAGGATGCCCACACTCATACGGCAATGACCTTCCTTCGCTCCTTTGCAGATGACCTTCCGCTTTCGGACTGGCTTTATAAACAGGTCTTCCCGAGAGAGGGGCAGCTTACCGAGGACGACGTGTACTGGCTTGATATCCTCGGTATCATGGAATATCTCACCAGCGGCATCACATCAAACTTTGATATGTATTTCTTTCCTCAGAAGAACGGAAAGGCGTCAAACGACTGCGGTTTTCGGACGGTTCAGACCTCCGGCTTCAATGATTTCGGGAGCAGTATAGAAGAGGTTGAGGAACGTTATCTTGCAGTAAATGAGATAGGACCGCTGCAGTCCTTCATTATGGGCTTCCACGCTGAATATACGACCTCTATGGAGCGCATGGAGGGGATAGCGAAGCTCTGCCAGAAGTACAAGTCACCCTGCTTCCTTCACAATTCGGAGACAGAGGCAGAGGTAAAGGGCTGTCTCGAGAGATATGGAAAGACTCCCACGGCACTTACGGAAAGCCTCGGAATGTATGAATACGGCGGAGGCGGCTATCACTGTGTCTGGTTTTCGGATGAAGATTTTGAGATATTCAAAAAGCATAATCTTTTTGCTGTGACAAACCCCTGCTCCAACCTGAAGCTCGCAAGCGGGATAGCTCCCGTGAAGAGATTCATTGATGAAGGCATTTCTCTTGCCATAGGAACCGACGGACCTGCTTCAAACAACGCCCTTGATATGTGGCGGGAGATGTACCTCACATCCACGCTTTCAAAGGTCCGGGAGATGGATGCCGCATCGATAAAGGCAGACGAGATACTCTATGCGGCGACTGTCGGAGGAGCTCATGCCATGAACCTCCCTGACTGCGACAGGATAGAAGAGGGGAAGAAGGCGGATATTATTCTGATCGACCTTCAGCAGCCCAATATGCAGCCCGAGAACAATATAGTGAAGAACCTGGTCTATGCAGGAGGAAAGCAGAATGTGCTCCTTACCATGGTGGATGGAAAGATTCTTTACGAGAACGGGAAATATGATATCGGTTTTGAGCCGAAGGATATTTACAAAAAAGCAAATGAGATTATAGGAAGGATGCGTTAAAGAAAGTGGAATACTCAGTCAATAACCTTCGCCGCATGTATCTTGAGTTTTTCGAGAGCAAGGGGCACCTTCGGATGGACAGTTTTTCTCTGGTGCCGAAGAATGACAACAGCCTGTTACTTATCAATGCGGGAATGGCGCCCCTCAAGCCCTATTTCACGGGGGAGGAGGTTCCGCCGAGGACACGTGTCACTACATGCCAGAAGTGCGTCCGCACAGGCGATATAGATAATGTCGGAAAGACTGCGAGGCATCTTACATTTTTTGAGATGCTCGGGAATTTCTCCTTCGGCGATTATTTCAAGGAGGAGGCTCTTTCCTGGTCCTGGGAATTTCTGACAGAAGTTCTGAAGCTTGACAAGGAAAGGATCTATCCCACCATCTTTGAGGATGATGACGAAGCCTTTGAGATCTGGCACAAAAAGATAGGTCTTCCGGCTGAGAAGATCAAGCGTATCGGTCGCGACGAGAACGGGAAGAGCGATAATTTCTGGGAGCATGGCGCAGGACCCTGCGGTCCCTGCTCTGAAATGTACTATGACAGGGGTGAGGAGTTCGGCTGCGGAAAGCCTTCATGCGGAGTCGGCTGCGATGACTGCGACAGATACATGGAGATCTGGAATGACGTATTCACGCAGTTTGAGGGCGACGGAAAAGGCGGTTATACAGAACTCAAGCAAAAGAACATCGATACCGGGATGGGGCTTGAGAGGCTTGCGCTTGTGATGCAGGGCGTTGATTCCGTATTTGACATCGACACAATGAGAGCCATCAGGGACAAGGTCTGTGAGCTTTCAAACAAGACCTATGAGACAAATGAAAAGGATGATGTCTCTATAAGGCTTATAACAGATCATATCAGAAGTTCTACCTTCCTTGTATCCGATGGAGTTCTCCCTTCAAATGAAGGAAGGGGCTATGTGCTGAGAAGGCTGATAAGAAGGGCTGCCCGCCACGGAAGGCTGCTCGGGATCGATGGCGCCTTTCTTGCAAAGCTTTCAGAGACCGTCATCAGGGAGTGCGAGGACGGCTATCCGGAACTTTCAAAGAACAGGGAATTTATCACCCGGGTGCTTTCGGAAGAAGAGCAGAAATTCAATGCGACAATAGACCAGGGGCTTTCCATCCTTTCAGAGCTTTGCGATAAGCTTTCAAAGGATCAGCAAAAGGTGCTTTCGGGAGAAGATACCTTCAGACTCTATGACACCTTCGGTTTCCCCGTTGACCTCACAGAGGAGATACTTTCAGAGAAGGGCTTTTCCTATGACAGGGAGGGCTTTAAGAACTGCATGGAGGCGCAGAGGACGCGTGCCCGCGCTGCCCGGAAGGTCTCAAATTATATGGGCAAGGACTCGACCGTATATGAAAAACTTGACAAGTCCCTTACAAGCGATTTCTCCGGTTATGACAGGACGGAGGATGAAGGCGTTGTCAAGGCTCTTACGACTGAAGAAGAGATAGTTGATGAGCTGAAATGCGGCGACAAGGGCTGTATAGTTACAGACATTACACCCTTCTACGGTACGATGGGAGGCCAGTGCGGAGATACCGGCGTGATAGAGGGCCCCGACGGTCGATTCAATGTCTATGACACAATTCATCTTTCCGGAGGCAAGATAGGCCATATCGGAGAGATGGAGGAAGGTAGCATCAAAAATAATGACAGGGTGAAGCTCTCGGTTGACAGAAATACAAGAAGGTCAACCGCGAAAAATCATTCCGCTACCCACCTGCTTCAGGCGGCTCTGCGGTGCGTACTTGGTGAGCATGTGACCCAGGCAGGCTCTGATGTAAACTGTGACAGGCTCAGGTTCGATTTTACGCATTTTTCTGCCATGACTTCGGAAGAACTGAAAAAGGTGGAAGACATCGTAAATGAAAAGATCGAGGAGGGACTTCTCGTAAATACCGAGGAAATGAGCCTTTCCGAAGCAAAGAAGTTAGGTGCAATGGCGCTCTTTGGCGAAAAGTACGGGGAGAGAGTAAGAGTTGTCCAAATGGGCGACTTTTCGACGGAGCTCTGCGGCGGGACGCATGTCAAAAATACAAAGGATATCAGGGCCTTTTCCATTATCTCTGAGTCAGGTGTTGCAAACGGCGTGAGGCGTATAGAAGCTATCACGGATCAGGCGGTATTTGAGCGCTTCAGGGAGACTGAGGAAGAGGTACGAAAGGCAGCAGGACTCCTGAAGACCAATCCTGAAGGGCTTTGTGATCGGATAGAAAGACTTCTGAAGGAAGAAAAGGAATTAAAGAACGAGATAGCGCGTTTGAAGACCGATGCCGCGAAGGCTGCGTCAGACTCTGCCGAGACAAAAGAAGAAGAGTACAACGGGATCAAGGTTGTATTCCAGAAAACGAGCGGACTTGACATGAATTCACTCAGGAGCGTTGGCGATGACTTAAAGGCTGCCGCTCTTTCGCATGACAAAAACGCGGCAGCTGCATTCGTTCTTTTCGGCGAAGCAGACGGAAAGGCCTTTCTCGTTTCGATGGCTACTGAAGGCGCAGTAAAGAAGGGCTTCTCATCCGGAAATCTCATCAAGGCCGCAGCTCCTGCGATCGGCGGCGGAGGCGGCGGAAGACCGGAAATGGCACAGGCCGGAGGCAAGAATCCCGCGGGCTATGAAGAAGCAATGGAGAAGGCAAAGGCTTATCTTGCAGCACTCTAAAAGAGGGAGCAAAGGGGCTTTGAAGCAAAAGGGGGAGAGCAGCTTATGGCATTAAGGGAAATGAAGCTTTGCTGTCAGTCATGCGGGAGGGAATTTACTCTGCCGCAGGCCGAGATAGATGCTTATTGGGAGCAGGGAATGGATATTCCGGTATTCTGTTCCCTTAAATGCCAGATGAAGGGCTGGGATCCTGAAGCTGTCCGTTGGGCGAAGTACAGAAGGACAAAGGATTCAAAATAATGGCGCTAAAGCAGTTTCAAAGCGGTGAAAAGATCCATTCAAAGGGAGAACCCTTAAAGGAGTATGAACTCGTACTCAAAGGGTCGGTCGCTCTTTCCATAAGCAGGGGGACAAGCGTAGAACTGTACCCCGGCACCATTATCGGACCGCTTGATGAAAAGGACAGAAAGTATATAAAGGACTATACAGCCAAAGGGGATGTCATGCTCTATGGCTACAGTCTCGGGGAAAGCGGCCTGGTAAGCTATATCGTCGATCAGAATACAAAGATCGCTCCCCAGATGGCCTCCGCTTCCTTAAAGAACCTTCACTCCCTCAAGGAATCAATAGCGTTTTTGTCGGAATACGCTTTGAGGAAGAAGGAGGACATCGAAAAGCGGAAAACCGAGTACAAGGAGCTATGTACACGCCTGAAAAAGCGGGCAAAGGTCTTTCCGGAGCTGAAGACAATCCCGGATCCTCCGGATATCTCGGTGGAAGCCTGGAGAGAGGACTTTATCGACGCTCTCTTTGAAAACGATGAAGTCCTGAAGGAGAAAATGTTTACTCTCGGTGCCGCTGTCTGCACCGGTATCGTAATGACGGTGGCTTCCTTTGCGAGAAAGCTGATGGACTCTGTATTAACGATAGACCAGTATATCGCTGAGCTCGAGGAAACAAGTCATGATTTCCTGATTGCTTATGACGCTTTGGACACCGAGCAAAAGAACCTCGAGCACGCGAAGGAGCTTGACCGCGCAATGACAAAGGGCGCTATGCCCGATCTTTCAAAGGCCGCGGAGACGATAGTCAATTTCTCAGGGCTTGAAAAGGAAAAACGTGAAGAGTTCTTTGCTCTATTCAATGAATATGCATCTCTTCCCGACAGATCGGACAGCTCGGATGATATGAGAAAGCTCAGGAGAAAGCTTACTCAATGGTATTACAGGATCTATGAGGGCGTATTCTTCAAGAGTCTGGAAGAAAAAAAGCTTCCCATAGAGATCAAAATGTTCTTAAATACCGGCTTTTTCGATCCAAAGATTGCAGGAGAGGAGAATACCGTTCTTCTTTTCAATTATGTCGTGGATTATGAGCCCGATCCGAAAGAAGAGGTATTCACAGCTTATGAATGGCTTCTGAGGGTTTATGAAAAAAAGAACGTTCCCTCAAGGAACGAGTTTGATATGGACTACCCCGCTTCTCTTCGTGAAAGGAAGATGAACGGGGAAATAACCGAGCAGATGTATGAAAGATTCTTAAAGGATCCGGCGGAGATGGTCCGCTTTGAGATGAAGAATCTCTTTGAACTCGGAAACAGGATGACCTTCGGACGCCCCTCAGTATTCTTTCCTTTCTTTGATTCCGTAAATGTCCAGATGCCGCTTGAGAAGATATATATGACGGCGGACAGGATCAGAGAGGAGCTTGCGGCGCTTCGGGAGCTTGATTACCAGTGCTTTTTCAGGGAGGATATCTATCAGAATGAAAAAGCGGGCATTCCCCAGATGGTAGTCCACAACGAGTACCTTCCCTATTTCATCCTGATGCCAAACTGCGGCTCTCGTTCCGTCCTCTGGCAGGAAATAGAGGGGAAGAAGCGTTCGACCCATTCAAGGATGCTGATGCCCCTTTTCAATCTCGAGGACCTTTCGGACTCTATCACGCAGGTTTGCGGAGAATTTCGCTGGGAGATGTGCAAGACGGAGCAGGGCGTCCACTGGAATGATCTTTCGGAGCCCTCGCTTACTGCTGAATATTGTGATTATCTTCAGTATTTCAGAAAGAACCAGTCGCTGAATCCGGAGCAGAGGGAAAAGGTCAAAAAGGCGCTCCAGAAGGCAGGAAACAACTACAGGCGTGTGTTTGCTTCGGATTATCTTGTATATATCAAATATGAGTCAAAGGGGGCACTTCGGCTAAACAAAGTAGCGCGCGAGATACTGTTTTCATATTGTCCCTTCGGGGCAAAGGTGAGGGAGACTGTGGGGCAGAATCCCCAGTACCAGCCCCTTATCAACAGGATGCAAAACAAGACATCTCAGAAGGCAAGACCTGTATCGAATATCAAGCAAAAGCTTGAAAACAAGGGGGAACGTGTTCCCGAGGAGCTTGAAAAGGAGCTTGCATATTACAGGATGTAGGAAGGCTTTCGGAAAGGTAGTAGCAAAGTGACTCTCAAATATTTCATAGTATTTTTTATTTCGATGGTTCCGCTTATCGAGCTTCGCGGTGCCATCCCCTTTGCGGAGGGGTATTATGCCGCAAATCCCGCAGAGTTCAATATCATTCTCGCCTACATATTGATAATGATTGGAAATATGATCCCCGTCCCGATCATCTTCTTCTTTGCCCGAAGGGTTCTTGAATGGGGCAAGGACAAAAAGGGAATAGGAAAGTTCTTTACCTTTTGCCTTGAAAAGGGACACAAGGGCGGTGAGAAGCTTCTCTCAAAGGCAAAGGGCGGTGTGTATCTTGCCCTTCTTCTCTTTGTCGGGATACCTATCCCGGGGACGGGCGCATGGACAGGAACTCTTGCGGCTTCGATCCTTGATATGGATTTCAAAAAGAGCGTTCTTGCCGTGATAGGCGGGGTTTTGATGGCAGGAGTGATAATGATGGCCTTGTCCAAGGTTGTGATAGGCGTTGTCACCTGATCTGAATTGATGTAAAAAAAAGCCCTTCGCGGAGTGATTCCGCGAAGGGCTTATATTTTGTATCAGCTTCCGATGATGTCCCTATACCATTTCAGGGAATCAAGATATGAGGTGTAGATACGATCCTCATCGAGACTCTTCAAGATGATCTCTCTTGAAACTGCGGGCCAGTTGCCTGCTTCATATTTGATAACGAAGTCAAGGGCAGGATAGAGAGGACCGTCATGATCAAGGAGAGCCTTTCTGATATTTGAAGAGACCGTGATCCTCGTGAGAGCGTCCTCCATCGTGGTATCAAGCATTATATCTATGAGTGAGAACATTCCGAGGAGGAAGAGCTCCTCTGTTTCCATTCCAAGATAGAACTGGGAGGCGAGGGTTTCCGAGAAACGTGCCCTTATCATAGAGATCCTCATGATCTCAGAAGGCTTGTCAGAGCAAAGAGCCTTTGTGACCGCGGTATTGATCCATTTCTTCAGTTCGACCTGTCCGAGAAGGGCGGCTGCCTGACGAACAGAAGAGATATTCGAGTTCAGGGTCATCTTGTTTACGATCGAAAGAAGTGAAACAACGAGGGCGGCATCCTGCTCGATGACCTTCGCAGCATCTGTAAGGTCGAAATCAGGCTTGTTGACTACATTGAGGAGCCTGATATAATTCGCCTTCAGAGGGGAGAGGGCAGTGTCGGAATTCTCCTTCGGCACCCTGAAGAACTCGCCCTGATAAAGGTCTGACGGGCCGTCCTTTTTCAGACTGTCAAAAGCGCCCTCGGTATCGATATTTGAAATAAGGATCCTGATGTTCGGGAAATACTTCCTGATGAAGAGCCTTATAGCCTGCATATTTGCGCTCTTTGCATCAAGGAAGAGGATGTCGGAAAGCTTGAAGATGGGCTGATAAGCAGCAAACTCAGTCTGAGGTATCTCGCGGAAGGCTATCTGAAAGCCCATTTTCTTGAGCTCAGCCAATCGTATGATATTCTGCTCCGTAGGTTTGACATCACTGTCAAGGAGCAGGACTGTCATCTTCGGAGGTACAAGGCACTGTCTCTTGAGATCCGAATAAATTGCAAGGGAATTGACGGGAACAAAGACCTCTCTGTCACCCGAAAGAACTGCAAGACCTGCGCTCTGCACGACTTCGAATTCCGCGACATTTCCAGCACCGTCAAGTGACGCAGTTCCGAGAAGGAGCGGGTTCTTGAATATCTCGTTTTTTCTGGCATATACTATGTATGCGCTGACAAGCATCTTGTCATTAAAAACGGGAACCAGAGTAGCGAGCATGTTGTTTTCCTCCAAGTAATAGCAAAATTTACATACTACCTTGACTATAATAACAGTTTTGATAAAAATACACAATAAAAGCTTGAAAAATGATAAATTAATTGTGCTTGATATGTGGAGGAGGCAGGAAGACGCGTAAAAAACGCTGTTGACTGAGGCGTTTTTTGTGTTATAATGCCGTCTGTGTCTTAAAAATGCCGAGAGCCCGCACGGTACGCCAAAAATCTGCGGCCGAAGGGAGGGATAAAGAGATGTCGAGCGTTACAGTAAAAGAAAATGAGTCTTTGGACAACGCACTCCGCCGTTTCAAGAGGAGCTGCGCAAACGCAGGTATACTGCAGGAGATCAGAAAGCGTGAGCATTACGAGAAGCCGAGCGTTAAGCGTAAGAAGAAATCTGAGGCAGCCCGCAAGCGCAAGTTCAAGTGATCAAAAACGAAACATTTTATGATTTTTCAAAGCCGCAAAGAAGTATTTTTGCGGCTTTTCTTCTGTCAGAAAGAGTATTATGAAGGATATAGAAGAGATCAAAAGAAGAAGGACCTTTGCGATAATATCGCACCCTGATGCGGGAAAGACCACCCTTACGGAAAAATTCCTGCTCTACGGCGGACAGATCAATACCGCGGGATCAGTAAAGGGGAAAGCTACCGCCCGACACGCGGTTTCGGACTGGATGGAGATAGAAAAGGAGAGGGGAATATCCGTAACGAGCTCTGTGCTTCAGTTTGAGTACCTGGATTACTGTATCAACATACTTGATACGCCCGGACACCAGGACTTTTCGGAGGATACCTACAGAACCCTGATGGCTGCGGATTCCGCCGTGATGGTGATTGATGCCTCAAAGGGTGTCGAGCCCCAGACCAAGAAGCTCTTTAAGGTAGTCTCGATGCGCGGCATTCCGGTCTTTACTTTTATAAACAAGATGGACCGTGACGCGAAGGATACCTTTGAACTCCTCGATGATATAGAAAATAATCTCGGCCTTTCAGTCTGTCCCGTCAATCTCCCTATAGGCTCCGGAAAGGAATTTCGGGGGATATACGACAGGAATACAAAGAATGTCAGGATATTTTCCGATACCATGAAGGGCACAAAGGAGGGAAAGGAGCAGGACATAGCTCTTGATTCGCCTGAACTTTCCTCCTTTGTTTCCGAAGATGAAAAGGAAAGCTTAAACGCTGTCCTTGAACTTTTAGACGGAGCAGGGGAGGAATTTGATCTTGAGAAGGTCCGAAACGGAAAGCTTTCACCGGTCTTCTTCGGGTCGGCTCTTTTGAACTTCGGAGTCGAGACCTTCCTTCATTATTTTCTTCAAATGACGACACCGCCTCTCAAAAGGAACTCGGACAAGGGAATGATAGAGCCTGATTCTTCTGATTTTTCCGGCTTCATTTTCAAGATCCAGGCGAACATGAACAAGGCTCACCGCGACAGGATAGCCTTTATGAGGATAGTTTCCGGAAAATTTGAGTCAGGGATGACGGCTTTTCATGTGCAGGGACAAAAGGAGATAAGGCTCTCCCAGCCCCAGGTCATGATGGCGGAGGAGCGGCACGTGGTGGATACCGCCTTTGCAGGTGACATCATAGGACTCTTCGATCCCGGTATATATTCGATCGGTGACACCGTGACGACCTCAAAGGAGCACTTCGCTTTTGAAGGCATACCGACCTTCGCACCCGAGCATTTTGCGAGGGTGAGGCAGGTCGATACCATGAAGAGAAAGCAGTTCATGAAGGGCATAGAGCAGATCGCGCAGGAGGGCGCCATCCAGATCTTCCAAGAGTACAATACCGGCATGGAGGAGATCATAGTCGGCGTCGTCGGTGTGCTGCAGTTTGATGTGCTGAAATTCAGGCTCACCCATGAATACAATGTGGAGATAGGCCTTGAGATGCTGCCTTATGAATACATCCGCTGGGTTGAAAATGAAGGAATAGATATGGAAAGCATCAGCGGCACGAGCGATATGAAGAAGGTGAAGGACCTGAAGGGCAGACCGCTCCTTCTCTGGGCGAACGAGTGGTCCATAAGGATGACGGAGGAGCGTAACAAAGGCCTCATCCTTTCCGAGTTTGCGAGAAACTGATCACAGGAAAAAATAATGATAGATTTCAATGTTCCGACATTTACCGGAAGAGAATTTTCATACATGAAAGAGGCCGTGGATTCAAAGAAGATCTGCGGCGACGGACAGTTTACGAAGAAATGCGAGAAGTGGATAGAGGAGAGGTTCAATGCAAAAAAGGTCCTCCTCACGACCTCTGCAACCTCAGCCCTTGAGATGGCATGTTATCTTTCAGGCATCAAGGCGGGAGATGAGGTGATACTTCCAAGCTTTACCTTTTCCTCCACCGCAAACGCGCCCGTGCTCTTTGGCGCGCGGCTCGTCTTTGTCGATATCAGACCCGATACTATGAATATTGATGAAACAAAGATAGAAGAAGCGATCACCGAAAAAACAAAGGCGATCATCGCTGTTCATTACGCCGGAGTCTCATGCGAGATGGATACCATTATGGATATCGCAAAAAGGCATGGTCTTAAAGTCATAGAGGATGCGGCCCAGGGCATAATGAGTGAATACAAGGGCAGGTCGCTTGGCACAATAGGTGATTTCGGCTGCTTCTCCTTCCATGAAACGAAAAATTATTCAATGGGAGAGGGCGGCGCTATCCTCATCAATAATGAGTCCGATATTCTTCCCGCAGAGATAATGCGTGAGAAGGGCACGAACCGTGCCCAGTATTTCAGGGGCCAGGTGGACAAATATTCCTGGGTGGACTACGGCTCAAGCTATCTGCCAAGCGACATCAATGCTGCCTATCTCTGGGCGCAGCTTGAGATAGCAGACGAGATCAATGAAGACAGGCTCTCTACCTGGAAAAAATATGATGAAGCCCTTCGCCCGCTTGAAAAAGAAGGAAAGCTCCAACTTCCCGTGATTCCAAAAGACCTGGTCCATAATGCACATATGTATTATGTGAAGCTCTCTGACCTTTCCGAGAGGACGGCCTTCATCTCATATCTCAAGGAAAACGGCGTCCAGTCAGCTTTTCATTATGTTCCTCTTCATTCCGCACCGGCAGGGAAAAAGTTCGGCCGCTTTTTCGGAGAGGATATTTTTACAACAAAGGAAAGCGAGAGACTGACGAGACTTCCGATGTATTATGGAATTTCAGATGAAGATGTTTCAAAGGTGATAAAGACCGTGAAGGAGTTCTTCTGATGGATATATCTGTTGTGATCCCGGTCTATGGCTGCAGAGCCGCTCTCTTTGAGCTTCACAGGAGGCTTACGGAAAGCCTTTCAAAGATTACTTCGGATTACGAGATCATCCTCGTAAATGACTGCTGTCCCCAGGGTTCCTGGATCGATATCGAAAAGATATGCGCTGAGGACGAAAAGGTGATCGGGATCAATCTCTCAAGAAATTTCGGACAGATAAGGGCGATAACTGCAGGTCTTGACAAAAGCCGCGGAGATGCGGTGGTCGTGATGGACTGCGATCTTCAGGATCGACCTGAGAATATAGCGCTTCTTTATGAAAAGCTTAAAGAAGGCTATGATGTAGTATTTTCAAGACGACAGGGCCGTGTAGATTCAGGCGCCACAAAATTTTTCTCAAAGCTTTTTTACAAGGTCTATGACTATTTCACCGAAGGGACCTATGACAGCTCGATCAACAATTTCTCCATCGCAAAGCGAAAGGTGATAGATGCCTACTGCTCAATGCGGGAGCACAACAGGGCCTACACCATGTTCATCAAATGGCTGGGCTTCAACGAAGCTGTGATCGACCTTCCGGCTGAGGAGCGATTCTCGGGAAAGTCCTCCTACAGCTTCAAAAAGAAGCTCAAGATGGCATCGGAGATCATCACCTCCCAGTCGAACAAGCCCCTCATTTTTTCCGTGGGACTTGGCTTTACGATGTCACTTATCTCGCTCATCTTCATCATCTGCCTCATCATCAGGAAGTTCGCCTTCAATGATGTCACAACAGGCTGGGCTTCGCTCATCGCCTCAGTATTTTTGATGGGCGGTCTTATCCTCGCGGCGATCGGCGTGGTCGGGATCTATATAGGCAATATCTTCAACGAGGCAAAGAACAGGCCGATATATGTGATCTCTGAGATATTGAACGAAAAGGAATGCGAAAAATGATATTGATAATCGGCGCTACAGGCTTCATCGGGATGTATACCGCTGAAGCTTTTTTAAAAAATGGCTATCAGGTCCTTGCGACCGGAAGAAATGAAAAGATAGGAGAGGCTCTTGCAAAAGAGGGCGCTTCCTTTGAGAGGCTTGATATCACAAAAGAAGCGGACTTTGAAAAACTGCCGTCGACCGGCATTTCCGGAATTGTACTTCTTGCAGGCCTACTTCCCGCAAACACGACGGCGGATCTTTGCGATGAAGATAATTCCGCGGATTATTTCAAAGTAAATGTGATCGGAACCATAAATGTGCTTGAGTGGGCAAGGAAGCACAATGTCAAAAAGGTGATCGGCGCCTGCTCATATGCAGATGTAAGGGGCGCATGGAAAAAGGACTATGCGATCACCGAGGAGGAGCCGAGGAACTTCAGCTTCACCGGAGACCACAGTGTCTATGTCATAAGCAGAAATGCCGCAAATGACGTGATGGAATACTACAATCAGCAGCATCATATGTGCTGCGCGTGGTTTCGTTTCCCGCCGGTCTACGGGGTAGGTCCGCACGGAACTATAAACGTGAACGGAAAGCCCTATAAATCAGGCATCCAGACCTTTATTGAAAACGCGATGGAGGGGAAGGATATTGAGATTTGGGGAGACCCGGGGATCAGCCGTGACATCATCTATGTAAAGGATGTAGCAAGAGCGTACGTACTTGCGATGGAAAGCGACAAGACATACGGGCTTTACAATATGACAAGCTCTGTGCCGTTGACGCTTCTTGATCAGGCAAAGACCGTGGTAGATGTCTTCGGGAATGACAAAGGTTCAAAGATAGTCTTTTGTCCTGAGAAAAAAAACAATACTCCTTCATTTCTCTTTTCTATGGAAAAGGCGAAAAGGGACTTTGGCTTTGTGCCGGAATATACTGACTTTAAGAAGATGATGGAGGATTACAAAAAAGAGATGGAAAACCCCGTGAGATACGTCTTTTCAGACAGAGTAGAAGAATGAATAATTTAGCGATAATCGGAGCCTCTTATCTTCAGGTCCCGCTCATCAAAAAGGCACGCGGGATGGGCTTTACCACCCATGTCTTTGCCTGGGAGGCGGGAGATCCCGGGGAGAATCTGGCGGATTATTTTTATCCGATCTCTATTACAGAGAAAGAGGCGATCCTTGAAAAATGCCGCGGGATAGGGATTTCGGGAATCACTTCAATTGCGTCTGATCTTGCTGCCGTGACGGTAAATTATGTTGCAGATGCGATGGGACTTCCCGGAAACAGCCTTGATTGCGCGCTCCTTTCAACCAACAAGCACGAGATGAGGAAGGCATTTGAAAGGGGAGGGGATCCTTCCGTAAAAAGCATTCTTGTAAAAAGCGCGGATGAGATAAGGGATGTTTCGCTTTCATATCCCATTATCGTAAAGCCCCTTGACCGCTCAGGCTCAAGAGGGATCACAAAGCTCTATGATGAAAACGGGCTTTCAGACGCCCTAGAAAATGCAATGGAAGAGGGCTTCATAAAGGCTGCCCTCGTTGAGGAATATGCAAAAGGGAAGGAATACAGCGTCGAATGTATTTCAAGTCATGGTGAGCATCATTTTCTTGCGATGACAGAGAAGTTCACAACGGGCGCGCCCCATTTCATAGAGACTGCGCATCTTGAGCCTTCGGGAGTGTCGGATGAAATGCTATCGAAGGTGAAAGACACGGTATTTCATGCCCTTGATACATTGAAGATCACGGATTCCGCTTCACACAGTGAGCTTAAGATAGATGAAAAAGGAAATATAAAGATAATAGAGATCGGCGGAAGGATGGGGGGAGACCTGATAGGCTCCGATCTTGTATATCTTTCGAGCGGTTATGACTTTTTAAAGGCTGTGATCGAGGTATCGCTTGGAGAGAAGCTGTCCTCATTTGAGACATCTTCAAACGCTGCCGCAGCGGTAAGATATGTCTTCAACGGTGAGGATATTGCGGCTCTTCAGAGACTTTTGGATGAGCATCCAAAATATCTCGTTCGAAAGGATATCCGTGAGATCACAGATGAAAAGATAATGGATTCATCAAGGCGCTTTGGGTATTTTCTCATGAAGGGACCTTCACGTGAGGCGCTCCTTCCTTATCTTCCAAAAGATCCTTTTGAAAGTGAGGCGTGACAATATGAAGCAGAGAAAGAAGCTCTTTGTTCTCCTTGCCCTTCACATCATGCTGATGTTTTTTTCCATGTCCGGGATAGCATCAAAGCTCGCAGCAGGAGAGAGGTTTTTAAGCGGGAAATTCATATTATATTACGCTATCATAATAGCCCTTCTCGGAGTCTATGCCATAGTCTGGCAGCAGATCATAAAGCGCCTGCCACTTACTACCGCCTACGCAAACCGCGCAGTGACAATAGTCTGGGGAATAATCTGGGGCGCTCTTTTTTTCCATGAAAATGTGACACCGCTTAAGGTCGTAGGCGCAATCATAGTGATAGCGGGAGTTGTGCTTTTTGCGACTGCTGATGAAGGTGAAGAAGAGGAGGAGACGGATGGATCCTCGTCTTAAGATATTCCTCTACGCCCTCGTACTGCTGCTTGGCGTATTCATAAGCGCTGTCGCGCAGGTCATATTGAAAAAGGCCGCAAAGAAGCATTACGGCTCCTTTATAAAGGAATATGTAAATGTTCCCGTGATATCGGCCTACATAATCTTTGTACTCTCAACCTTCATGTCGATCTTTGCATACAAGGAGGTCCCGCTTTCGCTTGGTCCCGTCCTTGAAGCCACAAGCTATATCTATGTGACGATCTTCGGCGTAAAGATCTTCGGCGAAAAGGTCGGAAAAAAGAAGCTGATCGCGCTTTTCCTGATAATTGGGGGAATTGTAGTATATTCATTTGGCGCAGTATAGGATGCATGGGAGCCATTTTCAGATTTCTTTTGAAAACTTGATGGCTTCATAGTTATTTTTTTGTTGGATGATCGATCCTTTGGTATGTGAAACCTGAAGAACCACACTTATCATTCCTCTTGACAAAGCAGGGGCTTTAAGTGATAATCACAAAAGCAAGCGGCTTTTTGCTGCACATCCCAATCAATTTTTTTTCATTTCGTAGTTGTTTCATTTTTTGATTTTCCTTATTGACAAAGAAAATTTGTTGTTATAATATTGCCATATCAATCGAACAACTGTTCGTGTTTTGAAAAGGAGTACGAAAGTGTCAGATATCAAAAGAGAAGAAAAACTTAGAGCGCTCGATGCCGCAATAGCACAGATAGAAAAGCAGTACGGACAGGGCTCCGTCATGAAGCTTGGAGACAGCAGCAGCCATATGCAGGTGGAGACCCTTCCCTCCGGCTCAATAAGCCTTGATATAGCATTGGGGCAGGGCGGTTTTCCAAAGGGCAGGATCATCGAGATCTACGGTCCGGAATCTTCAGGAAAGACCACGGTCGCGCTTCATGCCGTCGCGGAGGTACAGAAGCGCGGCGGGATAGCGGGCTTCATAGATGCCGAGCATGCTCTTGATCCGGTATATGCGAAGAACATCGGAGTCGATATAGACAATCTTTACATTTCACAGCCCGACAATGGAGAGCAGGCGCTTGAGATAGCGGAGACCATGGTCCGTTCCGGTGCTGTGGACATCATCATTGTAGACTCCGTTGCCGCCCTTGTTCCGAAGGCCGAGATAGACGGAGAGATGGGGGATGTGCAGGTCGGACTTCAGGCGAGGCTCATGTCAAAGGCTCTTCGTAAGCTCACAGCCGTCATCTCAAAATCGAACTGCATAGTGATCTTCATCAACCAGCTCCGTGAAAAGGTTGGCGTCATGTTCGGAAATCCCGAGACTACCACAGGCGGAAGAGCTCTGAAATTCTATTCATCAGTTCGTCTCGATGTCCGACGCACTGAATCTATCAAGCAGTCCGGTGAGGTCATCGGGAACAGGACGCGTATCAAGGTCGTGAAGAACAAGATCGCCCCTCCCTTCAAGGAGGCGGAGTTTGATATCATGTTCGGAAAGGGAATCTCAAGGGCAGGTGACATTCTAGATGTTGCTGCAAACCTTGATCTCGTCCAGAAGTCCGGTGCCTGGTATGCTATCGACGGCGAAAAGATAGGACAGGGAAGGGAAAACGCAAAGCAGTTTTTGGAGGAGCATGCTGATGTGCTTAACTCCCTCGATCAGAAGATCAGGGCGCATTATGGTCTTGGAGAAGCTATAGACAGTGCCGGAGCCTCAAAGGACGAAAAGAAGAGTGACGAAGCAGCCGGTGGCGAGGATCAGGCAAAGTCAAAAGCCGCAAAAGCAAAGTCTTGAGGAATATGGCAATAGCAGTTCGCCTGAAAATATATCATTCCTTAAACAGAGACTTTTATTATGAGGATCGACAATACTGAAAAGGCTCCCGGCAGCAAAAAGCAAAGAGTGGTCTTTGATGATGGAACAGTTCTTTCGCTATACCAATCTGACCTGAAAAGGCTTGAAGGTCTTGCTGTTGACGGGGAGATATCAAAGGCGGAATTTGATGGCTTTATCGATGAGGTCATCCTTCCAAGAGCAAAGAACAGGGCGCTTCATCTCGTTTCAAAGATGGACAGAACTGAAGCTGATGTGAGACGAAAGCTTAATGAAGGGGGATATACTGAGGAAGTCACAGAGCATGTCCTCTCCTTTATGAAGGAATATCACTATATAGACGACCTGTCCTTTGCAAAGAGCTTTATCAGGACCTATATGGACACAAAGAGCCTTTCCGACATCAGAAGGCGCCTTTATGAAAAGGGCGTAAAAAAAGCTGTCATTTCTGAGGCTGAGGCTGAAGCTTATCAGGGTGATGAGGAAGCCATCATTGAAAAGCTTCTTCAAAAAAAAGGCTACGACAGGGAGGCAGCAGACCCGAAGGAAAAGGCAAAGATATCGAGGTTCTTGCTTTCAAAGGGTTTTTCCTATGACTCATTCTCGGACAAGCTCTGAAAGGATAATACATGCGTTGAAGCAGCCTGATGCAGAGTGACGGGGTTCGTTCTATGCTTTGTGGGATCACTGCCGCAAAAAAATCTTTACAACAGCAATTTAAAGTGCTAAAGTACCTGCCATGGAAACAAATTATCTTCAAAACTCATTTTTCTTTTTCGGCTTTTTCGACTTTACCTTTACAAAGGGTAAGGAAGTATTTTGGTCGCCGGAAAGATGAGAAAGATGAGTGACGAAGAACCATTTTTCAGATTTAGGTAGGATTACCGCCGCGGCCGAGGGCTGCGGCGGTTTTTTCATTACTGCAGCCTGAGACCAAAGCAAAAGCTCCTGCCGGAAAGGAATTCATCATGATAGTTATCTTAAAAAAAGACGCAGACACCCATGAACTTGAGTCACTTACCTCCTGGCTTACCGGCGAAGGAATCAAAGTGATGCCGACAGTCGGTTCTCATTCCACGATCCTTGGTCTTGTCGGGGACACCTCAAAGATCGACATCAACCTGATCTCGGCGCTTGATATCGTTGAGGATGTAAAGAGAGTCCAGGAGCCATACAAGGCGGCAAACAGGAAGTTCCATCCCGATGATACGGTGATCGAGGTGGGAGGTACAAAGATAGGCGGTGGGAACCTCACGCTTATAGCAGGTCCCTGCTCGGTGGAATCAAAGGAGCAGATCATAGGGATAGCGGAGGCTGTAAAAAAGAGCGGAGCCACCATCCTCCGGGGCGGAGCATTCAAGCCCCGTTCATCACCTTATTCCTTCCAGGGACTTCATGAGGACGGCATCAAGCTCCTGCTTGAAGCAAAGAAGGCGACAGGTCTTCCCATAATCACGGAGATCATGGATGCCGACCAGCTGCCGCTTTTCGATGACGTGGACATCATCCAGGTCGGTGCAAGGAATATGCAAAACTACACGCTCCTTACCGTTCTAGGGCAGATAGATAAGCCTGTCCTGATAAAGCGCGGTATGTCAGCAACCTACGAAGACCTTCTGATGAGCGCTGAATATGTGATGTCTCAGGGAAATCCGCGCGTCATACTCTGTGAGAGAGGGATCAGGACCTACGAGACTTATACGAGAAACACGCTTGATATTGCGGCTGTTCCGGTGCTTAAAACTCTTTCACATCTTCCTGTGATCATCGATCCGAGCCACGCCTCCGGAAAGGCTGCCCTTGTACCGCCGCTTGCAAAGGCCGCTGTTGCCGCTGGAGCAGACGGTGTGATGGTCGAAGTTCACAATGACCCCGCTCATGCAAAATGTGACGGTCCCCAGTCTATTACCCCGGAGGCCTTCGATTCGCTTTCAAAGAAGCTTTTAAATATAAAAGGGAGTCTTTAATCATGGAAAAAGCAGTAGATATTGATTACGGGTTGCTTGACGATCATGAGGTCTTTCCCATGGGCGGGCGAATAGCCTGCCAGGGTGTGAGAGGGGCTTATTCCGCAATTGCGGCAAAGAGGATGTTCCCCGAAGGCGAGCTCATGTTTTTCAAAAACTTTGATGCGGTCTGTGAGGCAGTAGAAAAGGGACTATGCGACTTTGGTATGCTTCCCGTTGAGAACAATACCTTCGGCCCCGTAAAGGCGACCTATGAGGCGCTTAAGAAGGGGAAGGTCTATATCGTTCGCGGAGAAAAGCTGCTTATCAGCCACCGCCTGCTTGTAAAGAAGGGGACATCTCTTTCTGATATAAAGGAGGTCTATTCCCACGAGCAGGCTCTCGGGCAGTGTGCCGGCTTTCTTTCAACTCTTCCCGACAGCGTGAAGAAGGTGCCAAGCTTCAATACTGCGCTCGCCGCAAAATTTGTTTCAGAGTCGGAAAGGAACGACATTGCCGCTATCGCATCGCCTGAGGCCGCAGAACTCTATGGTCTTGACTCGCTTGACATGAAGATACAGGATTCGGATAATAATTATACCCGTTTCGTATGTGTGGCAAAAGAGAGGAAGGTCTATCCCGGAGCAAACAGAATATCAATAATCCTTTCCTGTCCGCACAGGCCGGGCTCGCTTTATCATATATTGGGCAAATTTGCTTCATTGAATCTGAATCTTCTTCGGCTTGTAAGTCATCCGATCGTGGGGCGTGATTTTGAATTTTCTTTTTCAATTGACATCGAAGCCCAAAGCGCTGATGAGAGAGTGAGGAGGATGCTCCTTGAGCTTTCCAAGGAGTGTCCGTTCTTTCTATATCTGGGAAATTATATGGAGGTATGAGATGTACCGTCACAGGGTGCAGTATTATGAGACAGACAGGATGGGGATCACCCATCATTCAAATTATATCAGGTGGATGGAGGAGGCGAGAGCCGACTTTCTTGAGAAGAAGGGCTGGCCTTATGAACGCATTGAAGAGGAAGGCATAATATCTCCCGTTATCTCCGTAGACTGCCGCTACAAAAAACCGACGACATTCGCTGACGAGGTGGATATAGAGGTCTCTGTCCTTGAGTTCAACGGCGTGAAGCTGAAGATAGGATATGTCATGAAATCAGGGGAAGAGACAGTCTGTGAGGGTGAGTCCATGCATTGTTTTTTGAATAAAGAGGGAAAGCCCGTAAAACTCTCAAAAGTTCTTCCGGATTTTCATGATATGTTTCAAAACAGCATAGAAAAAGGATAATGATATGAGAAATATACTCGTAACAAATGATGACGGGATCTTCTCTCCCGGGATAAGGCTACTTTCAGAAACTGCGTCAGAGTTCGGACGCGTTACGGTCCTTGCGCCGGATCGGGTACGAAGCGGCGGCTCACAGAGCGTGAACTTTCATAAGCCCTTTCTGATGAAAAACTATGATATGGGACTTCCTGAGGTATCCGCTTTTTCCTTTGACGGTACGCCTTCTGATTGTGTGAGAGCAGTGTTCAACGGGATATCTCAAAAAGATGTGGATGGCAGCGCTTTGATCGAAAGACCGGACCTTGTCCTTTCCGGCATCAATGACGAGATGAACGCAGGTTGCGATATCCTCTATTCAGCGACAATTGGAGCAGCAATGGAGGCAATACTCTATGATGTGCCTGCAATATGCTTTTCCGCCCACAGGGCAAAGGGTGGGATAGGAGAGGTCACAAAAAAGTATTTAAAAGAGATACTCGCAGAACTGATAGAAAAGCCCCTTCCTCCGGGAAAACTATACAATGTGAATTTCCCGTCCTGCAGCCTTTCCGATTTCAAGGGAATACTATATGACCGTATTCCTGCCCAGATCCCGGGCTATCATGACACATATCATCCGAAGAAGAATGACGATGGAAGCGTTTCGGTAACCATTGAACCGGTTCCGACAGAATGCGCCCCTGATGGCACGGATATAGGAGCCGTTCTTTCAGATCATATTTCTATAGGCGTTGTGCAGAATATGGTGAAGAGATGACAGAGTATGAAAAAGCGCAGGCAGGTTATCTTTATGACGCAAATTATGATAAGGAGCTTGCGTTAATGAGGGCAGAGTGTGCGGAGAAATGCTTTGATTTCAATAATGTAAGACCGTCTGATACAGAAGGTCAAAAAAAAATCTTAAATACGGTATTTGGGGAGATCAAGGGGGATTACTTTATCACACAGCCTTTTTATTGTGATTACGGAACAAATATCACTCTTGGTGACTGCTTTTATTCAAACCACAACCTGACAATACTTGACGGAGCGAAGGTTACTATCGGGGATCATGTCTTTATCGCTCCAAACTGCGTGATCTCAACAGCAGGACACGCCCTGGATGTGGAACAGAGAAATAAGGGGCTTGAAATAGCATTGCCGATCACGATAGGAAATAATGTATGGATCGGAGCAAATGTTTGCATACTCCCGGGCGTGACCATAGGCGACGATACGGTCATCGGCGCCGGCAGTGTGGTAAATCGGGATATTCCTTCCGGTGTAGTGGCCGCAGGAAATCCCTGCCGTGAAATACGTGCGATCACAGAAGCAGACAAAGAAAAATATCCGAGGGGGAAACAGGATGAGATCCGGGATCGATCATGTTGATACAGGTGATACTCTGTTCCATAAAATAATCCCTGTTCAATAGCAATCGACAAAAAACATTTCGGCATATATTATATGATACATTAAAAATTGTAAGATCCGATGACTGAAACATAAAGGGAGATAATGATCAATGAAACGTTTTGTCCTGATAATAGCAGGAGTTTTGATGAGTATTATGCTTATGGCATGCGCCGGGGAGGAAAATGCAGTGAAATACAGACTGATACTTAATGACAGCGGTTTTGAGTCGCAAAAGTCAATGTATGCGCCCGGAGAGCAGGTTGTGGTCCGCTATGACATCTTGGCTACCGATACGGATTACAGGTTTTACAGCAGCGACGTGGATTTCAAGCAGGACTACGACAATGGGTATGTTTTTACTTTTGTGATGCCTGACCATGATGTTACTCTAAACGTTGAATCCCGTAATTCCATGGAATATGATCCAAACGCCTATGTGCCGCAGACGGATGCCGGTACGGCAAAACTGTCTTTTGATTCATTTGACGGCGGCGGACCTGAGTTCAATGTGATAGTGGAGGACGAAAGCATAGTAGAATATTCGAAAGATGTAAGCTATAAAAAAGCCGGTCACGAACAGATGGATGGCGCAGGCAAAGAAATAGTGATCATCTTTACAGGACAAAAGCCCGGACAGACAAATGTAACAGTGGAAGAGCGTTCTCCGATAGCCGACAACCTTGACAGGCGATACAAAGTTACAGTCGATGACAATCTGAATGTAAGCATAGAAGAGATTTCCGTGAAGGATATAAGCGAAGTTTCAGAAGACCTCGCGCTTTATATAAACGACGAAAAGGTGCCTGTGACCTGGGAGAACAACCCGTCGGTAGAAGAGCTCAAAGCCATATCTCCGCTGAAAATACAAATGTCAATGTACGGTGGCTTTGAGCAGGTCGGTAAGCTAAAAAGCAGCATAACAAGGGATGACACTGAGATCACTACGGAACCCGGAGATATCGTCCTTTATTCCGGGGATCAGATCGTGATCTTTTATGGCAAAAACACCTGGGCCTATACCCGTCTTGGCCATGTAGACATGACAAAAGAGGAGATGACAGCACTTCTCGGAAAAAATAATGTGGAGATCTCGATCGAGTAGGATCATGAAGCGAAAAAGCACCCGCTACCTGCCGTTATTGACAAAAGAAATCTCCTTAATTATCCTAAAAGCATTATGAAAGGAGGCTTACCCTATGGATAATGAATACCGCGATCCCGGAAAGACCTATGCTTCAGGTTGTCCCAAATGCGGCGGGACTATGAGCTTCGATCCGGCTCTCGGGAAACTGAAATGTGACTTTTGCGATTCGACCTTTACGCCTGAAGAGGTGGAAGAATATTGGGCAAAGAACTCCGCCGTAAACAGTGCAAAGGATGCAGCTGCGCGTGAAGGAGACCAGGGAGCCAGGGGAGACGTTCACTTTGACTCAAACGAGATGAAGTCTTATTCCTGCTCAGCCTGCGGAGCCGAGCTCATGGCGGACCAGACCACGGCGGTCATGATATGCCCCTATTGCGGAAATCATACGATAGCGCCCGCGCAGTTTTCGGGCTCCATCAAGCCGGATTTCATTATTCCTTTCTCGCATACAAAGCAGGAGGTTCAGGAGAGCTATCTCAATTATTACAGGAAAAGATATCTGCTCCCGAAGTCCTTCAAGTCCGACAATCATGTCGAGGAGATCCAGGGGGTCTACGTCCCCTTCTGGATGTTCTCGGGTGAGGTCTCGATGAACGGGGACTATGTGGCCTATGATGAGGCTACTGATGACGAAGGGCATACCTATATTTCCGATCGCTATCAGGTGGAGATACAGGGGAATGAGACCTTTGAAAAGGTTCCTGCGGACGCGTCAAAGAGGATGGATGACAATCTCATGGATTCGATCGAGCCATACAACCTGAATGAACTCAAGGACTTTTCAATGGTCTATCTTCCGGGCTTTCTGGCAGAGCGCTATGATGTTGCCGAGGAGGAATCCCATCAAAGAGCAAAGCAGCGTATTGAGTCCGGCATCCACACTGAAGTGACTGAGCATATCAAAAGAGGTATGCATCACGACGGAGTGGAGCAGTCAAAGGAGAATTATCAATACTCGGGCGAGAAGACCACATACGCCATGCTTCCCGTCTGGATGCTGACCACGAAGTGGAAGGACAAGAGTTACAAGTTCGCGATGAACGGACAGACGGGAAAGATGATAGGCGACCTTCCGATCAGCGCTCCGAAGATGCTTTCAATACTGATCCCCGTATTCGCCGCGATAGTCCTGATCTTCATCCTGATAAACGGCGGGAATTTCGATATTGAAAAGATCGCGGGGATGCTGATAGTTGCGGTGGTAGTCGACCTTATTTTGTTTGGGATTCTGTATAGCTCGATGAAGCCGGTCCACAGGGCGACCAACGCAGAGCATTATACAACGGGCTTTAATATCACGCTCCAGAATGAGCAAAGATACGGGCTTTTCAATTCGGGAAAGCTGAAAAAGAAAATGAAGGGCTGAAAAATGAGGCTGAGGATCTTTTGATCCTCAGCCTATTATTACGAGACTTGCGCACTTTAAGTCATTTGAGAGGTCATAGATCTTCCCGGTCTTTACCTCAACAACCTTCGGGCGAAGGAGATATTCGGAATTGTTCTCAACTACTTTGCAGTATTCGCCGTTTGAGAGCTTCACGAAGCTGTCGACGGGATAGAGTATCATGCTCGCAAGAAAGCTCTTCATCGAGTCCATATCAAGGTCTTCAGTCATCGACATTATCATTTCGACCGCGTCACGAAGAGGAAAGGCGGCCTTGTAGGGACGCTCTGTAACGAGGGCGTCGAATACATCCGAGACCGCGATGATACGGGCAAATTTGTGGATCTTGTCACCTGTGACGGCGAGGGGATAACCCTTGCCGTTCATTTTTTCATGGTGCTGAAGAACACCTGAGAGGATAGCCTTTGAAAAAGAGCCTGTCTCTGTGAGGATATTGTAGCCGTAAAGAGAGTGGTGCTTCATCAGGAAGAATTCTTCGTCGGTGAGCTTTCCGGGCTTGTTCAATACCTCGAGAGGGATCTTTGATTTTCCGACATCATGAAGAAGACCGGCGATACCGATCTCATGAAGCTCCTCGCGTGAAAGACCGTACTTCTTTCCAATGATCATAGCCATGGTCGCAACGTCAACACTGTGCTTGAAGGTGTATTCATCACTCACCTTCAGCTTGCTGATGTCGAGAGCGACGGCATTATTTTTGAGGATCGCTTTTTCAAGCTCATCGGAGACATTGTGGGTGGCTTCCACGAAGCCTTTTGAATCTGTGCTGTGGAAGAGGTACTGGACGCCCTCGCCGACCCGCTTTTTCACATCCTCCCGGAGGGTGACATTCAAGCGGTCATCCTTTCTTTCCTTTTCGATGACGCGCTCCGCCTCCTCGGATACCTCGATCTCGTCGGGATCATTATCCTCGCGTATCGATATCGCACCGATGCCGTGGGAGAGGAGATATTCGATCTGGATGTCATCAAGATAAGCCCCGGACTCGATCATGGCGCGACCCGCCTTGTCCTTGACAGCCTGCCCTATGCGCATCCCCGGATGAAGCTTTCTCGTGCTCACTACCTTAAGCTTTGCCATATCAATCCTTTTTCGATCAAAGCCAAATACTTATCAGAATAATACATTATTTTTCGGCATTCGACAACCAAACCCACCTCAGTTATGATATGATGCATTGATGAAAAAACACACGGAGGATCGAAGATAAATGAACGAACTAAATGAATTGAAGAACGCTCTGAAGCGCGCTGAGAATTTCCGTGCCGCTGCAAGCTATATCAATTTTGACATGTCGACTATCTCGCCAAAAAACGCAAAGGAGCACGAAGGTGAACTCATAGCATTTCTTGAAAATGAGGCTTTAAAAGTCCGGAAGGAGCCGTCCTTTGTTTCGGTCCTTCTTTCCTCACTGAAGCATATCGAATCGATGGATGAGTGGGAGAGAGCCATGGTGATTGAGGCTTACCGCACTTATCGGATGGAGAAGAATATTACGGAGGAGGAAGCTTATTCATTCTCGCTTCAGGAGCAGCAGGCCTTCCTCGACTGGGAAAAGGCAAAGGCGAGCGCGGATTTTTCAATCTTTTCAAAATCACTTCAAGGGGTGATCGGGAATAATAAAAAAAGAGCTTCGCTCCGTGTACTAGATGAAACGGAAAAAGGCTTGATGAAAAGTGACTATGACCGCCTCCTTGATATGTATGAGCGGGGGATGACGACAGAGATTCTCGATCCTCTCTTTGATGAAGCAAAGGAAAGAATAGTTTCCCTTCTTGATCGGATAAAGAAGAGCAAAAAGAAGATCAGGCGGGATTTTCTGACAAGAAAGGTTCCGATCGAAAAGCAGAAAGAGATCTCAAAAATGCTTCAGGAGGTGCTCCTGGTCGACACTACAAGAAGTCTCATCTCGGAATCCGCTCATGCCTTCACTGACAGGATGGCGTATGATGATGTAAGGATCACGACGCATTATTATGAAGATCAGTTCCTCTCGAATATCTACAGTATCATGCATGAGAGCGGGCATCTCATGTTTGATATGATGCAGCCAAAGGAAAATCATGAATACTTCATCACTGAAGGAAAGACCCTCGGGATGCATGAGTCGGTTTCAAGATTTTATGAGAACAGGATAGGGCGATCAAAGAGCTTTATCAGTCTCATATATCCGAAATTGCTTGAGATAATACCAAAGACTCTGTCAGATGTTTCCGAAAGGGAGCTTTATGAAGGAGTTAATATCGTAGAGCCGTCCCTGATACGGACAGAGGCAGACGAGGTCACATATACTCTTCATATCATCATCAGGTACGAGCTTGAAAAGAAACTGATAGGAGGGGAACTGTCAGTTGAAGAGCTGCCTAAGGTCTGGAATGAAATGTACATGGACCTTCTCGGCGTCGTTCCCGAAAATGACGCGGAGGGCGTTTTGCAGGATGTGCACTGGTCTTCGGATTTTGGTTATTTTCCCACATACGCTATCGGAAATTTTTATAATTCGATGTATTATAATGCGATGAATAGGGACTTTGACATAGGAGAGGCTGTACGTTCAGGGAATCTCGAAAGGATAAATTCCTGGATGATAGAGCGTGTGTTCAAAAAAGCTGACCGCCTCACACCATCAGAGTGGATATTTGATATCACGGGGCGTGAACTCACACCTTGTGATTTCCTTGATTATCTTGACGAGAAATACGGTGAAGTTTACGGGCTTTGATGGTTTTGTTTTGAAACAGGAGGACAAAGATGTATTCAGACAACAATATCCTTTTGGGGAAGAGTGAGGAGCAGGAGATCTTTCTTGAAAGCTCAATGGCAAACCGGCACGGCATCATATCCGGCGCTACGGGAACAGGAAAGACCATTACTTTGAAGGTGCTTGCGGAGAGTTTTTCCGATGCGGGAGTACCCGTTTTCTTTTCGGATGTGAAGGGTGACCTTTCCGGAACGGCATTCCCGGGAGAGGCTTCGGGCTCAGCGCTTGAACGCGTCGAAAAGATGGGACTTAATGAAAAGGGCTTTTCATTCAAGGGCTATCCCGTCAATCTGTGGGATGTATTCGGAGAGGGTGGGATGCCGCTTCGCACAACGGTTTCGGAGATGGGACCTTTGCTTCTTGCAAAGGATATGGGGCTCAATGATATCCAGACTGACATACTTTCCGTGATCTTTCGGATAGCGGATGACGAGGGTCAGCTTCTCCTTGACACGAAGGATCTGAAGGCGATGCTCACTTATGCCGCGGACAATATTGACAAATATTCCTCCGAATACGGGAACATCCCGAAGAATTCCGTCAATGCCATAATCCGCTCTATCGCGGCGCTCGAAGCCGAAGGGGGTGACATGTTCTTCGGAGAGCCTGCGATCGATATCTCGGACCTTATCGCTGTTGATTCAAACGGAAGAGGGAAGATCAATATCCTTGACGCGAGAAAGCTGATCCTTCATCCGGCAATGTATTCGACCTTCCTTCTTTATCTTCTTTCGGAACTCTTTGAGGTCCTGCCCGAGGTAGGCGATATGGAAAAGCCGAAGATGGTATTCTTCTTTGATGAAGCACATCTCCTTTTTGACGGGATATCACCGGCCCTCCTTCAGAAGGTTGAGCAGGTGGTGAAGCTGATCCGCTCAAAGGGAGTCGGGATCTACTTTGTGACACAGGATCCTTCGGAAGTTCCCGACGGGATAATGAACCAGCTTGGGAACAAGGTTCAGCACGCGCTCAGAGCCTACACTCCCAAGGAGATCAAGGCCGTAAAACAGGCTGCAGAGACCTACAGGGCAAATCCGGCTTTTGATACACTTGAGACCATCCAGTCCCTCGGGACCGGAGCAGCCGTAGTTTCACTCCTTGATACAAAGGGCATTCCGAAGATGGCGGAAAAGATCAAGGTGCTTCCTCCGTCCTCACGGATGGGCGCGGTCACAGACGCTGAAAGAGAAGCTCTCATCAAGGAAAATCTCCTTTATACAAAATACAAAGATATGATCGACAGGGAGTCTGCTTACGAGACATTAAAGAAAAGAATAGAACAAGACGCTGAGGCAGAAAATGAGGCAGTGACCGCAAAGGAAGAGGAAAAGCAAAGAGCGGCTGCCGAAAAGGAAGAGGAGAAGAGAAGAGCCGCTGAGCAGAAGGCAGAGATAGCTGCCGCGGTAAAAGCAGAAAGAGAGAGGATCAAAGAGGAGGAGAGAAAGAAGAAGGAGGCCGAAAGGACTCGGAAGGCGATCACAAGAGAAGTCGGAAAGACGGTATCACAGCTTGGCCGAAGCGTCGGCCGCAGCATTCTCGGAAACCTGTTCAGGAGATAAAAAAACACCTCTTCGGTATTTGCCGAAGAGGTGTTTTTTTATGCGGCGGACGTGGATCGAACACGTGACCTCTTCCGTGTCAGGGAAGCGCTCATCCCAGCTGAGCTACCGTCGCAACGGAAATATTATAATATAGGCATAGGGCATTTTTCAAACTTTTTTTTGGTTTTCTTGCTTTTTTTTCGTGAAACAGTTACAATCTTTGTCGTTTATGAAATTCTTTTAAGGAGGTGCTCCTGTAACAAAATGCCGGTAATAGTACAAATCATCATCGCAATCATCGTTACTCTGGTGATAGCTGTTCCGGTGACCCTTATCATTTCTTCAAAGCTTCACAAAAAAGAAGACGAAAAAAAGCTTGATAATGCTTCCGGACAGGCAAGAGCCATTATCGACAAGGCCGTGAAAGAGGCCGAGGAGAAGAAGAGAGAGGCTCTTCTTGAAGTAAAGGAAGAATCGATCAGAGTGAAGAATGATCTCGACAAGGAGATCAGGGAACGAAGAGCTGAGATCACAAAGGCTGAGGATCGCGTTGCGCAGAAGGAAGAGAATCTTGACAAGAAGATCGACAATGCGGACAAGAGAGAACAGAGCCTTGCCTCGAGAGAGGGTCAGCTCAAGAAAAGGGCAGTCGAGGTTGAAGCCCTCGCTGAACAGCGTGTACAGGAACTCGAACGAATTTCAGGCCTGACAACTGAGCAGGCAAAGGATTTCTTGTTAAAGACCGTAGAAGAAGATGTAAAGCAGGATTCAGCGAGACTTATCAAGGAAGCTCTGGCACATGCCAAGGAAGAAGCCGACAAGAAGGCAAAGGATATCGTCGTATCGGCGATACAAAGATGCGCAGCAGATCATGTAGCTGAAGCTACCATTACCGTGGTACAGCTTCCAAGCGACGACATGAAGGGACGTATCATAGGCCGCGAGGGAAGGAATATCAGGACCCTCGAGAATCTTACCGGTGTGGAGATCATCATAGACGATACTCCCGAGGCAGTAGTGCTTTCAGCCTTCGATCCCGTGAGACGCGAGGTAGCGCGTATCGCACTTGAAAGGCTGATAGTGGACGGTCGTATTCATCCCGCAAGGATTGAGGAGATGATCGACAAGGCAAAGCGGGAGGTTGACAATTCCATCCGCGAAGCCGGTGAGGCAGCCACTCTCGAAGCCGGAGTCCAGGGACTTGATCCCGATCTTGTGAAGCTTCTCGGAAGGATGAAGTATCGTACTTCCTATGGTCAGAATGCTCTGAAGCATTCAATCGAGGTCGCGTGGCTGACAGGACTTCTTGCAGGAGAGGTCGGAGAGAATGTCCGTCTTGCAAAGAGGGCAGGACTCCTTCACGACATCGGAAAGGCTGTGGATCATGAGCGCGAAGGCTCTCATGTTCAGCTGGGTGTCGAGATCTGCCGGAAGTACAAGGAGAATCAGACCGTTATCAATGCTGTGGCTTCCCACCACGGCGATACGGAAGCAGAGACGATCATTGCCTGCCTCGTACAAGCAGCGGACACTATAAGTGCTGCCCGCCCCGGTGCAAGACGGGAGACTCTCGATGCTTATACACAGAGACTCCAGCAGCTTGAGACGATCACAAACGAATTCAAAGGTGTAGAGAAATCCTATGCAATCCAGGCAGGCCGTGAGGTACGTGTCATGGTAGTTCCTGAACAGGTTTCCGACGCGGAAATGGTCATCCTTGCGAGAGAGATCTCAAAGAGGATAGAAGACGAGCTTCAATATCCGGGTCAGATCAAGGTAAATGTTATCAGAGAATCCAGAGTAACGGATTACGCGAAGTGACAAAACAAAAGAAACTGCGCCGCGGGTCTTCCGCGGCGCAGTTTTTGTATGAAAGGAGTTTTTACATGAACGGGGAAAAGTGCGTTGAGAGGGTAAAAAGGACGCTGGTCCGTGCCGGCTCCATACTCGATATCTATGATGATGAGATGAGGCTTCCCGACGGCTCCATAGAGCACTGGGACTTTGTCTCCCATAGGAAGGGCGCGGCCTGCGCGGTCGCAGTCCTGGATGACAAAAGGATACTTATGGTAAGGCAATACAGACCGGCTCTTGAAAGGTTCACACTCGAACTTCCCGCCGGAAGCCGCGATTCAAAGGAGGAGGATACGAGAGTCTGCGCAGAGAGGGAACTTTTTGAGGAGACAGGCTACAGGGCGGGAGAAATAAAAAAGCTCCTTTCGCTGAAATCCACGGTCGCCTTCTGTGATGAACTGATAGACGTGTATCTTGCGACAGGACTTAAGAAAGAAGGGGATCAGAGTCTCGATCCCGCTGAATCGATAGATATCAGAGCTTATTCCCTTGATGAGCTTCTTCAGATGATCTTTGACTTCAGGATCCAGGACGCAAAGACTGTCGCCGGGATACTTGCATACAAGGCTTTTGGTGAAAAAAGGTAGATAATATGCTATAATTATCTATCTTTTCACCATTTGAACACATTTTGAAAACAGGAAAGACATTTTATGAGTGTATATTTGATTGACTATGAGAATGTGAATTTTTCCGGCCTTGAAGGGGTCGCGGCCTTGAATGAGGGCGATGAGGTGGTGCTCTTTTACAGCGATTCATCGTCCACTATCCCCATGAACCTACACATAGATGTACAGAAGTCCGGCGCAACGATGCGTTATATTGAGATCAGAAAGACCGCGAAGAATTATCTTGATTTTCAGCTTGCGGCACTTTCGGGGTATCTTGTAGGAACGACGGATCAGACGGAGTTTATTGTGATAAGCAGGGACACAGGCTTTGACTCGGTACTTGATCTTTTCAATACCCAGGATTTCGTCGGGAGAAAGGTCCATTTTTCAAGGCAGGATTCTATCGGCGGAATGATCCCTGTGAAGCGCAGAAAATCATCGGGAAAGTCAACTGCAAAGAAGGGGAACGCAGTCGCATCGAAGAATAAAAAGGGTGCGGTTCAAAAAAAATCACAAAAGACAGCCGAAGCAAAAGCACCTTCGGATAGTAAAAAGCAGGCTCCCGAAAACGAAGAAAAATCCTCCGGCACGAAAAAGCCGAAGATCTCAAACGCCAACAAGGCGCAGATAAGGCTCAAGGTAAAGGACATGAATCTGAAGCCGACGGATTATACGAAGATATACAATGTCTTTTCGCAGGCTCCTGACAAGCACAATTATGATATCGGCCTCATCAAGGTCTTTAAGGACCAGGAACTCGGAAACAGGATATACAAGGCAACGCTTTCGGTATTCAACGGGAAGGGATAAATGAAAAAAACTTCTTTTCTCAAAAAACACAGGAAGGTCTTTATATTTCTGATCGTAATAGCGGTCATGGCAGGAGTGTTTCTATACATGAGGAACAGAAATGCCGCGAGCGCCAACGGCGAGGATGATTATACTGTCGGTGTCGCGGAGAAGCGGACGGTAGTCAGGTCTGTCGCGGCTTCGGGGACGATCGTAGCTTCCGACTCCCATGAGATAAAGAATACGGAGCTTCTCGGGCAGAAGGTCCTGTCAGTGCATGTTTCCGTCGGGGACAAGGTAAATTCGGGCGATACCCTGGTCGAGATAGATACGGAGTCTCTGAACAAGCAGAAGGATGACATCAATTCCCAGATCGCTTCCATCAGAAAATCGAGATATGAAAGGCAGCAGGATTACAACAAACTTCTCGAGAGGCAGGATGAGCAGCGGCAGAAAAATATAGAGGATACGCAGAATGCCCTTCAAAGCGCACAGGCGGCATTTTCAGAAGCACAAAAGAATTACAGCCAGGCACTCGACAATTACAACAATTATCTCAATCGCGGCGGCACAGAGGGTGATACCGTTGCACAGACACTCTATGCCATTCTCGCTGCCCGGGAGGCCGATGTAACGAACCGCCAAAATAATATCTCAACCCTTACCGAGACCCTTGAGAAGCTGAATGAAGGTGCAAGCAGCGTGACTGACACACTGCTCGATACCTATGATGAAACGACAGATCAGGCAATAAAGGCGCTTTCCGACCAGGTATTATCCATAGACCGAAGGATAGAAGCCTGCGTCATGCGCGCTCCCTCTGCGGGGACTGTCACTGAAGTAAAGGTGAAACCGGGAGACATCTACACCGGCGGAGTAGTCTGCATGGTAGAGGGTGAGGACATCATGGAGGTCAAGTCCTATGTCGACGAATATGATGTCCCTGATGTGCACGAAGGCATGCAGGCCATACTTAAGACCGACGCCACCAGAAATGACGAGCTTCCCGGAACTGTGACCTTTGTCGCGCCAAAGCCGGAGACGAGCGGGGCGGGAGGACTTGATCTCTCGAGCCTTATAGAAGGGACCGGAGTTTCATCCTCAATGCTTTCGATGATGGGAGGGGGCTCCTCCGGTTCCGCGAGATACAGGGTCATGATAAGCCTCGACCAGAAGTCTGAAAGGCTGCGGCTTGGAATGAATGTAAGGGTCAGCATCGTGACCGATCGGGCGGAAAACGTGATGACAGTTCCCTATGATGCTGTACAGAAAGACGAAGACGGCAGTTTCTTTATTGAAAAAATAATAGAGCCCGAAACAGAAGATCAGAAGGTGACCTTTGAAAAGATACCGGTGGAAAAGGGTATAGAAGGAACATACTATATCGAGGTCAAAGGCGAGGGGATCAGCGAAGGCATGCAGGTGAAGATCATAAGGACTACTTCAGAGGAATCGGTCGAAGACCTTCTCAATATGATGGGCTCTGCAGGCGGGGTCTGAGATAATGGATAGTACTGTTCCATCTTCAGAAAACAATAAAGAATACGTCATCAGGCTGAAGGATATAGTGAAGAAATTCTATATCGGACGCCCCAATGAGCTTGAGATACTCCATGGAATATCGATGGATGTAAAAAGAGGGGAGTTTGTTTCGATAGTCGGTCCCTCCGGCTCCGGAAAATCCACTCTCATGAATGTGATCGGAGTTTTGGACAAGCCCACGTCCGGGACATATTATCTTGACGGGATCAATGTCGAGGAGGCTGACGAAGACGAGCTTTCAGACATCAGAAACCAGAAGATAGGCTTCGTTTTCCAGACCTACAATCTGATATCAAAGACCACAGCACTCTCAAATGTTGAGCTCCCGATGCTTTATGCCGGAGTTTCTGCAAGGAAAAGAAGGGAGAGAGCAATGGAACTTCTCTCTCTTGTGGAGATGGAGGATAGGGCAAAGCATCTTCCCGAGGAGCTTTCAGGAGGACAGAAGCAGCGTGTCGCGATAGCGCGTGCTATGGCAAACAGTCCCGCGATCATCCTTGCGGATGAGCCCACCGGCGCGCTCGACACAAAGACCGGAAGACTTGTGATGGACATCTTCCACAGGCTTCATAAGGAACAGGGGATAACCATAGTTCTGATCACCCACTCGCCGGAGCTTGCAAAGGAGACTGAGAGGATACTGCCGCTGCGAGACGGTAATATCATATATGGCGGGGATTCTCCCGATCTTTCCGCAGTCTGATAATAAGGAGCCAAAGAGCCATGCTTTTCAAGGAAAATGTCATCCTTGCTCTAAGGAGTCTTAAATCAAACAAGATGAGAGCATTTCTTACAATGCTCGGCATCATCATAGGCGTTTCCGCCGTCATTGCAATACTCACTGTAGGAAATTCCATCACAAAAAATGTCACCTCCATGATGAACGGGCTTGGAGCAAATGATGTCTTCATCGCTGTCCAGGAAAAGAAGAACAGCACAGAGACAGAGGATGAGATAAAGGCCCTGAAGGTGGACGGACTCAATTTTGGGAAGAGCTCAAGCTCCGCCAAAATGCAGCAGAGCGATTATATTACCACCGAGATGATCTATTCCATGTGCGAGGAATTCAAGGATGAGATATATGCTGTAAACATCTACGACCAGCTCGGGAATGCTGATGTCGCTTATGAAGGGAAGAAAGCAAAGAATTCTGTAGTCGGAACAAGCGTCGGCTTCTATCTCTCAAATTCAGTAGATGTGGTTGAGGGCACGATGTTTTCTCCATCGGATTTCGATGAAGGAAAGTATACCTGCCTCATTCCCACATATACCGCAAAAAGGCTTTTCGGGAAGAATTATAAGGATGCGATAGGAAGGGAGATCACGGCAGAGACAAGCTACGGAGATGTTCTTCTCACGGTGATAGGAGTTTACAAGACAAATGGCCGAAACGGCATGATGATGCAGATGGGAACCTCCATCCATTCGACCTATGTCCCACTGAAGACTGCAATGACTCTTGATCACAGCAGCGGGCAGTATTCCTTCTTTCAGGTCTCTGCCAAGGACGGGATCAATCCGAACAGCCTGAAGGGAAAAGTGAAGAGCTTCCTGGAACCTTATTTTCGGAACAATGCGCATTATACAGTAGCAGTTGTCACCTATGAAAACATCCTGAACATGTTTTATAAGCTGCTTGGGATGATAACCCTTGCCATATCGATCATTGCCGGCATCGCCCTTCTTGTGGGCGGCATAGGCGTTATGAACATAATGCTGGTCTCCGTAACGGAAAGAACGAGGGAGATAGGAACGAGGAAGGCTCTTGGTGCGAGAAATTCATCGATCAGGGCCCAGTTCATCGTGGAGGCCGTGATCATCTGCCTGATCGGAGGGATAATAGGAGTCGTTTTCGGGATATTGATGGGAAATGTTGCTTCCTACTTCCTTGGCTATCCGGCGGATCCTTCTATACTCGGCATCGTGATAAGTCTTGGTGTTTCATCGGCAGTCGGATTGTTCTTTGGTTATTTCCCCGCGAACAAGGCTGCTAGCTTAAATCCCATTGAGGCGCTTCGTTATGAGTGATATCACAGGAAAAACTTCTCTCACATGTCTTCTCGGCTCTCCCGTTTCTCACTCGCTCTCACCCGCCATGCAGAATATGGCGTTTATAGAGAGCGGGCTTGATTACAGGTATCTTGCCTTTGATGTGAAAAAGGAAGACATTGAAGATGCGGTCAAGGCCATCAGGCTATTTCATATCCGGGGCGCAAATCTCACAATGCCCTTAAAAAATGCAGTCCTCCCGTATCTTGATGATCTCTCAAAGCTTTCAAAGCTTTCTCTTTCAGTGAACACGATAATCAATGATAATGGCAGACTCACAGGAACCACCACTGATGGAAAGGGCTTCACGGGAAGTCTCCTTTCCAAGGGCTTTGATATCAGAGGAAAGAGAGCCCTGATACTCGGAGCCGGCGGGGCCGCGTCATCGGTTATAGCAGAGATGGCGGAGGAAGGCGCAGAATCGATTTTTGTCTTCCAGAGAAAAAGCGCTACTTTTGAAAAAGCAGAAGCGCTTTCAGAAAGAGTAAATGAACTTACGGACTGTAAATGCGCTGTTTTTGATCTTTCGGACGGTCGGCTTCTCAGTGAAAAGACAAGTGAGTGCGATATCCTTATCAATGCGACGAATGTCGGGATGGGAGATGACAAACACTCGCTGGTAAAAAAAGAGGATATAAGAGAAGATCTTTTCTGCGCAGACCTTATCTATTCTCCTGAAGAGACCACGTTCCTCCGGGAGGCAAGGGAAAGGGGAGCGCGCGTGATGAACGGAAAGCTCATGCTCCTTTTTCAGGGCGCGGAGTCCTTCTATCTTTGGACAGGAAAAAGGATGCCTGTTGACATCATAAGGGAAAGGCTTTTTAAGGATTGATGCTATGGCACAAAGGAAAAGACCGCTGATCGCGGTTCCCGTTACTGAGAAAAGAGAAAGAGAGATAATAGAGGCCTTCAAGAGGCTTTCTGAAAAAGGGGCTGACCTGATCGAGTGGAGGGCTGATTGCTTTTTGGATCTCGATAACAAGGGGGCAGTTGAAAGGATCCTTTCTTCTTCGCCCGACAACCTCCTTTTTACGGTAAGGACAAAGAGTGAGGGAGGCTTCTTTACGGGAAGCGAAGATGATTATCATTCAATCCTTGGTATAGCGGCGAAGACAAAAAGGGTTTCGATAATTGATCTTGAGATTCGGAAAGCATCTTCTTCTTTTGTTAATGAACTCAGGTCTTTCGGCGCAAGGGTACTTGTCTCATATCATGATTTTTCAATCACCCCCTCCATCGAAGAAATGGAAGACATCCTTTGTTCGATGAAGGAGAGCGGAGCCGATATATTAAAGCTTGCTGTCACAGCTCAAAATGAAGAGGATGCGATAAGGCTTCTCTCTCTTTCCGAGAGCTTCAAAAGAAATAATCCCGACTGCGATATCGTCACGATCTCTATGGGAAGTTACGGCATACTCTCAAGGATAGGAGGCTTTCTCACGGGAAGCTGCATTACCTTTGCGGCAGAGGAAAAGGAAAAAGCGTCTGCTCCGGGACAGCTTACATTGGTTGATATGAAGAATGTCTTGTCCATCATCGAAAGGAACCTTTGATGAAGAATATATATCTTACAGGTTTTATGGGAACCGGAAAGAGTACAGTGGCGCAGGAATTGTCAAAGCTGTTTCAAGTGAGCCTTATTGATATGGACAAAGCGCTTACAAAACAATTCGGGATGACTATAAGCAAGGTGTTTGAAGAGCAGGGAGAGGGAGTTTTCAGAAGAGCGGAAAAGGAGCTGCTTACAACTCTTTCAAAAAACGAGCAACCTCTCATAGTCTCCTGCGGCGGAGGCGTCGTAAAGGACCCGGAAAATATAGGCATTATGAAGAGCTCCGGCACAGTATTTCTTCTTACAGCATCACCCGAAACTCTTTTTGAGAGGCTGAAAAATGATAATGAAAGGCCGCTTCTCCAAGGAAGGCTTTCAGTCGAAGGGATAAGCGAAATGCTCCTCTTAAGGAGCGCGATGTATGAAAGAGCAGCAGACCGTGTGATAGAGACGGACGGACTTACTCCTGAAAAAATAGCACGTCGCATAGCAATTGACGTTCGTGACATCACAATGCTATAATACGACTTCGACCGCGTTTTTGTGAGTGTAGCTCAGCTGGATAGAGTGCCGGACTCCGACTCCGGAGGTCGAGGGTTCGAATCCCTTCACTCACATTTCAAGGAGGAAAATGGTATGAAAAACCTTAAAAGATATATTCTTGCGGGCCTCTGTGGACTTGGCGTAGTCCTGATGCTTGGCTTTGGGATCAATGCCATGGATGTGAAGGCCGACCCCTTTGTATCTGTACGGAGAAATTATACTGACGAATCAAGGAACAAGGCTCTGAATACCCTGATACAGGATTATTATGATGCCTATGATGAAGGAAATCTTCTGGCATTGAACAAGGTCGCCTATCCCTTTTCCGATTCCGAGATCTCATATATTGAGCTGATGTCAAAGAATATCGATTCAAGGGAGATCAGAGAGATCTATTCCAAAAAGGGAATAGACAAGGGCTCATATTTTGTGAGCGTGGTAAATGACATCAACTTTTCCGGAATGGAGAAGAGCGCTCCGGGTCTGGACTTTTTCTATGTTGAGACCGATGATGAGGACGGCTCCTTATATATCAACAATCTTTACTCCACCTACAATCTCAACAACTCTGAAAATCAGACGGATCCTTATATCACATCCCTGATATCGGAATTTGAACAGCAGCCCGATGTGATCAGACTTCAGGCGAGAGTCCAGAGCGAATTCAATGATTCCATGGAAAAGGACGAGTCCCTCAAGACCTTCTTTGATGAGACTCTTCAGGCAGAGGTTTCCGAGTGGGCAAGTACCTATCATCAGAAGGTGCTCGATCAGAAAGCCGAAGAAGAGAGAAAGGCAAAGGAGGAGGCTGAGGCGAAGGCAGCCGCCGAAGAAGCGGCAAAGAAAGAGGCTGAGGAGAAGGCTGCAGCTGAACAGGCAGCAGCGCAGCAGGCGGCCGAGCAGGCAGCTGCACAGCAGGCAGCTCAGCAGGCAGCCCAGCAGGCGGCAGCGCAGCAGGCAGCTCAGCAGAATGCTTCTTCGGGAACTCTCGTGAATTTCAAGACCATAAATGTGAGAGCTGCCGCGGATACCGCATCCCAGAATATAGCACGTCTTGAATGCGGAACAGTGCTTACAAAGATAAGGGATGAGGCGAACGGTGAATGGACCGTCATCAATCTGAACGGCCGCGAGGGCTTCATAAGGAGTGAGTTCGTAACGAGCATTACCAATAGCACTGCACGAGACGTCACTCTCACAAGGACAGTGAATGTCCGCGATGAGATGTCCGAGAACGGACAGAAGGTGGCAGTGGCGCAGTCCGGAACCGCCGTGAAGGTTGAATGTGATTACGCGAATGGCTGGAGCCGCGTAAGCTATGGAAACAATATCAAAGGCTACGCAAAGACTGAGTATCTGGGCTGAATCCATTGACAGAGCAGGATAGCATCAGGATAAACAGGTTCCTTTCAGCAGCGGGTGTCTGCTCGAGGAGGGAGGCGGATCGCCTCATAGAGGAAGGGCGCGTTTTCGTCAACGGGCGTGCAGCAAAGACCGGTATGCAGGTTTTTCCTGAAGATGAGGTGGTTTTTGACAAAAAAGTACTTTCAAAAAAGGAGGAGAGGACACTCCTCCTTTTTAATAAGCCTTGCGGCATAGTCTGTACAGAGGAAAAAAGAGAAAAGAACAATATCATAGATTTCATAAACTATCCTACCAGGATATTCACCATAGGAAGGCTTGATAAGGATTCCCACGGTCTCATTCTTCTGACTGATGACGGCAGCATAGTAAATGACATAATGAAGGGCAGCAGGAAGCATGAAAAGGAATACCATGTCAGGGTAGACAAGCCTTTGACGGAAGGCTTCATCGAAAAAATGAAGGAAGGAGTCTATCTCCCGGAACTTTCTGTGAAGACGAGAAAATGCAAAGTCAAAAGGACAGGGGAGATGAGCTTTGATATTACTTTGACTCAGGGGCTGAACCGCCAGATCAGGCGGATGTGCGAGGCTCTTTCGTACAAGGTTTTGGATCTCATGAGGTTTCGGATAATGAACCTCTTCGTAGATAATATCAGGGAGGGGTCCTATAGAAGGATCACTCCTGAGGAAGAAAGGGAGCTTTTTAAGGAGCTTTATAATGCCGATCAAGATAGCAAATGATCTACCCGTAAAGGGAATACTTGAAAACGAGAATATTTTCGTGATGGACGACACAAGGGCCCTCCATCAGGATATCAGACCGCTTGATATCTGTATACTGAACCTGATGCCCTTAAAGGAGGACACGGAGCTTCAGATACTACGTATGCTTTCAAATACGCCGCTCCAGGTCAATGTGTCATTTCTCATGACAAGCACCCATGAGGCAAAGCATACATCCATGTCACATCTCAACAAGTTCTATGACGTCTTTGATGACATAAAGGAAAATTATTATGATGGCTTCATCATCACCGGGGCGCCGATAGAGAATCTCGAATTTGAGGATGTGGATTACTGGAGCGAGATGAAAAAGATCTTCGAGTGGACGAAGACTCACGTCACCTCGACCCTTCATCTTTGCTGGGGAGCGCAGGCGGGGCTTTATTATCATTACGGGATAGGAAAGAGGTTCCTGCCGGAGAAGCTCTTTGGCATCTTCGCTCACAGGGTGCATCACAGGAAGGTGCCGCTCGTAAGGGGCTTTGACGATTATTTCATGGCGCCGCATTCAAGGTATACGGAATCGGATACGGACGAGATCAAGCAAAACAGCGACCTCATCGTTCTTGCGGATTCACCGGAGGCCGGGGTCTTCCTTCTCATGAATAATGACGGGAGCCAGATTTTTGTGATGGGGCATCCCGAATATGACAGAATGACTCTTGATAAGGAATACAGAAGGGATCTTTCGGAGGGGATCAAGCAGCACAAGCCCGTGAATTATTATCCCAATGATGACGAGAATATGAAGCCGATGCTGCAGTGGAGAGGGCATGCGAACACCTTCTACACGAACTGGCTGAATTATTATGTTTACCAGAACACACCCTTCATTTTCCTCGGAAAGGATGAAAAAAGTGAGTGATCTTGATCGGATGAAAGAGCTTATCGGGCGCCTCAACGCGGCGTCCGATAATTATTATAACGGGCTTCCCGAGCTCATGAGCGACCATGAATGGGACGCTCTTTTTGATGAGCTTTTGTCTCTTGAAAAGTCAACGGGGCAGGTGCTTCCCGATAGCCCTACTGCAAACGTTTCAAGGGACGACACCGCAGGAAGGAAGGTGGAGCACGAATATCCGGCCCTTTCCCTTGCAAAGACAAAGGATGTAAATGAACTTTACAAATGGGCTGAGAACCGCCCCATCTGGCTTTCCTGGAAGCTTGACGGTCTCACCCTTGTTGCAACATATGATGATGGGAAGCTGAAACGCCTTGTAACAAGAGGGAACGGACACGTTGGAACCGACATCACACACTTATCCGATTCGATAAACGGTGTCCTTCCAAGAATAGATCACGAAGGGCACCTTGTGATAAGAGGAGAGGCCGTTATTTCATACAAAGACTTTGAAGAATTCATGCTCGAATCAAAGGAGGATTATGCAAATCCGAGGAACCTCGCCTCAGGTTCTCTTTCCCTGAAGGACAAAGATGAGGTGAAAAGAAGGAGGATAAACTTTATCCCCTTTACGCTTGTCCACTGTGATGAGGAGATAGTTTCATGGGGAGAGAGGATGGAGCGGCTTTCGTCTCTCGGCTTTCAGCCTGTTGAAAGGGAACTGATAGGTGAACCTTCACTTTCAAATATCTCTGACGCGATAGAAAGATGGACTTTGAAGGTTACGTCCAATGAGAATCCCTATCCGGTTGACGGACTTGTGGCAGGCTATGATGACACAGTCTATGCTGCGGGAGGCTCTGTAACCGGACATCACGCCACGAGGGCGGGCTTCGCCTTCAAATGGGCTGATGAGTCAGTCGATACTCCTCTTTCATACATAGAATGGAGCTGTGCAACAGGCTCAATAACTCCCGTCGCGGTATTTGAACCTGTTGCACTTGAGGGGACCACGGTGAAAAGAGCCTCTCTTTGCAATATATCAGAATGTGAGCGCCTTTCGATCGGTGATAAGGGAAGTATTCTTTCCGTCATAAAGGCAAACAAGATAATACCAAAGGTGATCGCGGTCAAGGAGAAGAAGGGGGAACTCATTATCCCCGATACCTGTCCCGTTTGCGGTGAGAAGACCTATGTTCGGGTTTCAGAGATAAGCAAAACGAAAACACTTCGCTGCTCAAATGAGAAGTGTCCCGCGAAGCAGCTTAGAAAGTTCTCGCGTTTTGTCTCAAAAGACGGGATGGATATAGACGGGATCTCTGAAATGACTCTGCAGCGCTTCATTAATCTCGGATGGATAAGCGATCTTTCTGATATCCTTCGATTGCCTGATCACAGGGAGGAGATCGTGCTCCTTGACGGCTTCGGGGAGAAGAGCGCGGAGAATATCAAAGCCTCTGTTGAAAAAGCCTTGACCGTTGATGCTGAGAAATTCCTGTTTTCGCTTTCCATACCGCTTGTCGGGCAGGATGTAGCAAAGAGGCTGCTTTCAGATTGCACCCTCACTGAGCTTTTTAAAACTGCGGAAGAAACAGATGACGAAAAAGTTTTTTCCGGGATAGAAGGGATAGGTCCTGAGAAGAGCGCCTCCTTTGTGCGCTGGGCTAAGGATGAGGAGAATCAGGCGGTCCTCTCAAAGCTCTTGTCTCTTGTCACGATAAGGGAAAAAGAAAAGACCCCTGCGGGTGAAAAGTGCAAGGGTCTTACTTTTGTGATCACGGGGGATGTTTTCAAGTTCAAGAACAGAAACGAAGTGAAAGCCTATATCGAGTCTCAGGGAGGCACGGTCACCGGCTCCGTCTCAAAGAAGACGTCCTTCCTCATAAACAATGATCTAAACAGCACCTCAAACAAAAATCAAAAAGCCCGGGAGCTTTCCATCCCCATTATCTCCGAGGATGAATTCATTGAAAGATTTAAGGAAACGCTGATCTGATCAGCGTTTCCTTAGGTGATATCAGTTCTTTCCGTGAAGCTCCTGAAGCTTCATAGCCCTGACCTTTGAAGGAAGGCCGAAGAGGGTGATGAAGCCCTGGGCGTCATGATGGTCATAGAGATCTCCCGTTGTGAAGGATGCGAGGGACTCGGAATAGAGTGAATAAGGTGAGGTTGTACCCGCCTTTATTATATTTCCCTTGTAGAGACGGAATTTCACTTCGCCGGTCACATACCTTTGAGTGCTCTCGATGAAGGCCTGCATAGCTTCACGAAGAGGGGTGAACCACTTGCCCTCATATACGGTCTGGGCGAAGGACGAGCCTATCTTCTTTTTCATCTCCATTGTCTCTCTGTCAAGGATGAGTTCCTCGAGCTGGTCATGGGCTTCCATCAGGATGGTTCCGCCGGGAGTTTCGTAAACGCCTCTTGACTTCATTCCGACGACACGGTTTTCAACGATATCGATTATCCCTATACCGTTTTCCCCGCCGAGCTTGTTCAAGGTCCTTATGATATCGGAGACCTTCATCTCTTTTCCGTTCACGGACTTCGGAACGCCTTTTTCAAAGGTCATCGTGACTTCAGTTGACTTGTCGGGAGCCTTCTCGGGAGTGACTCCGAGGACGAGGAGATGATCATATTCCGGTGCGTTTGCGGGATCCTCAAGTTCAAGACCTTCGTGGCTTATATGCCAGAGATTCCTGTCTCTTGAATAGGAATTGTCATCAGAGAAGGGAAGGTCAATGCCGTGGTCGTGGACATACTTGAGCTCTGATTCCCTTGAGTCCATCGTCCACTTGGGATCGCGCCATGCAGCTATTATCTTTAGATCGGGAGCGAGAGCTTTGATGCCGAGCTCGAAGCGGATCTGGTCATTTCCCTTTCCTGTCGCGCCGTGGCAGATAGTCGTTGCGCCTTCCTTGCGCGCGATCTCGACGAGCCGTTTTGCGATCGCAGGGCGAGCCATTGAGGTGCCGAGAAGGTATTTGTGCTCATAGACAGCGCCTGCCTGAACGCAGGGAACGATGTAATTGTCGGAAAAGTCGTCCGTGATGTCTTCAATGTAGAGTTTCTCAGCGCCGGAGAGCTTTGCCCTCTCTTCAAGTCCGTCAAGCTCTGATTCCTGCCCGCAGTCAACGCAGCAGCAGACCACATCATAATCATAATTTTCCTTGAGCCAGGGTATTATAGCCGTGGTGTCAAGACCGCCGGAATAGGCGAGTATAACTTTTTCCTTTGCCATCTCTTTGTCCTTTCTTTGACTGAAAAATAATTAAGTACGGCTACATATTATACTTTAAAAGAAAGGCTGCGCAAACACTTACTTTATTATTTTTATGAGATTTGCTATAATCTTCGGACGGTTGAAAGGAAGGCTTTTTATGATAAAGGTCGGTATTTTAGGTGCGACAGGCTACGCCGGAGAAGAGATCGCAAGGATAATACTTGAACACCCTTCGGCAGAGTGCGTATTCTACGCTTCAAGGAGCTATGCCGGACAGAGGTTTTCTGACATATTCGGAAATTTCAGAGGGCTGGTAGATGAAAAATATGATGTCCTTCGTGAGCCCTCGCTAGAGCTCATGGCTGAGGAATGCGATGTCATATTTACTGCGACTCCGCAGGGTTACCTTTCCTCCTGTCTGACACAGGACATACTTTCAAAGGCAAAGGTCATTGATCTTTCCGCGGATTACAGGCTGAAGGACATCGAGGTTTATAAGAAATGGTATCCGGGAATTGAGAGAAATGATGACCCGTCCCTTCTTTCAGAGGCTGTGTATGGGCTTTGCGAGATCAACAGGGAAAGAATAAAAGACGCGCGCCTCATCGCAAATCCCGGCTGCTTTACCACATGCTCGATACTTACAGCTTATCCTCTTGTTGCTGAAGGTCTCATAGATACTGATACATTGATAGTAGACGCAAAGAGCGGAACCTCAGGAGCAGGCCGCTCCGCAAAGGTTCAAAACCTGTTTTGCGAGGTGAATGAATCTGTGAAGCCCTACGGTGTCACTACGCACAGACACACGCCGGAGATAGAGGAGCAGCTTGGCTATGCGAAACAAAGCGCAGGCGGCGACGGCTCTCCCATTCTCATCAATTTCACTCCGCATCTCATCCCTATGCACCGCGGGATCCTTTCGACGGAATATGCTTCCCTTAAGGTACTTCCTGACGGCAGCTATCCCGACGATGAAATGATAAGAAAAGCCTACTCGAAGCATTACGGAAACGAGCATTTCATCAGGCTTCTTCCAAAAGGAACGTGGCCGGAGACACGATTTACCTCCCGCTCCGAATTTACGGATATAGGCTTTACGATCGATGAGAGGACAAAGAGGGTAGTCATGGCCGGTGCCCTTGATAACCTCGTAAAAGGGGCAGCAGGACAGGCAGTCCAGAATATGAATATTATGTTCAAACTCCCCGAGGAGGAAGGGCTTGACAAGGTGAGTGCGTTTTGAAGGAGGAGACATTATTCTATGTCCGCCCCATGGAGATGGGCGACATAGAGGCGGTCAGAGCGCTTTGGATGACGATCAAGGGCTTTGGCATAAGGACGATAGACGACTCAAAGGAGTTTGTGGAGCGTTTCATCAAAAGAAATCCAAAGACATCGATCGTGGCATCTCTTCCTGACGGAAGGATAGTAGGCTCGATACTCTGCGGCTCTGACGGGCGAAACGCCTGCTTCTATCACGTCTGTGTCTCAAGTGATCACAGGCGGCGGGGCATAGGACGCGCGATGGTGCGTTATGCGATGGATGCGCTGAAGAGAGAGCATATCAACAAGGTTACCCTCATAGCCTTCAAGGGAAATGAGGTCGGAAACCTCTTTTGGAACGCTGAGGGATTTACGGAGAGGGGCGACATCAATTATTACGAGATGCCGCTGAATGACGAAAATATCACACATTTCAACAAGTAAGGAAAAGAGCAAAATATGAGGATAGTAGAAGGCGGTGTATGCGCACCGAAGGGCTTTTGTGTTTCATCTGTTGCTGCCGGGATCAAGTATGAAAAACACCCGGATATGGCGCTCATATTTTCGGAGAAGCCCTGCGTCTATGCGGGAACCTTTACTTCAAATGTTGTAAAGGCGGCTCCTGTGAAATTCGATATGGGACTTCTTGAAAAAGAGGCGGGGATACAGGCCATAGTCGTAAATACAGGGATCGCAAATGCATCATGCGGAGAAGAAGGGATGAAGCTCTGCAGAGAGACAGCTTCCGCCGTATCAAAGTCTCTTTCGATTCCTGACGACTCTGTCCTTGTAGCCTCCACAGGCGTCATAGGACAGCTTTTTGATATCGAAAAGATAAAGTCCGGGATCGATATGATGAAAGGCACTCTGAAGAGCAGCGCAAAGGATGCAAATGCGGCAGCCCGCGCAATTCTTACCACAGATACCCATGAAAAGGAGGTATCTCTTTCATTTGAGATAGACGGTACTGAAGTGACGATCGGCGCGATGGCAAAGGGCTCCGGCATGATCCATCCCAATATGTGTACCATGCTTTCCTTTATCACGACTGATGTTTCAATGGACAGAAAGCTTCTTCAAAAGGCGCTTATCACCTGCGTTGGAAAGAGCTTTAATATGATCTCGGTAGACGGTGATATGTCTACGAATGACAGCTGCTTCCTGCTTTCAAACGGTCTTTCGGGCAACAAGAAGATAATGAGCGAAGATGAAGAAGGCTACAAGGCCTTCCTTTCAGCCCTTTCGATCGTTACAAAGTTCCTTGCCATGTCTATGGCCGAGGACGGTGAAGGGGCCACAAAGCTGATGGAGTGCAGGGTCATAAATGCGTCAACCCATGATGAAGCTGTCACGCTTTCAAAGTCAGTTATAGGCTCTGATCTCACAAAGGCCGCTGTCTTTGGAAATGACGCAAACTGGGGAAGGATAATGTGCGCCCTCGGTTACTCCGGCGTTTCCTTTGATCCCGACCATACAGACATCTATATCCTCAAGGGTGAGGGACCAAAAAAAGAATTGTCCTTTGATGTTGAGGGGAAGCCTTATCCTTATGAGCTCTTTGATTTCCCGCTCGCCCGTGATGGAGTTTCAGCGCTCTTCAGCGAAGAAAAGGCGACAGAGATATTATCCGGAAAGCATGTGATAATTGTCTGCGATATGAAGAGAGGAAATGAAGAGGCAAGAGCCTTTGGTTGCGACCTGACATATGACTATGTGAAGATAAACGGGGATTACCGTTCTTAAAAAAGGAGATTGACATTGAAAGACGAAGAGATACTTGACCTTCAGCAGAAAGCAGGAGTACTTGTTGAGGCGCTTCCTTACATACAGCGCTTCAACAGGAGGATAATAGTTGTAAAGTACGGCGGGTCTGCCATGCTTGACGAAGAACTGAAGAATGATGTGATAAAGGATGTTACGCTCCTTAAGCTTGTAGGCTTCAAGCCCATCATTGTCCACGGCGGCGGAAAGGAGATAAGCCACTGGGTGAAGCTCATGGGGCATGAGAGCGAGTTTGTGGACGGGCTTCGAAAGACGGACAAGGAGACCATGGAGGTTGCCGAGATGGTCTTAAACCGCGTGAACAAGTCCCTTGTCTCGATGGTACAGTCCCTTGGCGTCAATGCCGTCGGGATCAGCGGCAAGGACGGCCGTATGCTCACCGTAAAGAAGAAGCTTTCAAAGAACGGTGAGGACATAGGCTTTGTCGGGGATATCACAAAGGTTTCTCCAAAGATACTCCTTGACCTGCTTGAAAAGGATTTCCTTCCGATAGTATGTCCCCTCGGCCTTGACAATGATTTCAATACCTACAACATCAACGCGGATGATGCTGCCTGCGCGATAGCAGAGGCTGTAAAGGCGGAGAAGCTTGCATTCCTTACGGATGAACCCGGGATCCTTCGTGATGTGAATGATCCCTCTTCCCTCATATCCGAGATCACAGTCCAGGAGGCGAGGGAACTCATTGAGGACGGCACCATAAGCGGAGGAATGCTCCCGAAGATAATGAACTGCATACATGCCGTGGAGAACGGTGTTTCAAGGGTACATATCCTTGATGGCAGGATAGTTCACTGCCTTCTTCTTGAGATATTTACGAACAAGGGCATAGGTACTGCGATACTTCATGACAGGGACGAGAAATTCTACGATCCTGACGGAAGGAGAGTATAGAATATGACAAGTGATGAGATCATGAAAAAGGCTGATGAAGATCTGATAGCGGTCTACAGCCGTTTCCCGGTGGTCTTCTCGGACGGGGAAGGTATGTACCTTTTTGACAATGACGGGAAAAGGTACCTCGACTTTGCTTCCGGGATCGGAGTGAACGCCTTTGGCTATGGTGACAAAGAGATAGCAAAAGAGCTTTCTATGCAGCTTGGAACTCTAGTCCATGTTTCAAATCTTTATTATACAGAGCCGCTATCAAAAGCTGCTGAGGCCGTAAAGGAGATATCGGGACTTGACCGGGTCTTCTTTACAAACAGCGGTGCTGAGGCTGTCGAAGGGGCGCTGAAGACTGCAAAGAGATATTATTTTAATAAGACCGGGAAGAACGACGCAAAGGTAATAGCCATGAATTCCTCTTTTCACGGAAGGACCGTAGGTTCGCTTTCCGTTACGGGGACTACTTCATACAGATCGCCTTTTTATCCCCTGATGGATGGGGCTGTCTTTGCAGAATTTAACGACCTTTCCTCGGTTGAAAAGCTGATAGATGACAGGATCTGCGCCATTATCATGGAGACGCTTCAGGGAGAGGGCGGAATACATCCTTCGACCGCGGAATTTATAAAGGGCGTAAGAAGGCTCTGCGACGAGCATGACATCCTGCTCATTCTTGATGAGATACAGTGCGGGATGTGTCGGACCGGTGAATTCTTTGCTTTTGAGAAGTATGATGTAAAACCCGATATCCTGACAAGCGCGAAGGCGCTTGGGCTCGGGCTTCCGGTTGGCGCCTTCATAGTTTCTGAACGTGTTGCAAAAAACTCCTTAAAGCCCGGAGATCATGGCTCAACTTACGGAGGAAACCCTTTGTGCACATCTGCCGTTTCTCTTTCCATCAGGCTCATGAAGGAGAGAAAGGTGAGAGAGCATGTGAAGGAGCTCACTCCTTATTTTGAAGAGACCCTTGACAGGATCGTGGAAGGGTCTGACAAAGTGAAGGAGCGGCGCGGAGAGGGCTTCATGCAGGGACTTTTGCTCGATGAAAATGTGAAGGTCAGGGATATCGTCTCAGCAGCCCTTTCAAAAGGACTCATCCTCCTTACGGCGGAAGGAAATGTGCTTCGGATGCTGCCGCCGCTCATCGCCGAAAAAGAGGACTTTGACAGTATGAATGAAATATTATCATCGCTTCTTTGAAAAACATTTGTAATAATTTCTTAATATGTTAGAATATACCGGTCAGGATGAGCAGGCTTTCTTTTCTTCCTTTGGAAAGGAATCCTGTTTTGAAAACCGGTATATTTTTAAAGATTGGTATTGCAGCGATCGTTATTTCTGTCTTCTTTCTATCTTCCTGCACAAGCACCTCTTACTTTGAGGAAAAAAAGGGCACGGCAGGTACTGACACGGAAAGGACCTCTTCCGCTGTTGACGTTGCGGATGATCAGGCGAAGGTATCAGAGGAAAAAGAGGAGAAGATCTTTGTTGAGATCCGGGGGGCTGTGAATGCTCCGGGCGTATTTGAGGTAGAGAAGGGAAGTCGCGTTTTCTCTCTCATCTCAATGGCCGGTGGGCTTTCAGATGTTGCGGACACAAAAGACCTTAACCAGGCAAAAGAAGTATTAGATGGGGAAAAGATCTATATCAGGAGTGAAGGCGAACAGGAAACGGCTGAGTCATCCATGACTGCTGAAAAGGATGGAAGGATCAATATCAATACTGCTGACGCAGGAGCTCTTAAGACACTTCCCGGAATAGGAGAAGCAAAGGCGAAGCTTATAATTGATTACAGACAGAAGAACGGCCCGTTCAAGAGTACTGAGGATGTCACAAAGATCAGTGGAATAAAGGGTGGCCTTTACGAAAAGATAAAGGATAGGATAACGGTATAGGTTGTTATGGCAAAAAAAGTTCTCGTGGTTGATGATGAAAAGCTGATAGTCAAGGGGATCAAGTTTTCTCTTGAGCAGGACGGCATGGAGGTGGACTGTGCCTATGACGGGCAGGAAGCTCTGGATCTTGCCGAAAAGACCAGATATGACATGGTGCTCCTCGATGTAATGCTTCCCAAGGTAGACGGCTTCGAAGTCTGCCGCAGAATAAGAGAGTTTTCTGAAATGCCAATAGTTATGCTGACTGCGAAGGGCGATGATATGGACAAGATCCTCGGACTTGAATATGGCGCGGACGACTATATCACAAAGCCCTTTAATATACTTGAGGTGAAGGCAAGGATCAAGGCCATCATGCGGCGCAGCTTTAGCTCTGAGAAAAAAGGCGACGAGGACGCCAGGATCGAAAGCGGGGTCATTCGGATAGACAGGAGTTCGAGAAGGCTTTTTGTCAATGAAAAAGAGATTAACCTTACCTCCCGTGAATTTGATATGCTCCTTCTTCTCGTTATGAATCCTGACAAGGTATTCTCAAGGGAGACTCTTCTTGAGGCTCTCTGGGGAGCGGATTATCCCGGAGATGCACGTACCGTTGATGTGCACGTCAGGCGCCTTCGCGAAAAGATAGAGGAAAATCCCGGAGAACCCCGTTATATTCAGACGAAGTGGGGGGTCGGGTATTTTTATAAGCCTTGAAGAAGCGATTCTCACCCCAAAATCTATTCAAAAGCATGAGAAGCCGTATCTTTGTCTTTGGACTTCTCATAGGTATTATCCCGTCTATCCTCTTTTCACTCGGCTTTTCGTTTGTATACGAAAGCGAGGTCGAGAAAGCAGAGGTTCTTTCTGTTACAAGTGAATCCCAGATACTGGGCAATGACATACTGACAAGTGGTTATCTGAAGAGCCCTACGGATGATGCTGTAAACATTACTCTTGATTCTGTTGCGCAATCTCTTTCAGGAAGGATACTTGTTCTTGACAAGACCCTTCGTGTCATTAAAGATACATATTCCCTTTACGAGGGAAGGACGGTGATCTGGGATATTGCGCTGAAGGCTCTGTCCGGGGCGACCGCCTATGACAGGGACAAGGTGAACAAATTCCTGACGGTATGCGTTCCAATAACCGGGGAGACTGAGGAGACTGCAGATCCTAAAATGGCAGCTTCCGCCCCGGTGAAAAGAGCAGGAACAGTGCCGGTGTCCGGTGTCATAATGTTCGTGTGCTCTATGGAAAATACCGCACTCTCCAGAAATTCCCAGGGCTCATTTCTCATACTTTTTCTTGCTGCAAATATTGTCGCGGCTTTTGGTATATCGCTTTTTGCTTCAAAACGGCTGACAGCTCCCTTAAGACGGCTTTCATCTGAAATAGCTGATGTAGAAAAGGGCTTTTCGGAACCTGTGCTGAAGGAAAATTCCTCCACCGAGGTCGCTGAGATCAGCGATCACTTCAACAGCTATGCCGCTGTCATGAAGACCATGAACGATTCCAGGCAGGAATTCGTTTCAAACGTTTCTCACGAATTGAAGACTCCACTTGCTTCAATGAAGGTTCTGGCGGATTCCCTGAATTCCATGGAGGACGTCCCTGTCGATATGTACAGAGAATTCATGGCTGATATAACGGGCGAGATCGATCGTGAAACAACGATAATCAACGATCTCCTTACTCTGGTACGCTTTGACCGCGGCTCAGATGAACTATCTGTCTCTTCAGTCAGAATAAATGATCTACTTGAGCTTCTCATGAAGAGGCTTTCTCCTATTGCTGAAAAGGCAAATGTGGAACTTGTCCTTGAGACCTTCAGACCCATAGTTGCTGAGATAGACGAGACAAAGTTCTCACTTGCGATCTCGAATCTCATTGAAAACGCGATCAAATACAACAAAAAAGGCGGCTATGTACATGTGAGCCTCAATTCCGACCATCGTTATTTCTATATTCATGTTGAGGACAACGGGATAGGAATACCCGAAGAGAGCATTCCCCACATATTCGAGAGATTCTATCGGGCTGATAAGTCTCACAGCCGTGAGATAGGCGGCACGGGACTTGGGCTTGCCATAACGCAGACAGTCATTCGGATGCACAGGGGCGAGATCAAGGTAAAGAGCGTGCTTGATGAAGGGACGCGTTTTGCTGTCAGGGTTCCGCTCAAATATATTACTGAGGAAAAGGATGTGGCAGCGGAGGAAAATGAAAATGAAGATTTTTAAGAGGCTGCTCCTTTCTCTTTGCTTTATCATGATGATCTTCTTTTTACCCGGCTGCGCCGGGAAGGAAGGAGGCTATATTATCTACGGGATAGACTCCTCCGGCACATCCCTTGTGGAAAACCGCTTTGAGGGAGAGGTGCCTTCTTCGAAGGAAGAACTTGCAAAAAGCATGCTTGATCAGCTCGGTGACAACGAGGAGAGAAGAGGGACCGAAGCTCCCATACCTGCGAAGGTTGATGTGAGGTCGATAGAGTTTTCGGAAGATGGTACCAGGCTCTCTGTCTATTTTTCGGAGGGATATTCAGACATCCCTCTTATAAGGGAGCCGTTGATACGCGCGGCTATAGTAAACACACTGCTTCAGATAGAGGGACTTTCCGGAGTCTCATTCTACGTCGGTGATTCGGTGCTTGTTGATGCGGCGGGGCGAACCATAGGGGCTATGACGAAGGACAGCTTTATAGGAAATTTCGGAAGCAGCCAGGCAGCACTTCAGATCAGGGATCTGCTGCTTTATTATCCTTCATCTGACGGAGAGAGACTTGTTCCGTACGAGAGAAGGGTTCATTACAGCTCAAATACTAATCTTGCAAAGCTTGTCATTGAAAACCTCTGTCAGGAGCCTGTAGGAAGCGGGTTGAAGGCTATCATCAGTGATTCCTCGGTTTTTCTTCATATCTCGACCGCAGACGGCATATGTTATCTTGATATAGACAGCAGCTATTTTACGAAGGTCACAGGTGTCACCCGTGAAGTTTCGATATATACCCTTGTGAATTCCCTCTGCAATCTTGACGGGATAAGCAAGGTTCAGATCACTGTATTTCGGAACGGAACTCCGGATATATCGGAGAACAGCTTTTCCGGAACCTATGAAAAGAATCCAAAGCTCATAATAGAATAATCAAAGGATCAAATCTATGGACAAACGACCGCTTTTTTCCTTGGCGGTCTCGTTTTCCCTCGGGGCGGCTTTTGCCGTTATCGAAAATCCCACCTTAAGGATAATCTTTCTTGTCATCTTTGCTCTTATATCGCTTTCATTTTTGAAGAAGAGAAAGGCAGCTTTTCTGGTCGTTGCCGCTGCATTCATCTTCGGACTTTTTCGGGGAGAGGCGCACATGTTTGTAAGGACGCAGGCAAAGATGGCTTCAGAAGATCTTTCCAAAGAGGAGGAAGTGTTTTACGGGAAGGCTGAGAAGACTGAGGAGAAGACAAGCTCTTATGCCTATTATCTTAAAGAAGTCAGCTTTCGTTCGGGCAGCAAAAACTACAGCCCCGGCGGGCTTATATTTTATCTGGACGAGAAGATAAGCTTTGTCCCGGGAAGCCTTTACAAGCTTGAAGGTACGCCCTCTGAGATCTCGGAAAGAGAGAACGAGGGAGGCTTTTCCGAGAAGGAATACTTAAGAGGAAAGGATATAGGGATAAAGCTTTTTAAACCAAAGATCACGCTTTTAAAGAAGCCTGTATTCTCGATCCGGCAGGTGCTTTCTGATCTTCGGGAAAGGCTGAAAACCTTTTTTGAAGACAATCTTCCGGGGGAGGAGGGCGCTATCCTTAGTGCGATGGCACTTGGGGACAAGGGAGGGCTGACGTCTGACGTCAAGGATCTTTTCTCGGCTTCCGGGATAGCCCATCTACTTGCGGTTTCGGGACTTCATATTTCAATAGTGGGAAGTCTCATTTATAAGCTCCTCCGGCGTCTCCGGTTCAGTTTCTTCATGTCTTTTCTGATCTCGATCCCGTTTTCATTTCTTTATGCCCAGATGTGCGGCATGTCTGTTTCAGCAGAGCGGGCACTTATCATGTTCTTTCTCTCACTTTTGTCAGAGTCCCTCGGAAGAGAAGCGGATATGCTTACAAATGAGGGGGTAGCTGCAGTCATATTGATAATGAAAAATCCCTTCTGCCTTTTTGATTCAGCCTTTGTCTTTTCGTTCTCTGCCGTATTTATCGTGGCAGCAGCGGGAAGACCCATCAGTGAAGCGCTTGAATCCTTTATAAGGGAAAGGCACAGAGAAATAAGGGGCTATAAACCTTCTATTTTTGAGAAGTTCATTATGTCATTTGTGTTTTCCTTTACGGTCTGTCTTGGAACTGCTCCTATCGTGGCACTGTACTACTATGAGATCCCTTTGTATCAGGTTTTCCTTAATCTCATTTTGATCCCTCTAATGACAGCACTCCTTTTCATGGCTCTCGTTTCAGGAATATTATTTTTAAAGCTTCTTCTTTTCCCCGTGCATCTTCTTTTGTATTTCTATGAATGGCTTTCGGCATTGACGCTGAAGCTTCCATTTTCAAGCCTCACATTTGGAAAACCGGGCGAACTTCAGATAGTGCTTTATTTCATTTTATTTTTTGTCGGCGTCTATTTTGCATTAAAACTTCTTCGTACCTTAAAGAGTCGGGAGGATCTGGCTGATCCGATAAAGGCTCAAAGGAAGGATATAAAAGCTTATCTTCCAAAGGCAGTGGTGGTCTTCGTTTTGCTTCCGGTGATACTTTTCGGTTTCAAGAGGGGAGGCTTTGAATTTGATATGCTCTCCGTGGGGCAGGGGGACGGGATCTATCTTCGGACTGATGCTTCTACCCATATCATGATAGACGGTGGCAGCACAAGTAAGAAGGAGGTTGCAAGGAATGTGATACTGCCTTTTCTAAAGTCCCGGGGAGTCACGGGCGGGATAGACTTCTGGTTCGTGAGCCACCTTGATACCGACCATGTCTCGGGGCTGATCGAGGCTATGGAGAGCGGCTATCCGGTCGGGATGGTGGTGCTTCCAAAAAAGGTTGTTCCGAACGAAAACTATGAAAGCCTGATCTCGGCAGCAGGAAAGGACGGGGCAGCGGTAAGGTACATGGAAAAGGGCGAGAGGCTCGTCCTCCCGGGCGGCAAGACTGTCATCACCTGTCTTTTTGCAGGGACAGATGAATATCTGAAAGCAGGTGACGCGAACGCGAATTCACTTGTCCTTCTCGTAGAAAGAAAGGATCTTGATGTATCGCTCCTTCTCACGGGGGATATAGGGAGCGAACAGGAGGAGATCATACTCTCGGATGAAGGAACAAAGGGCATGCTAAAAGAGGCTGCAAAGGGAACCCTGATATTGAAGGCCGCGCATCACGGGAGCAATTATTCAAATTGCAATGCTCTTCTTTCAATTCTTTCGGGAAGGGAGGACATAACTCTGATCTCTGCAGGGAAGGGGAACCGCTATGGCCATCCCGGAAAGGAGACTATTGATAGACTCGATTCTCTTTCGATAGAGCATCTATGCACCATTGAAAAAGGGCAGATCAGGGTCTTTGAAAAAAACGGGATCCTGGATCTTGAGACTATGACGGGGTGAGATAAAAGTGCTTGTGCAAAAAAAACAACAGTTGAAATCAGAGTCGGAAAGACCGATAATTATATTTCAAAACCGTTTTGGTGTTGAAGCAGATTATTATTTTGGAGGAAAAGATAATGGACATCCGTTTTGTTGAAAGAAAGGATCTTAAGGAGAAGCCGGACTGGAACAAGCTTGGTTTTGGAAAGTATTTTACGGACTATATGTTCGAGATGGACTGGGACAGGGAGCATGAGTGGCATGATGCGAGGATCGTTCCCTATGGCCCGATACAGTTCGATCCCGCGTGTGTTGTATTGCACTACGCTCAGGAGACCTTTGAAGGGCTCAAGGCCTACAGGAGGGAGGATGGAAAGATACAGCTTTTCCGTCCCGAAATGAATGCAAAGAGGATGCAGAACTCAAATGAGAGACTCTGCATGCCGAAGGTTCCCGTGGATATCTTCGTTGATGCCATCAAGGCACTGGTGGAAAAGGAAAAGGACTGGGTGCCCACGCTTCCCAACACTTCCCTCTATATAAGACCCTTCGTTTTCGCGACTGAGGCAGCGCTTGGGGTGCATATGGCTACGAATTACAGATTCCTCGTGATCTTGAGCCCTGTCGGCATGTATTACGCAGAAGGTCTCAATCCCGTAAAGATAATGATCGAGGATGAGCTTGTCCGTGCCGTTCAGGGCGGGACCGGATTCACAAAGTGCGGCGGGAACTATGCAGGTTCCATAGCCGGGCAGGTCAAGGCAGAGAAAGAGGGCTATGATCAGGTGCTCTGGCTCGACGGCGCTACAAGAACTTATGTTGAAGAGGTTGGCTCCATGAATATTATGTTCAAGATAGACGGGGAGATCTACACAGCTCCTATAGATGAGGGAACGGTACTTCCCGGCGTCACCAGGGATTCGATGCTCCATATCCTTAGGGACTGGGGCTACAAGGTGAATGAGACCCATCTCAAGGCAGAAGACCTCATGCGCTTCGGTCATGAAGGAAAGCTTGAGGAGGTCTTCGGGACAGGTACTGCCGCGGTCATAAGCCCCGTAGGAAAGCTCAAATTCAAGGATGATGTCATCACCATCAACGATATGAAGACAGGCGAGCTTACCCAGAAGCTTTACGACACCCTTACAGGCATCCAGTGGGGCCGGCTTCCGGACAAGTACGGATGGACGGTCGAGGTCTGCTGAGAGGAAAGGACTTTCAAGGAATCAATCTGTTATTTGGGGGGCAGTACATATTAGAGGAGGAAGCCTATGCATGCATTTCAGCCATATCCTATCAAGGAGATAGAGTTCAACCCGTTTGTGAGATTTGGTGACAATTGGGGAGCACTTACCGTAAAAGCTGATGAAAAGATCAATTCCATGACCATCTCATGGGGAGGGGTAGGTATGCTCTGGGACAAACCGGTGGCGACTGTTTATGTAAGGGAAAGCCGCTTCACAAAAGAGCTTCTTGATAAGGGTGAGAGTTTTTCAGTGTCCTTTCTTGATGACAAGTATCGAAGGACTCTGAAGTATCTGGGACAGGTATCGGGAAGAGATGAGGACAAGATCAGGAATTCAAGGCTTACGCTCAACGATTACAAGGGAGTTCCGTTCATAGATGAGGGGAATTTCATTGTTATCTGCAAAAAGATGTATTCGCTTCCCATTACTCTTGAAAATGTAGTGGACAAAGGGGTGGAGGATCGGTTTTATAAGACAAAGGATCTTCACACTATGTATTTGGGAGAGATCGTGGAATTGCTTGCAAGATGAAAGAATACGAAAATGAAAAAAGACATCCGCTAAGGATGTCTTTTTTTAAAGGGGGGTTAAAAATATAAAGGGGAAAACGTTAAGAAATACTTAAAGGGGGGTGTATTTCTTAATGCTCGTTCATTATATCCGCGCCGCAGCCTTTTTGGCAATGTGAGTTTTTACAAAAGTCGTGTACAGAAGACCCACATTTTTAATGCATTTTTTACTGAAAATTGTTATCATAATGTGTTGAAATATGATTTCGGAGGAAATTAATGGATCTTGCTTCTGTATATCCCAAGGACGGAGGGCTGGAAAGCTTTCTTCAAACTTTTTCGAGGGCAAATCACGTATATGTTCGTGCCTATGATGCCTCGTCAAGACCTGTTTTTGCCTTCCCGGGCTCATCAGATGAAGAGGCGCTTCTGAAAAAATATGTTCCCGCCGAAAACGTGAAGCTCCTTATGAACGCCTTTGCAAAAAATCCTGTTGAAGAGGTTATAGAAGGAGAGGCTTTTGCACCCTTTGTAGAGGTTCGTGCCATAGCCGCGAAGAATTCAAACCATTTGGTTCAGGCTGTATTCATAATGACCGGTATTGCGGGAGAGCATGTACAGGATGACGAGCAGGTGAAAAAGACGCTCCGCCTTACCAATATTGAATCATTTGACTCCTCTGTAGAACTTCTGAAGAGCTTTATAGATTATTATTTTTCCCAGAGGCTCGAAAACATCAATCTTTCCAACACATTAAATGAGACGATCCAGGCCGGCGGAAGGCTTGAAGAGCTTTTGAAGCGAAATGAAGTGATGACTGACATTCTGAAGATGCTTGAGGAGGAGGGTGACTTCATTAATGTATGCGACGAGATACTGAAGGAGGCCGGAGAGTTTCTGGATGTATCTGACGCCTTCCTGGTGAGATTATCTTCTGACAGGCAGTACTGCGATATCATATGTGAATGGAAGAATGAGGGGTTTCCGGCTCTTTCTCCCGACTATATTGGGGCGAAGGCAGAGCTTCTTCCCTTCCTTACAGACAGACCTTATACCATTTCTTCTGATTCCTCGCTTCCACCTGCCTTCAAGGCCTTTTTCGAAAAATATGAGATCACTGCAGGAATGTTCCTCCCGATATCGATCAACGGCGAGGTTTCCATGTATCTTTCTTTTGTGGCTTCCGATCCGAAGAGGCAGTGGTCGATCGAGGATATACGCTTCTCCGATGATGTGCGGCGTGTGATATCGACCATTCTTGTAAAGAGGGTTACAAAGAATTCACTTGCAAGTTCATATGCAGCTCTTGACTGTATCCTTGAGAACACAGGCTGCGGAATTGCCGTATTTGATCCCGGAAGAAAGAAATTTCTTTACGAAAACGGCACTTTCCAGAAAATGTTTTCCGATGAAGGTGACAGGTCAAATGTCTGTGATACTCTTTTTAAGCAGAACGGGATATTTGGGGATGATGAAAGAAACTATTATGCGGTAAATTCGGCAAAGACATATGATCTTTCATCCTCAAATATACGCTGGGTAGACGGTAGCGATGTCGTGATGAGTACCTTCTATGACATCACGAGACTGAAGGAATATCAGAACAAGATAGAGGAGCAGGCAAGCACCGATTTTCTCACAGGGCTTTCAAACAGGATGCGCTTTGAGATGGATTTCACTCAGGAGATAAGGGAGGCTGTGAGAAGCGGTGAGGAAGGAACCCTTCTCTATATGGACCTTGATGATTTCAGGGGAATAAATGAGGGCCTCGGGCATCATGTCGGAGATTTCCTTTTGAAGGAGGCTTCAGAGGCGCTTCGCGTGATCTGCGGAAAAAAAGCGCACTGCTACAGGATCGGAGGAGATGAGTTTGCAGTGCTGCTCCCGGCAAAACATCATGAAGTGAGGGAGAGGCTGATAGAGGCCATTTCGAATCGCTTCTCCAAGCCCTGGCAGCTTGAGACAAATGAATATTACTGTACCATATGTATAGGGGTCTGCCTTTTCCCGAAGGACGGGACGAAGACTGATCAGCTTACTCAAAGGGCGGATCTTTCCCTTCGGATGGCAAAGCAGAAGGGGAAGAATGTAGTTGAGTACTACAGTCATTCAGATCCGAAGGTTCTCACAAGACGCCTTGATCTTGAGCGTTCCATGAGGGGCGCGGTTGAGCGCGGCTGTAAGGAATTTCTTGTTTATTATCAGCCACTTATCAACGTCTCAAAGAATGAACCCGTCTGCTGCGGCGCGGAGGCACTTGTCCGCTGGCAGTCAGAGGAACTTGGCTTCGTCTATCCAGATGAATTCATACCTATCGCAGAGAATCTCGGCCTCATTGTTCCCATAGGAGAACACGTTCTCATAGAGGCCTGCAAGAGATGCCGTTATTGGAATGATTTTGGGCATCCGGATTACAAGGTCAGCGTGAATCTGTCCATAGTCCAGCTTCTACAGAAGAATATCGTTGAGACCGTAAAGAATGCCTTGAATTTCTCCGGACTTTCGCCCGAAAATCTCACGCTTGAGGTTACGGAGTCATTGGCGGCAAACGATATGCCCAAGATGAAAAAGATACTTAATGACATCAAGGCTCTTGGAGTAAGACTTGCACTTGATGATTTCGGTACAGGCTATTCCTCACTTGCAAGGCTTCGGGATATGCCGATGGATCTCATAAAGATCGACAAATCCTTTGCGGATGATGTTGGGAAGGACAATTTTTCTGACGCCTTTGTAAAGACAGTCTCAGACCTGGCAGACACCATCAATATGGATGTTGTCGTGGAAGGCGTTGAGAAGGATTCCCAAGAGAAGGCTCTTGTCGGCATGAAGATAGATATGATACAGGGATATCTCTTCGACAAGCCGCTTACCAGGGAACAGTTTGAAGAAAAGTATGTTGACTGATTTTCTCGAAAGGTGAAAAAGAGACTTGAAGACTTTCACTCCGAAAAAGATCATAATATTCATCCTTTCTCTTGTCGTGATAGCATTGTGTCTCATCGCACTGATAAGAAAGGCGGGGCTGGAGCCTCAGGCTGTGAAGACCTATGACATATCAGGGGGCTGGAATGTTGAACTTGAGGGATCTTCCGAGAGTAATGTCTCACTCAATGATTTTTCTCTCGGCAGGATGTTTGAAAGAGGAAAGATAATAAGGCTCTACAACACACTTCCCTCTGATATCCCTCCCCATGCGGGACTTCGTATCTTTGCCGACAATGCGGTAGTTGAGGTAGAAGTCGATGGTAGAAGTGTATATGAATACGGCCGCGAAAGTTTTATGCGGGGGAGACCGGTCGGGAGCGGCTATCATTTTGTGGAACTTCCGGCAGACGCTGCAGGCAAGGATATCGCGATCACAGTGACATTTGCCGAGAGCTTTGTTTCAAACGCAAGACCTGATATAGAGCTCACGGCTGGAATAGATATGTTCAGAAAATTTGTCTCCGAAACCGCCGGGGTTCTGTTCATAGACCTTTTCCTTCTGCTGCTTGGCATTGTGCTCCTGATAGTGAGTCTTGCATTTGTCTCTGTAAACAGGGATTATCTTGAGCTTACGGGACTTGGACTCTTTTCTGTAGTAGCCGCCTCGTGGGGGCTTTGTTCTCAGAAGTTTCCCGAGATCATAGGTCTTTCGATCACAGTAAATTCGATACTTGAGTTTTCGCTCCTTTATTCAGCTCCTATGGTATTTTTGATCCTCATTCTCTCCTCGAGGCAGGATATCTCGCGTGCCAGGAAGAGTGTGCTTCGGATACTTCTTCTGGTCTGCATGGTCTTCTTCCTCACAGTGATGCTGTTCTTCTTCACCAATGTGATGCATCTTCCGAGAGTGAGAAGGGTATTTGACATAATGGTGGTATCCGTGGGTATTGCCGCCATTATCTTTACGAGGATCCCGAAGAAGAGGAGACTTGTTTCCGACAGGATATTTGAGATATCCCTCATTATCCTTGTGGGAACCGGGGCTTACGAGATGCTGAGGAAGGACATTAGAACCATATTCCCCGGAGCATTTTTCTTGAAGATGGATCTTTTTACGGTCGGCATTCTCATCTTTGTTGTCGGAATGCTCACAAGCTATATGAGTGGCATCTATAGAAGAACTCTCGATGAGCAGGAGGTTCTTGTCTTAAAGAGCCTTGCGTCGGTTGATTCAATGACGGGCCTCTCGAACAGGAAGAAGGCAAATCTTGTTCTTGAGGAGCTTGACTCTTCAAAGGATCCTTATCTCATTCTCAGCTTTGACTTAAACGGTCTGAAGAAAGTGAACGACCGTTATGGTCATGAGACCGGTGATTCCATGATACTCACATTTTCAAAGCTGCTCACGGAGGTATTTAAGGATACCGCGGAGCTTTTCAGAATGGGTGGGGATGAGTTTATAGCAGTCCTTAAAAATGACAATATTGAAACAGCCTCAGCCTCCATGAGAAGGCTGGTTTCACTTGAAAAGGAGGCTTCTGAGAATGAATCCTACAGGATAGACTGCTCCTTTGGGGCATCCCTCAGCACGGAATTTGAAGAACCGAAATCTGAAGAGGTGCTGAGGCTTTCAGACAAGAGAATGTATGAGATGAAATCGCGTACAGGAAGGGGGAGAGACTGATGAACAAAAGCAAGCTCCTCTTTAATGCGATAACAGTCCTGATGTTTGCACTGATGGGACTTGCAGCCGTCCTTTACTTTCTGCATGGAATCTCCTGGAGCGGAGAGAATGGCGTCAGTCTCAACGGACCGTGGAAACTCACTGAAAACGGGAATGTGCATGATAATATTAGCCTTTCTGACTTCAGCTTTGGCAGGCAGCTGAAGCAAAACGAGGAGATAACCATCGAAGGGGTACTTCCGCAAGACCTTCCTGAGCAAAGTACCGTAATGGTTCTTAATTATCTTTCGGCTGTAGATATAGAGGTCAATGGAAAAAACATCTATTCCTATGGTCATGACCTTCTCAGTCAGGGGAAAATGATCGGAAGCGGCTATCATTTTGCGGAGCTTCCGGCCTCGCCCGGCGGCAGCCGCATCAGGGTGACCTTTATACCCGGCGAAGATAATGCCTTTTCGGGTATTCCGACCATCTATGTATATGATTCCGGCAGCGTTTATGTGGAATTTTCATCAAGCCAGTTCTGGAACCTCTTCATAGGGGTATTCCTGTTCTCATTTGGCGCGATCATATCCCTGATCAGTGTCTTTATGATGTTCAGGAAGAACCGTTATATCCGCATGCTTTATGTTGGGCTTTTTTCACTGCTGATCTCGATGTGGATCATGATGACCACAAAGAGCGCTCAGATACTGATATCTGACATAGGCTATTCCACCCAGATGGAGTATATTACTCTCTTTTCTGCTATTATCCCGTTCTGTCTTCTCCTGCTGAATATCAGGGGGAACGGGGATGACAGGGTGAACAGGATATTGCTTTGGGTGAATGTGGCTTTGACCGCTGCCTTTGATATTATTGCCACAGGCCTTCATTTCATAGGTGTCATCCATATTTCCCAGACGCTCAATATTTTCCACATTCTTTGTATCGTGGTGCTTGTGACCTTCCTTATCACGGCATTCAGAGGAAAAAGTGAGAAAACGCATTCGGCAAGGCTTTTGAATATTGCGGTTCTCACCTTGTTCATTTTCGGTGCGCTGGATCTTCTCAGATTTAATGTCCATAAATATCTGCTTCCGACGACGGCCTTCCTTGAAAGCTCAGTCCTTCCCTTCGGGGCGCTGCTGTTCATCATGATACTCTTTCTTTCGACGCTTTCTTATTACTATGAACTGGTACTCGAGGATGCCAAGAATGAGAGTCTCAAGCAGTCTGCTTATACAGATCCTGTGACCGGACTCTTTAACAGGGCATATTGCGAGAAAAGATTTCAGGTCCTCTCTGCAGATAAGGATAATGATTTCATCCTCATAGCGATGGATTTAAATGGCTTGAAGAAGACCAACGATACCTTCGGGCATTCGGTGGGTGACGAGCTGATCAGGCGCTATGCTTCTGTCATTGAAAAGCTCTTTGACGGGGTTGGGGAGTGTGTCAGGATGGGCGGAGATGAGTTCTGCGTTATATCCGAGGGTGGAAATGCACAGGCTGTTGAAGATGCCTTAAAGAAGCTTCCTGAGAAGGAAAATAAGAATTCCGTAGGAATACCCTCGCCTCTTTCCTCAGCCTACGGCGTAGCGCGATCGACCGAATTCAAGGGCGATGAGAGGGAGGAAAGAGCAAAAGGAAGATTGTATGCAGAATTTATCTATTCTCTGGCGGATGAAAGAATGTACCGCATGAAGAAGGATATGCAGGAGGGACTTTGAAGGGCGCCTCCTTTGGGCGCTTGTTTTTTATGCCTTATTGCGATAGAATACCTTGTCGCACTTGATTTCTCTTACTGAGCGCAGTGAAGTTGGAGAAATCGGTACAGGGACACTTGACGAAAACGAGCGAAGCGACGTTTGAGTCTTGTGTCATCGGATTCGGTAAGGGTTTTATTTTTTTGGTAAAAGAAAATGGCAAGAGAAAAGACAGATATCAGGGAGCTATTCAAAAATACTGAAAAGTACGCCGGCAAGGAAGTAACAGTTGCCGGATGGATCAGAACGAACAGGGATTCAAAGAATTTCGGGTTCATAGTATTGAATGACGGAACCTTCTTCACCCCGCTTCAGGTTGTTTATCACGATACTCTTTCGAACTTTGAGGAGACAGCACATCTGAATGTCGGGACTGCGATCTATGCTAAGGGAATACTCACCATGACCCCGGAGGCAAAGCAGCCCTTCGAGCTTCAGGCAGATGAGATCACAGTGGAGGGACCTTCAGATCCTTCATATCCCCTTCAGCCGAAAAGGCACACGATGGAATATCTTCGGACCATTACACATCTTCGTCCGAGGACGAATACCTTTGAGGCGGTCTTTCGTGTGAGGTCACTTGCAGCATACGCGATACACAGATTTTTCCAGGAGAGGGACTTTGTATATGTCCATACTCCGATCATCACATCATCTGATGCCGAGGGAGCGGGAGAGATGTTCAGAGCCACAACTCTCGACCTCAAGAATGTACCGTTGAAGGATGACGGGACGATAGATTTTTCGCAGGATTTCTTTGGAAAGTCCGCAAACCTCACGGTATCGGGACAGCTCAACGGAGAGACCTTTGCGCAGGCCTTCGGGAAGATCTATACCTTCGGTCCCACCTTCAGGGCCGAGGACTCAAATACAGCCAGGCACGCCGCAGAATTTTGGATGATAGAGCCGGAGATAGCGTTTGCCGATCTTTCGGATGACATGGCTCTTGCGGAGGATATGCTGAAATATATTATCGATTACGTGATGAAGGAAGCTCCGGAGGAGATGGAGTTCTTCAATCAGTTTATTGACAAGGGACTTGTTGAAAGACTTTCTCATGTGGCATCTTCCGACTTCGGCAGGATCACCTATACTGATGCTGTAAAAGAACTTGAAAAGAAAAATGATGTCTTTGATTACAAGGTGAGCTGGGGAGTTGACCTTCAGACAGAGCATGAGAGGTTCCTTACGGAGCAGCTTTTCAAAAAGCCCGTCTTTGTTACTGATTATCCAAAGGACATCAAGGCCTTCTATATGAAACTGAATCCTGACAAGAAGACAGTCGCTGCTGTTGACTGCCTTGTTCCGGGTATAGGCGAGATCATAGGCGGTTCACAGAGGGAGGACGATCTTTCTCTTCTGGAGAGCAGGATGAATGAGCTTTCAATGAAGAAGGAAGATTATGAATTCTATCTTGATCTGAGGCGCTGGGGCTCTACAAGACACGCGGGCTTCGGTCTCGGCTTTGAGAGGATGGTAATGTATCTTACGGGCATCCAGAATATCAGGGATGTGCTTCCTTTCCCTAGAACAGTGGGGAATTGCGGAGTCTGAGCAAACGAAACAAGAGGAGAAAAGAGAGTAACATTATGAGTAATGTTGTAATTCCTGAGGGCTATCAAAGTCATCTGGACCTCAAGGAAACACAGATCGCGATCAAGAAGGTCAAGGATTTCTTTCAGGGACTTCTTGCTGCAGAACTGAATCTTAGGCGAGTGACGGCGCCGCTTTTCGTTATTCCTGAAACAGGGCTTAATGACAACTTAAACGGTGTTGAACGTCCCGTTTCATTCGGCGTGAAGGAGCAGAATGAGAGGCAGGTTGAGATAGTTCATTCACTTGCGAAGTGGAAGAGGATGGCTCTTTACCGCTATGGTTTTTCTGTAGGTGAGGGCATATACACCGATATGAACGCTATAAGGCGTGATGAGGATACCGACAATGTCCATTCTATCTATGTTGACCAGTGGGACTGGGAGCGTGTCATTGAAAAGCAGTCAAGGAACGAGGAGAAGCTTCGCGAGACCGTAAGAAGCGTTTATGATGCTCTCCGTGTCACGGAAAAATATATATCGAACCAGTATTCATACATAGACTGCATACTTCCGGAGAACATTACCTTCATACCCTCCCAGGAGCTTGAAGACAGGTATCCCGAGCTTTCTCCGAGAGAGAGGGAGCAGAGGGTCGCAAAGGCTTATGGGGCCGTCTTTATCGAAAAGATCGGTGGAGCACTGAAGTCCGGAAAGCCTCACGACGGGCGCGCTCCGGACTATGATGACTGGAGTCTCAACGGAGACATTATCGTCTATTATCCTTTGCTTGACGCCGGGCTTGAGCTTTCCTCCATGGGGATAAGGGTTGACAAGGAGGCGCTTCTTAAGCAGCTTCATGAAGCCCATTGTGAGGAGAGGGCGGATCTTCCTTTCCAGAGATCCATTCTCAATGAGGAGCTGCCCTATACCATCGGAGGCGGGATCGGACAGTCAAGGATCTGTATGTTTTTCCTCAGAAAGGCCCATATCGGCGAGGTTCAGGCCTCTGTATGGCCCGAAAGAGATGTAGAATTGTTGAAGAGCAACGGGATCGAACTTCTTTAGAAGGTCTGATGAACTTTGGCTTTTGATGTGGTTTAGAAGGAGGCTGCCTTGAGCAGGGACATTAGAAGCGAAGGAATGGACAAGCTTTGCGATGCCCTTCTTTCTATGAAAAACAGGGACGAGATGTACGCATTTCTGGATGATCTTTGTACCGTGAAGGAGCTTGACGCTATGGGGCAGAGGTTCATGGTTGCTGCCCTTCTTCAGAAGAATGAGACCTATCAGAAGATCGCAAAAGAGACAGGGGCGTCGACTGCAACGATCAGCCGTGTGAACCGTGCTTTTACCTATGGAAACGACGGCTACGCCATGGCTCTTTCCCGTATAGAAGAAAAATAATAATGGATTACGACAAGCTATTAAATGACAGGCAGCTTGAAGCTGTAAAAAAGACAAAGGGTCCCGTATTGATCCTCGCCGGAGCAGGCTCCGGAAAGACGAGGGTGCTTACATACAGGACCGCTTATCTTATAGAAAAAGAAAATGTGGCGCCCTATCACATCATGGCCATAACCTTCACAAACAAGGCCGCGGCAGAGATGAAGAGCCGTATCAGCACCGTCGTCGGGGAGAGAGGCCGCGATGTATGGGTTTCGACCTTCCATTCAAGCTGCGTAAGGATACTTCGGCGCTTTGCCCTTGAAGCGGGCTATGACCGCAATTTTTCGATCTATGACGCAGATGATTCAAAGACCGTGATGAAGGCGGTCATGAAGAAGCTGAACGTAGATCCGAAGAAATTCAAGGAGCGGACCTTTCTTTCCGCGATCTCAAAAGCAAAGGATGAACTTAAAGGTCCTGAAGAGGCATTGAAGGACTGGGGCCATGATCCTGTGGCGATGCTCAAGTTCAAGGCTTACAAGGAATACGAGGACAGGCTCAAAGAGAGCAATGCCCTCGATTTTGACGACCTTATCGTAAAGACTGTTGAGCTCCTTCGCACGAACAAGGAGGTGCTTTCGTATTACCAGGAAAAGTTTGAATACATGATGGTGGACGAGTATCAGGACACGAACACCGCCCAGTTCGAGCTTGTCCGTCTGCTCTCCGGAGGAACAAGGAATCTTTGCGTGGTCGGTGATGACGACCAGTCCATATACAAATTCCGCGGGGCAAATATCAAAAACATTCTGAATTTTGAACATTATTTTCCCGACGCCACGGTGATCAGGCTTGAGCAGAATTACAGGTCCACAAAGACCATTCTTTCCGCTGCAAATTCCGTCATCAAAAATAATGAAGCAAGAAAGGACAAGACTCTCTGGACCGAGAACGAAGAGGGGGAGAAGATCAAGGTCTGCTCCTTTGAATCGGCTTACGAAGAGGCAGATTACATAGCCAATGATGTTGCTGTAAGGAAAAGGAAAGCAAACGATTCCTATAGTGATTATGCCGTACTCTACCGCACGAACGCACAGAGCCGGATCCTCGAGGAAAAGTTCATAAGGGAGAATATCCCCTACAAGATAGTTGGCGGGGTGAACTTCTACTCAAGGAAGGAGATCAAGGACATCATCGCATATTTGAAGGCGATAGTGAACCCCTCCGATGACCTTTCGGTGCGGAGGATAATAAATGTCCCGAAACGAGGCATAGGAGAGGCTTCCGTTGAAAAGGCCGCTGTTTTTGCAACTGCGAATGGAAAGTCACTTTATGAAGGCCTTCTTTCCTCGGATATCAATCCCGCCATAAAGAGTGCCGCTTCAAAGATCAGGAGCTTTACCTCACTTATTGAAGGCTTCAAAAGCCGCCTGAATGAGTCGGTTCCCACGATAATAAGGGCTGTTCTTGAGGAGTCCGGTTATCAGAACGAGCTTGTTATTGAAAATACCGATGATTCAAAGGCAAGGCTTGAGAACCTTGAGGAATTCATAAACAAGGCCGTGGTCTATCAGAATGATAATGAGGAGCCCACCCTTTCAGGCTTCCTTGAGGAGGTGGCTCTGATAGCCGATATCGACAACCTTCCCGAAGGGGATGATTATGTGCTTCTCATGACGCTGCATGGCGCAAAGGGACTTGAGTTTGACACTGTTTATATAGCAGGGATGGAGGATGGGCTCTTTCCGGGCTTTATGGCGATCACTGCTTCTGACGGGGGTGAGGAACTTGCCGAGGAGAGGAGGCTCTTTTACGTCGGGATCACGAGGGCAAGAAAGAACCTTACATTGACACTTGCAAGGACAAGGATGGTAAGGGGTGAGTACCAGACTGAGAGCCCTTCGAGGTTCTTAAAGGAGATATCACCGCTCCTTACAGAAGGTAATATGCCGGCTCCTTCAGTCTCTTCAAGAAAAACGGAGGCGCCAAGGAAAAAATCTTATACTCCCGATACGAGTTATAATCCCTTCAAAAAGCCCGTCGCGCCGAAGAATTTCGGGACGACGATCGCAAAGGCGCCTCTTTCCTACGCTGTTGGCGACAGAGTGACTCACAGAAAATTCGGGGAGGGAGTCGTACTTTCGATCACGGACGGAGGACGAGATTTTGAAGTCCTGGTCCGCTTTGACGGCGGCGAGGAGAAAAAGATGTTTGCCTCCTTTGCAAAGCTTGAAAAGGCTTGATATGTGTGGAGAGTAAATGTTATAATCATTTTTGATTGAAGATTTTGCAGGCTTTTTGCTTTTTATAGAAAGGGGAGTTTTGAAAATGGTTGTTGAGAAGAAAGAATTTTCCGTCGGAAAGGTCGTAAAGACTACTCTCATCGTGATCCTTGTGATCGCAGTCGTATGTGCGATCATTTATGCGCTTTATCGTTATTTCACACCTGACTACGATGATGATTTCGATGATGATTTTGATGATGCCTTTGATGACGATGACGACCTTTTTGATGAGGAAGAATCTGCCACAGTGGCTGCTGAAGACTGAAAGGAAGAAGACTTATGAAATTATCCTGCCCGCATTTCAATGAGTGCGGAGGGTGCAGTCTCCTGGATATGTCAAGTGAAGAACAGCTCCATCTCAAGGAAAATGAGATGGAGCTTCTTTTTTCTCCTGTTCTTAAAGAGCACTCGCCCGCGATCGACTATAAAGATATATACAAGGGGGCTGTGGCCTCTCCGGATCCATATTATTACAGGAACAAGATGGAGTTCTCCTTCGGAGACGCAATGAAGAACGGTCCGCTGACCTTGGGGCTTCACAAAAAAAAGAGCTTTTATGATGTGCTTACCACGGACTCCTGCGTCCTTGCCCATCCGGATTTCAATGAGATAGTGAAGGCAACCCTTTCTTTTTTCTCGGAAAGGAAGATCCCGTATGTAAGGAAGAGGAGCCATGAGGGGATATTACGGCATCTTCTGGTCAGGAGAGGCAGAAATACCGGTGAGCTTTTGATCGACCTTGTGACAACTACCCAGGGAGGAGAGGCGTTTGAGACACTACTGCCCTTGTGGCGCGACAAGCTTCTTTCGCTTTCCCTTGAGAACAGGATCGTTTCGATCCTTCATACAAAAAATGACAGCCTTGCCGATGCGGTAATAGACGAAGGAACAGAGGTGCTCTACGGTGGCTTGTCATTTCACGACACCGTCCTTTCACTATCATTTGAGATATCCCCCTTTTCATTCTTCCAGACAAATACGAGGGGAGCCGAGGAGCTCTATTCCTATGTGAGGGAGCTTGCAAAGAGCGTTCTGTCAGAGCGCCCGGGACTCATCTATGATCTCTATTGCGGAACAGGGACGATAACCCAGCTTATGAGCCCAAGTGCCGAAAAAGTAGTAGGAGTTGAGATAGTGGAGGAGGCGGTTGAAAAGGCGCGCCTGAACGCAAAAGAAAACGGCATAGGCAATGTTTCTTTTATCGCAAGCGATGTCTTTGTCGCGCTTGACAGTCTTTTGGAAAAGCCGGACCTCATTATCCTCGATCCGCCGAGAGAAGGGGTACAAAAAAAGTCCCTCGACAAGATACTTTCCTATGAGGTCGAGAACATCATCTACATAAGCTGCAAGCCAAAGTCCCTCGCCCGGGACCTCCCCTTCTTCTTTGAGAAGGGCTATTCCCCCGTGTCGATGAAGCTTTTTGACATGTTCCCTTTTACGGGGAATGTGGAGACGGTCTGTTTGATGTCAAGGGTCGACGGCAAATAGCCGCGAAAGCCCAGTAATACTGCGGCTTTCGAGCAATCGGGCAATTTGGCATCGGGCAGGACGAACGCTTCTCGGTAACTTATCCAAGGGCAATCCGGCTCAAAAAGTGTGAGAGTTGAGTTGCCGAGTTAGATGTCACTATGTTGAGTTGCCGAGTTAGATGTTGGGGTAGTTGTGGCTGTGATTTAGATGTCAGTGCGATGGTTGGAAATGAAATGTCCAGCAATTCGCTGTTTATGGTAAAGACAATTTGGTGGAGATTCGCTATGCTTTTCTCAGGAGGTGGGTCATATGGATCTTATGAAAACAGGTAAATTTATAGCGGATCTTCGAAAAGAGAAAGGTCTGACGCAAGAGCAACTCGGAGAAAAAATCGGAGTCACTAATAAAACAGTCTCCCGATGGGAAACAGGAGTATATCTGCCACCTGCAGATGTGATGCTGGTTTTAGGAGAACTTTTTAGTGTTAGTGTCAATGAAATTCTTAGTGGAAAGAGATTAACCGATGATGAGTACAAGGAGGCCGCAGAGGAGAATCTGACACAGGTTATCAAAGCCAGCAGCTTCTCATTGAAGGATAAAATAGAGTTCTTCAAGAAGAAATGGCTGAAAGAGCACATTGCTATTATGGTATTCATCGGGATTTGTATCATAGCTGTGTTCATAGCCGGTATTTTGATTAATAATGTGATACTTGTTTCGATTACTCCTCTGCTGATTGCCGTTGCACACGCATGGAGAAACAATACCATGATGGCTTATGTTGAACGTAATGCCTATGATGGAACAGGTAACTAACTGACACACCAAAGCTCCCACACTGCCATCATCGGCGGCGGGGAGCGCACTTTACCGGACTCAACCAGCGGTAGAGTTGCAGGAAATCAACCTACGGTTCGTGTAAAAATATGATGATACCGGCTATGCTTGAGTCATGAAAGGAGGTGCCCGATATGGATCAAATCAAAATTGGAAAATTCATAGCATCCTGCAGGAAGGAACAGGGCATGACTCAGGCAGTCCTTGCCGAGAAGCTCGGAATCAGTGACCGGGCGATATCAAAATGGGAGACCGGAAAGTCAATGCCGGATTCCGGCGTTATGCTGGAACTGAGTGCTCTTCTGAAAATAAACGTTAACGAACTCCTGTCGGGCGAAAGAATTATGGCAGAAGCATATGACAAAAGGGCAGAAGAAAACCTGCTGGCGATGAGACGAGAGGTTGAAGAAAAGAACAGACAGATGCTTAGGACGGAATACTGGATTGCGTTTCCGGCCGTAATTGCCGGGCTGGTCATGGTGTTTGTGGCTTCATTTATAGAGATGCCTGTTTGGCTGCGAATCGTACTTATAGTATTCGCTTTCGTGATGATATTTACGGTCGCTTTTATTGCTGTGGGCATTGAGCAAAAGGCTGGATACTATGAATGTCAGCATTGTCATCACAGGTACGTACCCACCTATTGGAAGACAAATCTTGCTATGCATATTGGCAGGACAAGATACATGAAATGCCCTGAATGTGGGAAAAGAAGCTGGCAGAAAAAAGTTCTGACAAAAGAAGATTAAGACACACTAAAGCCCCCAAGCTGCCATAAGAGGTAGTAAGGGGGCTGTTTTGCCATGACAGACCTGGTAATCTCGAAAAGGTGATAGTTTGACATTGATTAAGTCTCGAAAAGGTGTTAGAATATCATTAATCGCGAAAAGGTGCAAAATTAATCAAATATAAATCTCGAAAAAGTGATAATAATATATTATAGCAAACGACAAAGTTCTTTTTACTTTGGCGTTTGCTGCGCCGGATTTTGGCCGCTTCAGCGGCAAATTTCCAATCAAAATCCGTGCGCATCCGCCGGAGGCATTATAGTGAACGACAAATTATTTTTGTCGTTCACTATAAATTGATTTCGAAAAGGTGCGTTCCATGAAAAGAAAAATATTCGAAAAGATGC